>JAQGNJ010000111.1 GCA_028291885.1 Ramlibacter sp. | reverse complement strand
GGCCTTCGGCCGTGAGGGCCGCTGCTGCGGCTGACGGCGTCGCGCTGCCGCCGCGCCCGCCGCGCGGGCTGCGCCGCCGCTCGGCCGGGACGGACACCGATTCGCGCAGCAGCACCTGCGTCTCGCCCTTGAGCACGGCACGCGAACCCTCGGTGAGCTGCAGCGTGTTGAAGGCCTGCGCATCCACCGCCAGCGCGCCGGTTGCGATCAGCTGGCGCAGAACGCCGCGCAACTGCGCCTCGCTGAACTCTCCGCCCAGGCCGAAGGTGGTGATGTTCTGGTGGCCGAACTGCGTCACCTTGTCGGTCGACTTGCCGCGCAGGATGTCCATGACCTGGCCGGCGCCGAAGCTGATGCCGCTCATCTGCTGCACGCGGTACACCGTCGAAAGCAGCTTGCGCGCCGCGTCCGTGCCATCCCAGATCTGCGGCGGTGTCAGGCAGTTGTCGCAATTCCCGCAAGGCGTGGACGGTTCGCCGAAGTAGCCGAGCAGCCGCACGCGGCGGCAGTCCGTCGCTTCCGCGAGCGCGAGCAGCGCGTCGAGCTTGCCTCGCATCACCTGCTTGAACTCTTCGCCGGCGGGGCTCTCGTCGATCATGCGCCGCTGGTTGACGACGTCCTGCAGGCCGTACGCCATCCAGGCCGCAGCGGGCAGCCCGTCGCGGCCGCCGCGGCCGGTCTCCTGGTAGTAGCCCTCGATGTTCTTTGGCATGTCCAGGTGGGCGACGAAGCGCACGTCCGGCTTGTCGATGCCCATGCCGAAGGCGATGGTCGCCGCCATCACGATGCCGTCCTCGCGCAGGAAGCGGTCCTGGTGCCGCTGCCGCACGTCCGCATCCAGGCCGGCGTGGTAGGGCAGGGCGGCGATGCCCTGGTCGCTCAGCGTCTGCGCGATCTCCTCGACGCGCTTGCGTGACTGGCAGTAGACGATGCCGGCGTCGCCCGCATGGTCACGCTCGATGAAGCGCAGCAGCTGCAGCGTCGCGTCCTTTTTCTCGACGATGGTGTAGCGGATGTTGGGGCGGTCGAAGCTGCTGACGAACTGGCGCGCCTGTTCGAGCTGCAGCCGCTCGACGATGTCCTCGCGCGTGATCGCATCCGCCGTCGCCGTCAGCGCGACGCGCGGCACGCCGGCATAGCGCTCGTGCAGCACGGTCAGCGCCCGGTACTCCGGGCGGAAGTCGTGACCCCACTGGCTCACGCAATGCGCCTCGTCGATCGCGAACAGGCTGACCTGTCCGCGTTCGTGCATCTGGTCGAGCAGGGCCAGGAAGCGCGGCGTCGTGACGCGTTCCGGCGCCGCGTACAGCAGCGTGATCTCGCCGCGCAGCATGCGCTTCTCGACGGCGTTGGCTTGCTCGCCGGTCAGCGTGGAGTTCAGGAAGTCGGCTTCGACGCCCGCTTCATGCAGGGCGCCGACCTGGTCGTGCATCAGCGCGATCAGCGGCGACACGACGATGGCGACGCCGTGGCCGGCGCGCTGCCTGGCGATGGCGGGGATCTGGTAGCACAGCGACTTGCCGCCGCCGGTCGGCATGAGCACGAGGGCGTCGCCGCCGGCAACGACGTGGTCGACGATGGCCGCCTGCGGGCCGCGGAACTGCTCGTAGCCGAAGACCTCGTGCAGGATGGATTGGGGGGCGGAGCGGGGAGGCTGCAAGATGGACGTATTGTCCCGGAAGACCCGGGGCCGGGCCGTCCTAACTAGAATGTCCTCATCATGAAACCCATCACCTACACCCGCGGCCAGGCGCTGCCGGCCCTGCTGGCCCGGCGCATCATGATCCTGGACGGCGCGATGGGCACGATGATCCAGCGCTTCAAGCTGACGGAAGCGGATTTCCGCGGCCAGCGCTTCCAGGACCACCGCAGGGACGTGAAGAACAACGGCGAGCTGCTGAACCTGACCCGGCCCGACGTGATCCGCGACATCCACGAGGGCTATCTGGCGGCCGGCGCCGACATCATCGAGACCAACACCTTCGGGGCCACCAGCATCGCGCAGGACGACTACGAGCTCGGCCCGCTGGCGCGCGAAATGAACCTGGAAGCGGCGAGGATCGCCCGCGCCGCGGCCGACAAGTTCTCCACGCCCGACAAGCCCCGCTTCGTCGCCGGCGCGCTCGGCCCCACGCCCAAGACCGCCAGCATCAGCCCGGACGTGAACGACCCGGGCGCGCGCAACGTCGATTTCGAGACCTTGCGCGCGGCGTATTACGAGCAGGTGGAGGCGCTGGTCGAAGGCGGCAGCGATCTGCTGCTGGTGGAAACCATCTTCGACACGCTCAACGCCAAGGCGGCGCTGTTCGCGATCGACGAATACTTCGAGACGTCGGGCGAGAGGCTGCCGCTGGTCATCAGCGGCACCGTGACCGACGCCTCCGGCCGCATCCTGAGCGGCCAGACCGTCACCGCCTTCTGGTACAGCGTGCGCCACGCGCAGCCGCTGGCCGTGGGCCTGAACTGCGCGCTGGGCGCGGCGCTGATGCGCCCCTACATCCAGGAGCTGCAGCGGGTGGCGGACGACACGTTCATCAGCTGCTACCCGAACGCCGGCCTGCCCAACCCCATGAGCGAAACCGGCTTCGACGAGACGCCGGACGTGACCTCGCGCCTGCTGCACGATTTCGCGGCCGAGGGACTGGTCAACATCGTCGGCGGCTGCTGCGGCACCACGCCCGAGCACATCGGCGCGATCCGCGAGGCGGTGGAGCCGCTGGCGACCCGCCCCCTGAAGCGCAACCTGTTCTACAAGGAAGCTGCCTGAGGCTCGCATGGCGGAGATCGACGACAGCGCCGAAGCCATCGCCCGCGACGTCGCGGCGATCGGGCGCATCGGCGCCATCCCTTCGCTGCTGAAGGTGGTGTGCGAGATGACCGGCATGGGCTTCGCCGCCGTCGCCCGCGTCAGCGACAACACCTGGACCGCTTGCGCCGTGCGCGACGGGATCGGCTTCGGGCTGCTGCCCGGCGGCCGGCTCGACGTGCGGACCACGCTGTGCATCGAAGCGCGGGCGGCGCGCGCGCCGGTGGTGATCGACCACGCCAGCCAGGACCCGGTCTACTTCAAGCACCACACGCCCCGCCTGTACAACATCGAGAGCTACATCTCGGTGCCGATCGTGCTGCAGGACGGCGAGTATTTCGGCAACCTCTGCGCGATCGACCCGCGGCCGGCCAAGGTGTCCGAGCCGCGCATCGTCGCGATGTTCACGCTGTTCGCCGAGCTGATCGCTTTCCAGCTGCAGGACGAACGCCGCCGCCAGCAGGCCGAGACCGCGCTGCTGACCGAACGGGCGACCTCGGAGCTGCGCGAGCAGTTCATCGCCGTACTGGGCCACGACCTGCGCAATCCGCTGGCGGCTGTCAGTTCGATGGCCGACCTGATCGCCTACGGTGAGCAGCAGCCCGAACTGGTCGAGATCGGCCAGCGGCTGCAGGCCGCCGCCCGGCGCATGGCGCGCCTGATCGACGACGTGCTCGATTTTGCGCGCGGACGGCTGGGCGCCGGCATGGGCGTCGCTCTCGCTCCGGTCACCGACCTGGCGCAGGACCTGCGCGAAGTGGTCGCCGAGTTGCGCCAGGCCAATCCGCGGCGCGAGCTGATCGAAAACTACGCGATCGACGGCCCGGTCCGCTGCGACCGTGCGCGGCTGCAGCAGCTGCTGTCGAACCTGGCGAGCAATGCGCTGACCCACGGCGCGCCGGACCAGCCGGTCCGCGTCGACGCCTTCCTGGACGCGGGAACCCTGGTGCTGGAGGTGGCGAATCGCGGCACGCCGATCGCACCCGCCAACCTGGGGCGCGTGTTCGAACCCTACTGGCGGCCGGCCAGCAGCAGCCCGGGCGGCGGGCTGGGCCTGGGCCTGTACATCTCCTCGCAGATCGTCAAGGCGCACGGCGGCGCCCTGACCGTGGTGTCCACCGGGCAGGAAGGCACGCGCTTTACCGCGCGCCTTCCCGCCACTGCCTGAGATCGATGCCGGGCCAGGTTGCCGGCGGGCGGTAACCCGCTGCGTCCTGTCCCCTTCCGGATGCGCCGGTAAGCGCTTCCGTCTTGATCCAAGTATCGGCCGCGCGTCGCCGAAAGTCTTGCCGTTCTTCCCGCGTTTGCGCGCCATTCAAGAAAATCCTTCTGTTTGAGCCGTGTGCGTCGATAATCCATCTCCATGGACGCACTCGACCGGAAAATCCTCAAGGTGCTGCAGGGCGACGCCCGGGCCAGCCTGCAGCAGATCGGCCAGGCCGTCGGCCTGAGCGCCTCGCCCTGCTGGGAGCGCATCAGGAAGATGGAGCTCGCCGGCGTGATCGAGGGCTACACCGTCCGGCTCAACGCCCAGGCCCTGGACCTGGGCGACACGGTGCTGGTCCAGGTGACGCTGGACAGCCACTCGGACAACACGCTGGAGAAGTTCGGCGAGACGCTGGCCGCCATCCCCGAGGTGATCGAGGCCTACCTGGTTTCGGGCGAATACGACTACCTGCTGCGGGTCGCGGTGCGCGACACCCGCGACTACGAGCGGCTGCTGCGCGAGCGGCTGTACAAGATCAGGGGCATCCGCCACAGCAAGTCCAGCTTCGTGCTGCGCACGCTGAAGAAGGCCGACCTGCCGCTCTGACGCGGCGCTGCCGGGCAAGGGACAATGGGGGGATGAAAGCACCCAAGCGCCTGCAGTCCCTGGTCGACGAAGGGCTGATCGACACCGTGGTCCGCCAGCTGATGAGCGGCAAGGAAGCCATGGTTTACGTGGTGCGGCGCGGCGACGAAACCCTGTGCGCCAAGAGCTACAAGGAGGCGACGCAGCGCAGCTTCCGCCAGGCCGTCGACTACACCGAGAACCGCCGGGTCAAGAACACGCGCCAGGCCCGCGCCATGGCCAAGGGCACGCGCTACGGCCGGCAGGCCGCCGAGGCGGCGTGGCAGAGCGCCGAAGTCGATGCGCTGTACCGGCTCGCCGCCGCCGGCGTGCGCGTGCCCAGGCCGCACAACTTCTGGGACGGCGTGCTGCTGATGGAGCTGGTCACCGACGGCAGCGGCGACGCGGCGCCGCGGCTCAACGACGTCTCGTTCAGCGCCGAGGAAGCCCGCGCGCACCACGCGAGCCTGCTGCGCGAAGTGGTGCGGATGCTGTGCGCGGGCGTGGTCCACGGCGACCTGTCGGAGTTCAACATCCTGCTGGCCGCCGACGGGCCGGTCATCATCGACCTGCCGCAGGCGATCGACGCCGCCGGCAACAACCATGCGCCGCGCATGCTGCTGCGCGACGTCGCCAACCTGCGGGATTTCTTCGGCCGCTTCGCGCCCGAGCTGCTGGAAACGCAGTACGGGCCGGAGCTGTGGCAGCTGTACCAGGCCGGGCTGCTAAGCACGGAAACCGTCCTCAGCGGACGCTTCGTGCAGCAGCAGGGGAGCGTCGACCTGCGCGGCGTGATGCGGGAGATCGACGCCGCCAGGGACGAAGAAGCCGCGCGCCGGCTGCGGATGCAGGCGCCGGCCTGAGGCTTACTGCGGCTGGAAGCCGCTGGTCTTGATGATCCAGGTCCACTTTTCGCGGTACGCGCGCTCGCGGCTGGCCAGCAGCTTTTGCGGCATGAAGCCGACCGTCAGGCCCATCGCCGTGAGGCGCTCGCGCACATCGGGAAGGGTCAGCACTTTGAGAAGGGCGGTGGAGATGCGGTCGATTTCCGCCTGCGGCGTGCCGGCGGGAGCGAACAAGCCGTAGTACGGCACGTCCTCGAAGCCGGAGACGCCGAGTTCGGCGAAGGTCGGCACATCGGGCATGGCGGCCTGGCGGCTCCTGCCCATCACGGCAACGACGTGGATCTTGCCGGCCTTGTGGTTCTCGATGAAATCCGGGATGGAACCGATGCCGGCGCCGATCTGGTTGCCCAGCATGTCGGCGATCATCGGCGCGCTGCCGCGGTAGGGCGCGGCCTGCAGGTCGAGCGCGTACTTCTGGCCGATCAGCTTGACCAGGAACTCCGGTACGGAGGCCGGCGCCGGAACGCCGACCGTGCCCTTGCCCGCGCCCTGGTTCTTGACCCAGGCGACGTAGTCGGCAACCGATTTGGCCGGCGTGCCGCTGGACAGGGCCAGCGCGTTGACGAAGGTCGCGAAGCCGGCGACCGGCACGAAGTCCTTCGCCGGGTCGAACCCAGGATTCTTGGTCACCAGCGGCAGGATCGAGATCGTGTGGTCGTGCGTGAGGAACAGCGTGTGGCCGTCCGCGGGCGCGGCCTTGAGCGCCTGGGCGGCGATCTGGCCACCGGCGCCGGCGCGGTTGTCCACCAGCACCGGGGTGCCGAGCTGGTCTTTCAGCTTGTCGGCCAGCGTGCGGGCGATCACGTCCGTTCCGCCGCCGGCCGGGAAGCCGACGAGGATGCGGATCGGGTTGTTGTTCTGGGCCTGGGCCGCCGCGGCGGCAACCAGGAAAGCGCAGAGCGCGACAGTGGCGCGCAGTGCGCGCGGCCAGCGGAAACCGTTCATCGAAAAACTCCTGGAGGAAAAAACGAGGCGAGGGCGATTCTAAGAGTCAGGCCACGGCCTCGGCGCCGTCGCAGACGCCGTCGGTGAAGCGCAGGGCGATGTGGAAACCGACCCTGCGCCACTCGAGCAGTTCGGTCCGGGCGTCGAGCCTGGCGCGGTGCGAGGGCTTGCCGACGAACTTCAGGATCTCGTCGACGCTGCGTCCCGGCAGCACGCCCAGGCGCTTGAACCGGTTCTGCAGCCGCAGCGACTTGAGCGCGTAGATGAAGGCCAGCAGGATGGTCGCCACGAGGGCATACAGGAGCAGGGCGAGAAAGGTGGTCACGGCGCGATTGTCCCCTGCGCCGGCGGCTGCATTAAAATCGTCCCAACTCAAGGAGCGCTGCAGCGGCCGGCCGTCAGGCCGGGGTCGTCAGGCTTGAGGGATGCAACCGCGCTCGCCTGTCCACGCCCGGCACGCCGGGACCAACCAAGGTGAGCCCATGCCGGATGCATCAGTCCCCCCAATGAAACTCTCGGGCCTCGAGCCGGTCACCCTGGCGCCGGGCAGTCTGTTCGTCAACGTCGGCGAGCGCACCAACGTCACGGGGTCCAAGGCCTTCGCCCGCATGATCCTGAACGGCCAGTTCGAGGAAGCACTGGCCGTCGCCCGCCAGCAGGTGGAAAACGGCGCCCAGGTGATCGACATCAAC
The DNA here is from genome assembly GCA_028291885.1 of Ramlibacter sp. Lineage (GTDB taxonomy): Bacteria > Pseudomonadota > Gammaproteobacteria > Burkholderiales > Burkholderiaceae_C > Ramlibacter. The sequence continues at coordinate 29,780 of JAQGNJ010000111.1, read as the reverse complement.
ATGGACGAGGCGATGCTGGACAGCAAGGCCACCATGGTCCGCTTCCTGAATCTGATCGCCAGCGAGCCCGTCATCGCCCGTGTTCCGATCATGGTCGACTCCTCCAAGTGGGAGGTGATCGAGGCCGGCCTGCGCTGCATCCAGGGCAAGGGCATCGTCAACTCGATCTCGATGAAGGAAGGCGTGGGCGAGTTCAAGCGCCAGGCCGGGCTGGTGCGCCGCTACGGCGCCGCCGCGGTCGTGATGGCCTTCGACGAGAAGGGCCAGGCCGATACCTACGAACGCAAGACCGAGATCTGCAAGCGCGCCTACGACATCCTGGTGGACGAGGTCGGCTTCCCGGCCGAGGACATCATCTTCGACCCCAACATCTTCGCGATCGCCACCGGCATCGAGGAGCACAACAACTACGCGGTGGACTTCATCAACGCGACGCGCTGGATCAAGCAGAACCTGCCCGGCGCCAAGGTCTCCGGCGGCGTTTCCAACGTCAGCTTCTCGTTCCGCGGCAACGACCCGGTGCGGGAAGCCATCCACACCGTGTTCCTCTACCACGCGATCCAGGCCGGCATGGACATGGGCATCGTCAACGCCGGCATGGTCGGCGTGTACGACGAGCTCGAGCCGGAGCTGCGCGAGCGGGTGGAGGACGTGGTGCTCAATCGGCGTGCCGATGCCGGCGAGCGCCTGGTGGAGATCGCGGAGACCGCGAAGAGCGGCGCCAAGGACGAATCGAAGAAGAACGAGTGGCGTGCCGGCACGGTGGAACAGCGGTTGTCCCATGCGCTCGTTTCCGGCATCACCGACTTCATCGTCGAGGACACGGAAGAGGCCTACCAGGCCGTGCTGGCCAGGGGCGGGCGGCCGCTGCACGTCATCGAAGGCCCGCTGATGGCCGGCATGAACATCGTCGGCGACCTGTTCGGCCAGGGCAAGATGTTCCTGCCCCAGGTGGTGAAGTCCGCTCGCGTGATGAAGCAGGCCGTCGCCCACCTCATTCCCTACATCGAGGAAGAAAAGAAGCTGCAAGCCGCCGCCGGGGAGGACGTCAAGGCCAAGGGCAAGATCGTCATCGCCACCGTCAAGGGCGACGTGCACGACATCGGCAAGAACATCGTCACCGTCGTGCTCCAGTGCAACAACTTCGAGGTCGTGAACATGGGCGTGATGGTGCCCTGCCACGAGATCCTGGCCCGCGCCAAGGTCGAGGGCGCGGACATCGTCGGCCTCTCGGGCCTCATTACCCCGTCGCTGGAAGAGATGCAGTACGTCGCCGGCGAGATGCAGAAGGACGAGCATTTCCGCATTCGCAAGATCCCGCTGTTGATCGGCGGCGCCACCACCAGCCGCGTCCACACCGCGGTCAAGATCGCGCCGCATTACGAAGGTCCGGTGGTCTACGTGCCGGATGCTTCGCGCAGCGTGAGCGTCGCGCAGTCGCTGCTCTCCGACCAGGCGAGCAAGTACATCGCCGAGATCAACGCCGACTACGACAAGGTGCGGTTCCAGCACGCCAACAAGAAGCAGGTTCCGCTGTGGCCGCTGCAGAAGGCACGCGGGAACAAGACCCCGATCGATTGGACGGCGTACACCCCGCCCAAACCCAAGTTCATCGGCCGCCGGCTGTTCAAGAATTTCGACCTCGCCGAGCTGGCGAAGGCCATCGACTGGGGCCCCTTCTTCCAGACCTGGGACCTGGCCGGACCGTTCCCCAAGATCCTCAAGGACGAAGTCGTTGGCACGGAGGCCGTGCGTGTGTACGCCGACGGCCAGCGCATGCTCAAGCGCCTGATCGAGGGCCGCTGGCTGACCGCCAATGCCGTGATGGGCTTCTGGCCGGCCAACAGCGTCAACGACGACGACATCGCGCTCTACACCGACGAGAGCCGGACCGAGGTCGCGATGACCTGGTATGGGCTGCGCCAGCAGACGGAGAAGGACGCGGTCGACGGCAGGATGCGCCCCAGCCGTGCCCTGGCCGACTTCATCGCGCCGCGAGGCGTGCGCGACGACTACATCGGCGTCTTCGCCGTCACCGCCGGCATCGGCGTCGACAAGAAGGAGAAGTATTTCCTCGACGACCTGGACGACTACTCGGCGATCATGCTCAAGGCACTGGCCGACCGGCTGGCCGAGGCGTTCGCCGAAGCGCTGCACGAGCGCGTGCGCAAGGACCTGTGGGGCTATGCGCCGCAGGAAAGCCTGGGCATCGACGACCTGGTCGCCGAGAAGTACCAGGGCATCCGTCCGGCGCCGGGCTACCCGGCTTGTCCGGACCACAGCGTCAAGGCCGACATGTTCCGGCTGCTGCAGGCGCAGGAGATCGGCATGGAGCTGACCGAGAGCATGGCGATGCTGCCGGCGGCGAGCGTCAGCGGCTTCTACTTCAGCCATCCGGAGAGCACCTACTTCAGCGTCGGCAAGATCGGCGAGGACCAGCTGCAGGACCAGGCCCGCCGCCGCGGCGCCGACGTCGCGCAACTGCAGCGGCTGCTCGCGCCCAACCTCTAGCGCGCTCCACGGCGCGCCGCCGCGGTGTAGCCTAGCGCCATGCCGACCCTCTCCGAAAACACACCCTCCCGGCTGCGCGCCGCGGTCCGCCCGCTCGCGCCGCTGCTGCGCGCCTTCGAGCTGTGGAGCGAAGCCGGCGGCATGCGCATGAGCGCGGCCATGTCCTTCTACGGCATCCTCAGCCTGGCGCCATTGCTGATCGTGATGGTGGGAGTGCTGGGTTGGTGGGTGGACCGCGACCTGCTGGAGAAAGGTCTGATCACGCAGATCGCCGGCATCGTCGGCGAGCAGGGCGCGGCCGTCGTGCGGGCGGCGCTCGCCAGCGCCAAGGCGCCATCGGAGGGGATCACCGCCTCGCTGATCGGCTTCGCGGTGCTGCTGTTCGGCGCGACCGGCGTGTTCGGCGAATTGCAGGAAGCGTTCGAGCGGCTGTGGCTGCAGGGCAGCAACACCGCCGCCAAACAAAAATGGTGGCGCACCGCGTCGCTGCGGCTGCGCGGCGTCGCCTACATCCTCGCCTTCGGTTTCCTGCTGCTGGTGACGCTGGTGATTTCCACCCTGCTCAACCTGTTCTCGGGCTGGGCCGGCAGCTGGGTTCCGCTGGCCCAGCTGCTGCGCGTGGTCAACGAACTGGCGGGATTCCTGATCTGCGCCGCGCTGTTCGTCGCGATGATGCGAATGAGCGCCGGGCCCAAGCCCGGCACCCGCTACGTGGTGGTTGGCGCGTTCATCGGGGCGACGCTGTTCACCATCGGCCGCCAGTTGCTCGCGGTCTATCTCTCCACGGCGGCAGTGGTCTCCGCCTACGGCGCGGCCGGTTCGCTGATCGTGCTGCTGATGTGGATCTACTTCTCGTCGGCCGTGCTGTTGTTCGCAGCCGGTTGCGCCCGCGCGCTGGAGGAGGACAAGCGCCGCCGCGAGGCCGAAGCGGGCGAGGCCGAGGCCGCCGCCAAGGCGCGGCGCTGGGCCAGCAACAAGGACAGCACGGCCACGCAGCTGGCGGCCAGCAGCAATCCCAAGCCGTAGCGGTAGCCCGCCTCGCGCGTCCACAGCACGCCCAGCAGCCACGGCGCGACGGCACGGGCCGCCGCCATCGGGATGCCGAGCGCGCCATTGAGCGAGGCCACGTGGTCGCGGCTCACGTACTCGGCGATCGCCGTGCCCTTGACGATGGTCAGCATGCCGTTGCCCAGGCCGTACAGCAGCACGAACAGCAGGGCGGCCAGCGGATAGCCGGCGCCGGCCAGCAGCGCCGCCAGCCCCAGCGGGATCAGGCAGGGGATCAGCCGGTTCGCCAGGTGAAGGTCGAAATGGTGCTCGAAGAAGAACAGCAGCAGCCGTCCCAGCACCTGCACCACGCCGATGCTGGCGGGGATGGCGATCACCCAAGCCTCGGCCAGCCCGTTTTCGCGCAGCAGGCTGACCATGTGGGCCGGCAGCGCCGCCGTCACGGCCATCATCAGGACCACGAACACGCCGATCAGCAGGAAGGGCGCGCTGCGCAGGTGGGCGGAAGGCGAGCTGGGCGCGCCGGTGCTCCCCACCGGCGCCCGGGGTGCGTCGCGCAGCGTCCAGGCATGCAGCGGGGCGCAGACGACGACGTGCAGGGCGGCGAGGGCCCACAGGGCGTGACGCCAGCCCAGGCTCGCGATCAGCCATGCCGACAGCGGGATGAACACCGTGCTGGCCAGGCCGCCCAGGAAGGTGAGGGTGATGATGGCGCGGCGGAAGTCGCGGGGATAGCGCCGCGTCACGACGGCGAACACCGGGCTGTAGAGGGTGGCCGCCAGCGCCGCGCCGAGCAGGGTCCAGGCGGCATAGAAGCCGGCTGCGCTGTGGACCTGGCTATGGAGCAGCAGGCCGGCCGCGATCGCCAGCGAGCCCAGCGTCATCACGGCGCGCTCGTGGCCGCGGTCGATCCAGCGGCCGATCGGATAGGAGAGCAGGCCCTCGGCCAGCAGGGCCAGGCTGAACCCGAGCGAGGACTGGGCTCGCGTCAGGCCCAGCTCGCGTTCCACCGGTTCCATCAGCAGCGCAAACGTGTAGAACACGCTGCCCCAGGTGATCAGCTGCGCCAGGGACAGCCAGCCCACCTGGCGCCGGTCGTAGGAAGCGGGAATGGGCGCGGCGGCGGTCATGGCCGGATTCTGGCCCAGTCGCCCGCCCGGGCCGCCGCGGCCGGCGCCCGCGTCAGGCGCGGGTCAGCGCCCGCACGAGCAGCGCGACCAGGCCCTCGCCTCCGAGGCTGCCCTGCACATTGCGCGCGACAGCCAGCAGCCGCGAGCTCAGGCGCAGCCGCTGGCGGCCGGCTGCGTCCAGCGAGACGCCGAAGCGCACGCGTCCCTGTTCCAGGTAGAAGCTCATGACGCTGCCCCTGGGATGGACGCCGTCGGAGTCGGCCACCGTCAGCACGCCTTCGGGAACGTTGGCCAGCAGGTCCGCCATCCGCGGCAGGCTGGAGCTGCGCAGGTAGAGGATGTGATACCCGGCGAGCGAATCCCCCGGGGCCACGCGCGTCACGGTCACCGGCCGGCCGTCGCGATCCCGCTCGCGCGACAGCTCCGACAGCTCCTGCAGCACCTGGGAATCGCCGAAGACGCCGATCTTCAGCGGGCTGTCGGGGCGCGCGAAGCTGCCTTGCGGCCAGTCGACGAAGCTGGCGAACTTGTGCAGGAAAGCGGCCTTGACCAGGGCCGCGCTGGTCTTGTCCGCAACCGCGCCCGCGCCTTCCGTCGCCGCCTGGCCGGCCCCGGAAAAACACAGGACCAGAAGGGCGAAAACGGGGCGAAGCAAGGTCGGAAGCATCCGGAATTATTCCCGACATTTCAGCGGCTGCACCTCATCCGTTGGATGCGCAGGGCCGGCGTTGCGCTACGCTCTCGCGCATGACAGAACCCGTCGCCCTCACGCCGGAACAGGCCGACCTGGTGGCGCGCCAGGCCGAGCGCTGGAACCAGCCCGCGACCCAGCAGGCTGCCCGCGAGCGACTCGCGCTGGCGAAGGAACGGGCTGCCGGCAACGACGAGCGCATGCGCACGCAACTCAAGCAGCTCGCCAAGGCTCCAGGCATCGGGCACAAGATCTACGGGCTGCGGCAGATGGCCGAGACCTTCGCTCAAGCCGTCGCGCCGCACGCAGCCTGCACCACCGGCTGCTCCGCGTGCTGCTACCAGCCGGTGCAGGTCACGCTGCAAGAGGCGCAGGTGATCGCCCGCGAAACCGGCGCCAGGATGCAGGCGCCGGCATCGTGGAGCACCGAGGCGGACATGCGGCACGTCGGCCAGGCCTGCCCGTTCCTGAAGGAAGCGCGCTGCACGATCTACCAGCACCGGCCGATGGCCTGCCGCCTGATGTTCAACATGGACGCCGACGCGCTGCTCTGCCAGATGGTGCCGGGCGCGCTGTCGCACGTTCCTTACGCCGACTACGCGGACCACAAGGAGCTGTATGTTCGCGCCCACCTGGGCAAGGTGAAGAGCCAGGAGGAACTGCAGGAGGCGCTCAAGGCCTTGAAGATGGCCGACCTGCGCGAGTTCTTCCCGCAAGGGCCGGCGTCGCGCTGACAAGCGGCGCCTCTTTCAAACCGCCGTTCTCCGGTACTGCACCGCTTCCGCCACATGGGCGACCCGCGTCGCGTGCGAGCCGGCGAGGTCGGCGACGGTGCGGGCGACCTTCATCGCGCGATGGGTGGAGCGGCCGCTCCAGCCCAGGCGCGCCGACGCGGCATGCAGGAACCTGGCTGCGTCGGCGTCGAGCGCCACCTGCAGGTCGATCTCCCGTCCCTGCAAGGCGTTGTTGGCCTTGCCCTGGCGCCCGATCGCACGCGCACGCGCCAGCTCGCAGCGCTCGCGCACGGCCTGCGTGCCTTCGCCCGGCGCCGCCTTGAGCAGTTCGTCGGCAGGCAGCGCCGGCACGTCCACATGCAGGTCGATGCGATCGAGCAGCGGTCCGCTCAGCCTGGACTGGTAGCGCGCGACCTGGTCCGGCGTGCAGCGGCAGTTCTTGTGCGGCGCGCCGCGCCAGCCGCAAGGGCAGGGATTCATCGCCGCGATGAACTGGAAGCGCGCCGGAAATTCCTCGCGCCGTGCCGCGCGCGCGATCGTGATCTGGCCCGTCTCCAGCGGCTCGCGCAAGGCCTCGAGCGCGGCGCGCGGAAACTCCGGCAATTCGTCCAGGAACAGGACGCCGTGGTGCGCCAGGGAGATCTCTCCCGGACGGGGCGGCGAGCCGCCGCCGACCATCGCCACGGCGCTGGCCGAATGGTGGGGCGAGCAGGTCGGCCTGAGCGACCAGGCCTGCGGCGAGAAGCGGCCGCACAGGCTGGCGATGGCCGCGCTTTCGAGCGCCTCCTGCACCGTCATCGGCGGCAGCAGGCCGGCGAAGCGATGCGCCAGCATCGACTTGCCCGACCCGGGCGGGCCCGACATCAGCAGGCTGTGGCCGCCGGCCGCGGCGATCTCCAGCGCCCGCTTCGCCGCGGCCTGGCCCTTGACGTCCGCCATGTCCAGGTAAGCGGCGACGGCCGACACCGGCTGCGGGACGACACAGCTCCAGCCATCGCCCGGTTCGAGCGCCTGCGGCAGGAACTGGCGCACCACGTCCAGCAGGTGGGCCGCCCGGTAGACGCGTGCGCCCGGCACCAGGGCCGCTTCTTCGGCGCTCCCGGCTGGCAGCACCAGGCGCGTCGCGACGCCGCGCGCCTGCAAGGCCAGGCTGGTGGCGAGCGCGCCGCGCACCGGCCGAAGCTCGCCGGAGAGCGACAGTTCGCCGGCGAATTCGTGTCCCGCCAGTTTCGCCCCGTCGATCTGGCCGCTGGCGGCGAGCAGGCCCAGCGCGATCGGCAGGTCGAAGCGGCCGGAATCCTTGGGCAGGTCGGCCGGCGCCAGGTTCACGGTGATGCGCTTGTTGCCCGGAAACTCCAGGCCGCTGTTCTGGATGGCGCAGCGCACCCGCTCGCGTGCTTCCTTGACTTCCACCTCGGCCAGGCCGACGAGGGTGAAGCTGGGCAGGCCATTGGCCAGGTGCACCTCGACGGTCACCGCCGGCGCGTCCAGGCCCAGGAGGGCGCGGCTTTGCACCAATGAAAGGCTCATGGTCAGGCTCCTCCCCAGACAGGTGCATGGTTGGCCATGGTGCGGAAATCAAACCAAGATCGCACCGCGCTGGTGCGACTCACGCAATTTCGCCCCAGCTTTCCTGTTAACGCGCCGCAAAGCGCGGCAGTGCACCGGCAGCCGGTTCCTGTAACTTTTGGCACGCTCCCTGCTTAGTTTGCTCCGCCCCCAACAATCCCCCGGAGAAACCAATGCAGATCAAGAAGACGCAGATGATTTTCGCGGCAGCCCTTTTTGCAGCCGCGGCCGGCGCCCACGCCCAGACCGCGCAAAGCGGCCAGACCGCCCAGACGCCCGCGCCGGCAGCAGCGGCTGCGACCAGCCCGTTCTCCTTCAACGTCGGCGTCGTGAGCGACTATCGGTTCCGTGGCATCTCCCAGTCGCGCCTGCGCCCGGCCCTGCAGGGTGGCGTCGACTTCGCGCACGACAGCGGCCTCTACGTCGGCCTGTGGGCTTCGACCATCCGCATCCTGGAAGACATTCCCGGCGGCCGCGGCCCGGTCGAGCTGGACATCTACGGCGGCTACAAGGGCAAGATCAACGACAACTTCTCCTACGACGTGGGCGTGCTGCGCTACCAGTACCCGCGCCAGAACTTCCCGACGACGGTGAACACGACCGAGTTGTACGGCGCCGTCACCTTCGGCCCGGCGACGGTCAAGTACTCGCGCAGCATCGGCAAGCAGACCTTCGGCGTCGCGAACAGCCGCGGCACCTATTACCTGGAAGCAGCCGCGACCTTCGACCTGGGCAACGGCTTCGCCCTGACGCCGCACATCGGCTACCAGAAGTACGACGGCTCGACCGCCGGCGTGAGCAACAGCAGCTTCGCCTCGTACACCGATTACTCCGTTGGCGTGACCAAGGACATGGGCAACGGCTTCAGCCTGTCGGCCACCGTCGTCGGCACCGACACCAAGGACCCGTTCTACCAGTCGGGCGCCAATGGCAAGGACCTGGGCAAGACCGGCCTTGTCGTGGGTGCGAAGTACGCCTTCTGAAACCCTTTAAGGAGCAGCGATGAAACTCGTTACCGACATCATCAAACCGTTCAAGCTGGACGAAGTGCGTGAAGCCCTTTCCGGCATCGGCGTGCAGGGCATCACCGTGACCGAGGTGAAGGGCTTCGGCCGGCAGAAGGGCCACACCGAGCTGTACCGCGGCGCGGAATACGTGGTCGACTTCCTGCCCAAGGTCAAGATCGAGGCGGCCGTGTCCGACGACCTGGTCGAGCGCGTCATCGAGGCCGTGGAAGCAGCCGCCCGCACCGGCAAGATCGGCGACGGCAAGGTCTTCGTCTACGACCTCGAACAGGTCGTGCGCATCCGCACCGGCGAAACCGGCAAGGAAGCGCTTTAAACCACCCCCTTCAGCAGAAAGAACGGACCATGAGAAAGCTACTTGCCAGCCTGGGCCTCGGCCTGGGCATCCTGATTGCGGGTGCCTCGGTGCAGGCGCAGGCGCCCGCCGCCGACGCCGCATCCGCGCCCGCCGCAGCCGCAGCCGCGGCGGCCGCACCCGTGGCAACGGCTCCCCCCGCTGTCGCACCGGCCGCTCCCGCAGCCGCAACCGCCGCTGCCCCCGCAGCCGCGGCACCGGCGGCTGCCGCCGCACCCGCGCCCGTCCCCAACAAGGGCGACACGGCCTGGATGACGGCCGCCACCGTGCTGGTGATCCTGATGACCATCCCCGGCCTGGCGCTGTTCTACGGCGGCCTCGTGCGCAGCAAGAACATGCTGTCGGTGCTGATGCAGGTCTTCGTCGTCAGCGCGATGGTCTACGTGCTGTGGGTGATCTACGGCTACAGCGTGGCGTTCACGGCGGGCAATCCGTTCATGGGCAGCCTCGACAAGATCTTCCTGAAGGGCATCACGCCGGACTCGATCGCGGCCACCTTCAGCAAGGGCGTCGTGATCCCGGAACTGACCTTCGTCGCCTTCCAGGCCACCTTCGCCGCCATCACCTGCGCGCTGATCGTCGGCGCCTTCGCCGAGCGGATCAAGTTCTCGGCCGTGCTGCTGTTCGTCGCCATCTGGTTCACCTTCAGCTACCTGCCGATCGCCCACATGGTCTGGTACTGGGACGGCCCGGACGCGATCACCGACGCCGCTTCGCTGGAGAAGGTCACGGCCGCGGCCGGCTGGCTCTGGGCCAAGGGCGCGCTGGACTTCGCGGGCGGCACGGTGGTCCACATCAACGCCGGTGTCGCCGGCCTGGTGGGCGCCTATGTGGTGGGCAAGCGCATCGGCTACGGCAAGGAATCGCTGACGCCCCACAGCCTGACCCTGACCATGGTCGGCGCCTCGCTGCTGTGGGTCGGCTGGTTCGGCTTCAACGCCGGCTCCAACCTGGAAGTCAACGGCGTCGCCGCCCTGGCCTTCGTCAACACCCTGGTCGCAACCGCTGCCGCGACGCTGTCGTGGATCGCCGGTGAAGCCCTGTCCAAGGGCAAGGCCTCGATGCTGGGTGGCGCCTCCGGCGCGGTCGCCGGCCTGGTGGCCATCACGCCGGCCTGCGGCTTCGTCGGCCCGATGGGCGCGCTCGTCATCGGCCTGCTGGCCGGCCTGATCTGCCTGTGGGGCGTCAACGGCCTCAAGCGCATGCTCGGCGCCGACGACTCGCTGGACGTCTTCGGCGTCCACGGTGTCGGCGGTATCCTCGGCGCGCTGCTGACGGGCGTGTTCGCCTCGCCGTCCCTCGGCGGCACCGGCGTGTACGACTACGTCGCCAACAAGGTGAACCCCGACTACTCGATCGGCGGCCAGGTCTGGATCCAGTTCCAGGGCGTCCTGACCACCATCGTCTGGTCCGCCGTCGTCGCCTTCATCGCCTACAAGATCGTCGACCTCGTGATCGGCCTGCGCGTGACCGAAGAGGAAGAGCGCGAAGGGCTGGACATCAGTTCGCACGGCGAAACGGCGTACAACCGCTGACACGGAGCACACGCTGCGGCCGGCAGGCCGCAGCCCCTGCGCAATTGCAAGTCTCCTTTGGATGTTCGGCCCGCAGCGCGCAAGCCCTGCGGGCCTTTTTTCGTTCCCGCGCCGCGAGCCGGCGGACTAGCCTTTCTCTCCCGCCGTCGACTGCCGCCTGAGCCGGTGCCGGCGTGCACAATGTCCGCAGGAGACATCGACATGATCCGACTGGAATCCGACGGCCTGGTGTGCGAGGTCGAGCCCCAGCTGGGAGGCTGCATCGCCGGCCTCTGGCTGGACGACGTGCCGGTGCTGCGATCGACCCGCGAGCCGCTGGCTTCGGCCCGGCAGTCCGGCAGCTATCCGCTGGTCCCGTTTTCCAACCGCATCGCCCGCGCGACCCTGCACTGGCAGGGAACCAGCCATCCGCTGGTCAGCAACAACGCTCCCGAGCCGCACGCGATCCATGGCGTCGGCTGGCAGCGGCCCTGGGCCGTGCTGGACAGCGACGACAGCTTCGTGATGCTGGCTTACGAGCACGCCGCCGACGCGGCCTGGCCGTTCGCCTTCGACAGCTCGCAGGTGCTGCGACTGCGCGGCAACACCCTGGAGCTGACGCTGGCGCTCACCAACCAGTCGCCCGGGCCGGCGCCGGCGGGGCTGGGCTGGCATCCGTTTTTCGTCAAGCGCGCCGGCAGTCGCATCGCTTTCGAAGCGGGCGGCCGCTGGGAGATGGGACCCGACAAGCTGCCGACGACGCGCCGTCCCGCGCCGGGGCTCCAGACCGATTGCGCGACGCTCGACGTCGACCACTGCTTCGACGGCTGGAACGGCGTCGCCCACCTGCGCGACGAACTGCTGCACACCTGCATCCGCTCCAACCTGGAGCGGCTGGTGGTCTTCACCGACGGCAAGCGCGACACCATCGCGATCGAGCCGGTCAGCCACGTCAACAACGCGATCAACCTGGTGGCCGCCGGAGCCGATGCCGGCGAACTTGGCTTGCGCACGCTGCGGCCGGGAGAGACGCTGACGGCGCAAATGAGCATCGAAGTGGAGCGGGCGCAATGAGCGCCCCCGCAGCTTCGGACTTCTCTGGCTGGAAGGTGGCGGTCCCGCAACCGGACTTGCTCGGCGAATCGCCGTTCTGGCATCCGCACGAACAGATGCTGTATTGGGTCGACATCCCCGGCATGCGGCTGCGGCGCTGCGACACGATCGGCGCCGCCGTCGAGAGCTGGGCCATGCCCAGCGAGCCGGGCTGCATCGCGCCGGCGGCCAAGGGCGGGTTGGTGATCGCGCTGCGCGACGGCATCTACCGCGCTCCCGCCTGGGGCGCGCCTCTGGTCCTGGTCGTGCGCTTCAACCACGATCCGCGCACGACCCGCTTCAACGACGGCAAGGCCGACCCGGCCGGGCGCATGTGGGCCGGCACCATGTACGAGCCGCGCGACGCCCGCAAGGCGGAGCTGTACAGCATCGACTGCCGGCCGGACAACGGCAGCGGCGGCAAGCCGCTGGTCCAGCTCAAGGCTTTGAACGCGACCACGGCCAACGGACTGGCCTGGTCGCCCGACCAGAAGAGGGTGTACTGGACGGACACGCCCAGCCACGCGATCCAGTGCTGGGACTGGGACGCGGCAAGCAACGCGATGCGCCATCACCGCGTCTTCCACCGGTTCCCGCCCAAGCCGGCCGGATGGCAGCCCGGCCAGCCGGGTTACGGCGGCCGTCCCGACGGCGCGGCTGTCGACGCCGAGGGCAACTACTGGTGCGCGATGTACGAGGGCGGGCGCTTGCTGCAGCTCTCGCCCGCCGGTGAATTGCTGCAGGAGATCGCGGTGCCGGCGATGTGTCCGACCATGCCCTGCTTCGGCGGCGAGGACCTGAAGACGCTGTATGTGACGACCGCGCGCGACAAGCGGCCGGCGCAGGAACTGGCGCAATTGCCGGACTCTGGATGCGTGTTCTCGACGCGCCTCGACGTGCCGGGGCTCGCGGTGAATTTCTTCGTCGACTGAGGCCCGGCCCTGCGGCTCAGGATTCCTCAGCCTCTTGGATGCGCTCGCGAAGCCACGCGGCGCCGCCGAGGCGATCGAGCTTTTGCTTCTGCTGCGTCGTCACTTCGATGCTGACCTTCACCTTGGCAGCTTTCGCGCGGGCATCGCCCGCCGCGGCCTGGCCCCTGGGTTTTTCCGTGCGGCCCTTGACCGGCTGCTGCGGCTTGGACATTCCGAACATGACGGCTCCCTGGGGTTTGCTTTGATCGGCCGTGTGGCCACGAAGAAATCCATCGTAGGCAGGCGCGCGCCAAGCCGATGTAGGAGCATTTCGCCGCGCCGATACTGTATGCTCATACAGTTATGTGGTGTGAGGTGATCCTATGTCGACAAGCCGGGCGCAGATTGAAACCATCGGAGTGGCCGGCGCCGATCCACGGCTACCTGTTCGTGGTCGACTTCAGCGGCAGCGCCAACAGTTTCCAGCGGCACCTGCGGGTCGCGCGCCTGAAAGCCAAGCCGCCACGCTTCGATACGGAAGTTCTCAAGCCGCTGTTCTCGCCTGAGCTGGTGCGGGCCGAAAACGGCAAGGTGCTGCTGGCCGGCGTCGAACTGGATTCGGCCGAGGGCGGCGCTGCCGTCTTCGAGCACCAGCAGCTGTGGCTGTGCCGGCCGCTGGGCGCCGGTCCTGGAGATTCCGAGGCCTATGAAGGCTATCGGGCGCCAAGCCCGCCGCCCGCGCCGCAGGCGAGAGCGAGGTCCGCCGTGAAGACGATGTCGTGGAATGCCTCGCGAAGCTGAACTCGCTCGCGTGAGTGATCAGGGAAAGCGCCTGCGCTGAAATCGCATCAGCAGCGCCTTTCACAAACTTCATGTCTGCCGCGGCAGCCGGCCTTGGCGCGGGCCTTACCATCCCTGCCATGGATCCCGCCGTAGCCGCCCTGGTCGAACGCATCCGCTGCGCATCGGAGAGCGGCACGCCGCTGCGCATCCGCGGCGCAGGGACCAAGGATTTTTACGGCGAGCCGCCGCGGGGCGAGGCGCTGGACACGGGCGCCCTCACCGGCATCACCAGCTATGAACCCAGCGAGCTGGTCGTCACCGTCCGCGCCGGCACGCCGCTGGCCGAACTCGAGGCCTTGCTCGCGTCGCGTGGTCAGTGCCTGCCGTTCGAGCCGCCGCACTTCGGCGCCGTGGCGACGGTCGGGGGCATGGTCGCGTGCGGCTTGTCGGGGCCGGCCCGCGCCAGCGTCGGCGCCGTTCGTGACTATGTCCTGGGCATGACGATGCTCAATGGCCGCGCCGAGCTGCTGACGTTCGGCGGCCAGGTGATGAAGAACGTGGCCGGCTACGACGTGTCGCGCCTGGTCGCCGGCTCGCTCGGCACGCTGGGGCTGATCGTGGAGGTCAGCCTCAAGGTGCTGCCGATGGCGCCGGCGCAGGCGACCCTGAAGTTCGCGATGTCGCAGGCCGAGGCGCTGCGCCAGCTCAATCTCTGGGGCGGCCAGCCCTTGCCGCTGAACGCCAGCTGCTGGGTCGAGGACGCAGGTGTCGGCACGCTGTATCTGCGTTTGCGCGGCGCCGTCGCGGCGGTCGAGGCCGCGTGTCGCAAGCTCGGTGGCGAGCGCCAGGACAACGCCGCCGTCGCTCCGGACTGGACGCTGTGCCGCGAGCAGCAGCTGCCGTGGTTCCTCGAGCGCGGCGAGCGCGAACTCTGGCGCCTGTCCGTGCCGCAAACCGCGCCGGTGCTCGATCTGCCGGAGCCGCCCCTGATCGAGTGGCACGGCGCACAGCGCTGGGTGCGCGTCGCGCCTGGTGGAGGCGAGCGGCTGCGCCAGGTGGCACAGGCCTGCGGGGGCCATGCGACGCTGTTTCGCACCGCGGCGCCGACGGGCCTCGCCCGCTTCTCGCCGCAAAGCGCCGTGCTGCAGCGCATCCAGCGCGAGCTCAAGCGCCAGTTCGACCCCGCCGGCATCTTCAACCCCGGCCGGCTCTTTTCCGATCACTAGCAATGCAGACCAATCTCTCGCCGGAATTCAAGGACACGGCCGAAGGCCGCGAGGCCGAGGCCATCCTGCGCAAGTGCGTCCACTGCGGCTTCTGCACGGCGACCTGCCCTACCTACCAGTTGCTGGGCGACGAACTCGATGGGCCGCGCGGCCGCATCTACCTGATCAAGCAGATGCTCGAAGGCGAGCAGCCCACGCGCAAGACACAGTTGCACCTGGACCGTTGCCTGACCTGCCGCAATTGCGAGAGCACCTGCCCGAGCGGCGTGCAGTACGGCGCGCTGGCGGACATCGGCCGCGGCATCATGGAACGCAAGGTCGACCGCGGCGCCGGCTCGAAAGCCCTGCGCTGGATCCTGAAGGAAGGCCTGACCTCGCCGCTGTTCGCGCCGGCGATGGCGCTGGGGCAGGCCGTGCGCCCGTTGTTGCCGGGCGTGCTCAGGGACAAGGTGCCGCTGAAACAGGATGCCGGCCGCTGGCCCACGCGCGAGCATGGGCGCAAGGTGCTGATGCTGGCCGGCTGCGTGCAGCCGGCGATGATGCCGAACATCAACGCCGCAACGGCGCGTGTGCTGGATGCCGCCGGCATCGAGACCATCGTTGCCGCCAATGCCGGCTGCTGCGGCGCCGTCAGGTTCCATCTGAACGACCAGGAAGGCGGCCGCGACCACATGCGCAACAACATCGACGCGTGGTGGCCGCATGTCGAAAGCGGCGCAGTGGAGGCGATCGTGATGAACGCATCCGGCTGCGGCGTGACGGTCCGCGAGTACGGCCATCACCTCCAGCACGACCCGGCGTATGCGGCGAAGGCCCGGCGCATCGGCGAGCTGACGCGCGACCTGAGCGAGTTGCTGCCCGATATCGTCCAAGCCCTGCGCGGCAAGGTGGCGCCGTCCGCCGGCATGCTGGCCTTCCATCCGCCCTGCACACTGCAGCACGGCCAGCAGTTGCGCGGAGGCGTCGAGCGCTGGCTGGGCGAACTCGGATTCACCGTGCGTGTCGCGCCCGGCGAATCGCACCTGTGCTGCGGTTCGGCGGGCACCTACTCCGTGCTGCATCCCGAGATCGGCAAGCAGCTGCGCGATCGCAAGCTCGGTCACCTCGGTGAGCTGCAGCCGCAGGACATCGTGTCGGCCAACATCGGCTGCATCACGCACCTGCAAAGCGGCACGGCAACGCCGGTGAAGCACTGGGTCGAGGTGCTGGACGCGGCGCTGGCTCGCCCCGTCTGACGCATCGAGGCTGCGCGGCCTCAGGCGGCGAGCGCGGCCTCAGGCGGCGAGCGCGGCCTCGATGTCCGCCTTGAGCGACTCGGGCTTGTCCTGCGGCGCGTAACGCCGGATCACCTGGCCGTCCTTGCCGACCAGGAACTTGGTGAAGTTCCACTTGATCGACTTGCTGCCCAGCAGCCCCGGCGCTTCCTCGCGCAGCCACTGGTACAGCGGATCGGCGCCGGGTCCGTTGACGTCGACCTTGGCCATCATCGGAAAGCTGACGCCGTAATTGAGCTGGCAGAACTGAGCGATCTCGTCGTTGCTGCCGGGATCCTGCGAGCCGAACTGGTTGCAGGGAAAGCCGATCACCGCGAGCCCGCGCGGGCCATAGATCTGGTGCAACTCCTCCAGGCCGGCGAATTGCGGCGTGAAGCCGCAGGCGCTGGCCGTGTTCACGACCAGGAGCACGCGGTCCTTGAAGTCGGCGAGCGGGACGGTGCGGCCATCGATCGAGCGGGCCGCGAAGTCGTGAACAGTGGTCATGGCGCCTATTTTGCGCCGATGACCACCTCCGCGCGCGCTTGTCGCTCGGGCCACGCCGACCACGCCGCAGCCGCCAGGATCAGCGCGCCGCCGACCCAGGTGCGCGACGTCAGTTCGGCCGCGCCCAGGGCCACGGACGACGCGCTGGCGAAGATCACTTCCGACAGCATCACGAGCGCCGTGGTGTGGGCGCTCAGTCGTGCGGCGCCGTATTGAAGCGCGATGTTGCCGCAGAGAAAACCCAGGCCCAGGGTGAGTGCGAAGACGGCCCAGCCCAGGCTGGGCGACGGCGGCGCGGTCACGATGCCTTGCGCCACGCCCAGCAAGCCGGCCGCGATCGCCATGAGCGCGCCGCCGCCGAACATCGCCGCGATCCGCGCTTCCGCGGGTGCGTGCTGCAGCTTGCGCAGCAGGATGTTGGTCAGCGCAAAGCAGAAGCCGCCCAGCAGCGCCAGCCAGTCGGCGGCCTCCTGCGGCATCGGCCAGCCGCCCGCGCCGGGTTGCAGCACGATGAAAACACCGGCCAGCGCGAGCGCCAGCCGGGCCAGCGCGCCGGCGGTCGGCTTTTCTCCGAGCAGCGGCCATGCCAGCAGCACCGTCCAGGCCGGCATCAGGTAGAACAGGAGCACGACACGCACGACGTCGCCCACGGTCACGGCCCAATTGAAGCCGACGTTGGTCAGGCCCGAAGCCGCCAGCAGCAGCCAGAGCAGGGGCTGGCCGGCGAAGGAGCGCAGCGCGCCGGGCCGCACGGCCAGGAGGCAGGCCAGCGACAGCAGGTAGATCAGCGCCGTCGACCAGAGCGGATGCAGGCCCCGCGCCTGCAGCTCGCGGAACGGCCACCAGGAAACGCCCCACACCAGCGCGTTGAACATCAGGGCCAGGACCGGCCAGACGTTCGCTGCGCGCGGCTCAGCCATGCATGTTGTCGTGGCGCGCGATCACCAGCAGGTGCTCGATCTCTTCGCGGTGCTTGACGCAGTTGCCCTGGTGCCAGCGCATGATCAGCCACATGCAGACGGTGACGACCAGGCCGAACGCGGTGATGGCGCCGAAGGCCGACAGGCCCATGCCGGTCGACAGGCTGTAGAAGGCGCCCAGGCCCAGGATGCAGGCCTGCTCGTTGAAGTTCTGCACCGCGATCGAGCGGCCCGCGCCCATCAGGTTGTGGCCGCGGTGCTGCAGCAGGGCGTTCATCGGCACCACCAGGTAGCCGCCGATTCCGCCCATCAGGATCAGGAAGGGCGCGGCCACCCAGACGTTGCTGATGAAGATCATCATGATCACCAGCAAGCCCATGATGATGCCAAGGGGCAGGACCTGGGTCGCGGTGTCCAGCCGCATCCGGACCGAGGCGATGACGGCGCCGACCGCCGTGCCGATCGCGACAACGCCGCCCAGGGACGACGCCTGCGTCGTGCTGTAACCCAGGGCCGCGGCGCTCCAGGCCAGGATGATGTAGCGCAGGTTGCCGCTCACGCCCCAGAACAGGGTCGTTGTCGCCAGCGAGATCTGTCCCAGCTTGTCGCGCCACAGGCGCGAGTTGCAGGTCCAGAAGTCGGGCACCAGCTCCAGCGGGTTCCTGGGCATCGGCCGCATCTCGACACCGGTCAGCGGGATGCGCGTGTTGAACCAGGCGGCCAGCATGTAGATGAAGATCAGCACGAAGATCGCCGCCTCGGGCGCGGTGTCGATGCCGGTCTCGATGACCGGGAAGTCGAGCGACAGCAGCCGGCCGGAGATCGCGTGGCCGACCAGCTGGCCTCCGAGCAGGATGCCCAGGATGATCGACGCGATGGTCAGGCCCTCGATCCAGCCGTTGGCCTTGACCAGCTGCGACGCCGGCAGCAGTTCGGTGAGGATGCCGTACTTGGCCGGCGAATACGCCGCCGCGCCGAGCCCGACGATCGCGTACGCCATCAGCGGATGGGTGCCGATCAGCATCATCAGGCAGCCGACCACCTTGATGGCGTTGCTGACGAACATGACGTTGCGCTTGGGGAAGGCGTCGGCGAAGGCGCCGAGCCAGGGCGCGAGGATCACATAGAACAAGGCGAAGATCGGGACCAGCGCCGCGCGCTGCCATTCCGCTCCACCGCTGCCCTTGATCAACTCGACCGCCGCAACGAAAAGCGCCTGGTCGGCCAGCGACGAGAAAAACTGCGCCGACATGAGGGTATAAAAGCCGCGCTTCATTCTTTGTGCGTGAGGCACGGTGCGGGGCGCCCGTGCCTGTAGGGGGTGCTGTCTCCTGACGACAACGGGTTATATCACGCTGGGTAATGACAAAATCGCCCTGAAATCTGCCTGACCAAAGACGCCATGCCCCGCCCGATCCTCGCCACCATCCACACCGAAGCCCTGCGCCACAACCTCGCCCGGATGCGGCGCGCGGCGGGCGACTCGCGCGTGTGGGGCATCGTCAAGGCCAACGCCTACGGCCACGGCATCGAGAGGGTGTTCGACGGCTTGCGCGCGGTCGACGGCTTCGCCCTGCTGGACCTGCAGGAAGCGCAGCGCGTGCGGGCCCTGGGCTGGCGCGGGCCGATCCTGCTGCTCGAAGGGGTGTTCGAGGCGCGCGACCTGGAGCTGTGCTCGCGCCTGAACATCTGGCACGCGGTGCACTGCGACCAGCAGATCGACATGCTCGCCATGCACAAGACGCACCAGCCGCACCGCGTGTTCCTGAAGATGAATTCGGGGATGAACCGGCTGGGCTTCACGCCCGCGCGGCTGCGCGCGGCCTGGTCGCGGCTGGACGCGCTGCCGCAGGTCGACGAGATCTCGTTGATGACGCACTTCAGCGACGCCGACGGCCCGCGCGGCATCGGCCACCAGATGCAGGTGTTCGCCGAGACCACGCGCGACCTGCCGGGCGAGCGCAGCCTGAGCAACAGCGCCGCGGCGCTGCTGCATGGCGACGAGCCCGGCGTGCGCGCCGACTGGATCCGTCCCGGCATCGCGATCTACGGCAGCTCGCCCGACTTCCCGGTCCACGACATCGCCCACTGGGACCTGCGCCCGACGATGACGCTGGCCAGCCGCATCATCGGCGTGCAGGACCTGGCGGCCGGCGAGAGCGTCGGTTACGGCTCGAGCTTCACGGCAGACGTGCCGCTGCGCATCGGCGTCGTCGCCTGCGGCTATGCGGACGGCTATCCGCGCCACTGCACGACGGGCACGCCGGTGCTGGTCGAGGGCGTGCGCACGCGCATGGTCGGCCGCGTCAGCATGGACATGATCACCGTGGACCTCACGCCCGTGCCCGACGCGGGATTCGGCAGCGAGGTCACGCTCTGGGGCCGCGGGCCCGGGGGCGCCGTGCTGCCGATCGACGAGGTCGCCCACGCCGCCGGCACCGTCGGCTACGAGCTGATGTGCGCCGTCGCGCCGCGCGTGCCGGTCGTCGTGGGCGAGTAGGGCAGCCGGCGATGCAATGGGCCGTGCTGTCCGTGGCGATCCTGGCCGAGGTCGTCGCCACGTCCGCGCTCAAGGCGTCGAACGGTTTTTCGCGGCCCTGGCCCAGCGTGGTCGTCGTCCTGGGCTACGGCCTGTCGTTTTACTGCCTGTCCATCGTGCTGCGGACCGTTCCGGTGGGCGTCGTCTATGCGATCTGGTCCGGCGTGGGCATCGCCTTGATCACGCTGGCCGGCTGGCTGTTCTTCGGCGAGACGCTCGACGCACCGGCATTCGCCGGGCTCGCACTGATCGTCGCGGGCGTCGTCGTGCTCAACCTGTTCTCCAGGTCGGTCGCGAGCTGAGCCCGCGCCTCGTCACCGCTTGCGCATCCCCAGCGCCATCACGGCGCCGACGACGATCAGAGCGCCCAGCACCTGGATCGGCGCGATCGTCTGGCCGAGGATCAGCCAGGCCAGCACCAGGGCGAACACCGGCTCCACGTTCATGATGGCCGAATTGCCGACCACGCCGAGCCGGGGCAGCACGGTGAACATGATGGTGAAGGCCGTGCCATACAGAAAGGTCAGCGCCAGCAGGCCGCCCCAGCCGGCCGGCGCCTGCGGCAGGTGGAAGCCGCCTTGCGTCGCGACCATCGCCAGCGCCACCAGGCCCGCCATCGACATCGTCGTCGCCGTGCGCACCCGGCCGTCGACGTCGCCGGCTTCGTGCTGCGTGACCACCAGCGCCAGGCCGAAGACCGCGGCGGCGGCCAGCGCAAAGGCGACGCCGGCGCCGATGTGGAGCCACTGGCCCTGGGCTCCCAGCCCCGACGCCGCGCCGAAGACGTCCAGCGCCAGCGCCAGCCCGAGCAGGATCACCGGCATCGCGATCAGCAGGGGCCGCTCGGGCCGGTGCCTGTAGATGGCCCAGGACCAGAGCGCGGCCCAGATCGGATAGGTGTTGAAGGCCAGCAGCGCCAGCGCGACCGGCAGCCGCGCCACCGCGGAATACAGGCTGAGGCTTTGCAGGCCGACCAGCACCCCGATCAGCGGCAGCATGAGCTTGTGGCGCCGCGTGAAGCTCACGCGCACACCTTGCACGGCGAGCAGGCAGACGATCACCAGCGCGGTGACGGCGCTGCGGAAGACGACAGCCGTCGCGACGTCGACGCCGTGATTGAACGCGATCCGCGCCGCCACGTGGTTGGCGCCCATCATCAGCGCGATCAGCAGCAGGGTGGCGAAGGCGGTGCCGCTGAGGGCGCGCTTGGATGTCATGGATCTTGTTCAGGAGAGGCTGGAAAGATGGGCGCCGGCGGCTTTGGCCGGTTTTTCGTCGAACGTCGCCAGCAGTTTGGCATGACGCTCCACAACGGATGCGGTTCCATTCTGGAGGCGGTTCCGTGCCAGCGTCAAACGCGCCGGGTCCGCACGGCCGCGGCCAGTTGCCGGATCAATCCCACCGTGCTGTCCCAGCCGATGCAGCCGTCGGTGACGCTCTGGCCGTACACCAGCCCTTCGCGGCCACGCACGATGTCCTGGCGGCCTTCGACCAGGTGGCTTTCGAGCAGGACGCCGGCGATGGAGCGCGAGCCCGCCGCCACCTGCCGTGCCAGGTCCGCGGCGACCTCGGGCTGGCGACGCCAGTCCTTGGCGCTGTTGCCGTGGCTGCAGTCGACCAGCAGGCGCGCCGGCAGGCCCGCGGCGCCGAGCGCTTGCGCAGCGCGAGCGACGCTCGCCGCGTCGTAGTTGGGACCGCCGGCGCCGCCGCGCAGCACCAGGTGGGCGTCCGGATTGCCGGTGGTGGTGACGACGATGGCCTGGCCCTGCGCGGACACGCTCGGAAAGCGGTGCGGCTGGCCGGCCACGTGGATCGCGTCGATCGCCACGTCCACACTGCCATTGGTCGAATTCTTGAAGCCCAGCGGCGCCGACAGGGCCGAGGCCATCTGCCGGTGCAGCGGACTCTCCACCGTGCGCGCGCCGATCGCGCCCCAGCTCAGGAGCTCCGCGTAGTACTGCGGCGTGACCAGGTCCAGGATCTCCGACGCCGCCGGCAAGCCGATCCTTGCGCAGTCCAGCAGCAGCTTGCGAGCCGCGCGCAGGCCTGCGCCGATGTCGCCGGCGCCGTCCAGGCCCGGGTCGTAGATCAGGCCCTTCCAGCCCATGCGGGTGCGCGGCTTTTCGAAATAGACCCGCATCACCACGACGAGGGCGTCGGCTTCGCGCTGCGCCAGCTCGCGCAGCCGGCCGGCGTATTCCACCGCCGATGCCGGCTCGTGGACCGAGCAGGGGCCGGCGATGACCAGCAGCCGGTCGTCCTCGCCGCGCAGGATGCGCCGGATCGCGTCGCGCGAGTCCGCGATCAGCGCCGCCTCTGCATCGCCGCAAGCAAGCTCCTCATGCAGCGCCAGCGGCGTCGGCAGCGCGTCCTCGCGCGCGACGTGCAGGTCGGAGATACGGACGGCCATTGCGGTCAGTACAGGCCGCGGACCCGGGCCTGCAGGCGCGACAGGCCGAGCAAGGCGTCGGTGAACGGCGTCGCAACCTGCGTCAGCTCGCCCAGCTCCTTGACCACGGTGACGAGGGCGTCGAGTTCCACCGGCTTGCCGGCTTCCACGTCCTGCAGCATCGAGGTCTTGAAGGCCCCGAGCTTGCGCGTGACCTCATGCCGGTCTTGCGGCGACTGCTCGATCGGGATGCCGACGCGCCCGCCGATCTCGCGCGCTTCCAGCATCACGCTGGAAATGAAGTCGCGCACCAGGTCGTCGTCCAGGATCAGGTCGGTGGTCGCGCCGGTCAGCGCGCTCACCGGGTTCACCGTCATATTGCCCCAGAGCTTGTACCAGGCGTCCTTCTGGATCTGGTCGGACAGCACGGTCTCGAAGCCGGCCCGCTCCAGCAGCGCCACCAGCTCCTTGGCGCGCGGCGTCTTGCCGCCCGAGGGCTCGCCCACGATCAGCTTGTTGCCGAAGTTGTGCTTGACGAAGCCGGGGCCGTTGAGCGAGCAGCTCGCGTGCACCACGCAGCCGACGATGTGCCTGGCCGGGATGGCGCGCGCGATCGCTCCATCGGGATCGACAGCCTTGAGCCGCGTCCCGGCGTACCGCCCGCCGAAACCTTCGAAGAACCACCAGGGCACGCCGTTCATTGCGGTCAGCACGATGGTGTCCGGTCCGATCAGCGGACCGATGGCCGCGGCGACTTCGGCCATCGCCGGCGCCTTGACGGCGACGACCACCAGGTCCTGCACGCCGAGTTCGGCGGGCCGGTCGCTGGAGCGGACCGGGACCGAAACCACCTGTGTGGCCTCCAGCCGCAGCCCATGCATCTGCAGCGCTTCCAGCGTCGCACCGCGCGCGACCACGCTCACTTCGCAGCCGGCCTGCGCCAGCCTGGCGCCGATCCAGCCGCCGATGGCGCCGGCACCGTAGATTGCAACCTTGTTCAGCATCTAGTTCCTGTAGCCGGGATCGATGCGGTCGACTTGCCGGGTCAGCGCATCGAACACGTCCTGCCCGGCGCCGAAGCGGGCGTCCCACTGCAGCGCGTCGCCGGTGGTCTTGCGCGCCACGGCTTCGCTGACCGGCAGGGCCGGGCCGAGCGCCGCTTGCGCGACCTGAACGTCGCAGGCGCGCTGCAGCGTCCACAGCCGCACGAACGCCAGCGGCAAGGTCTTGCCCCAGGACAGCAGGCCGTGGTTGCGCAG
Organism: Ramlibacter sp.; assembly: GCA_028291885.1. GTDB lineage: Bacteria > Pseudomonadota > Gammaproteobacteria > Burkholderiales > Burkholderiaceae_C > Ramlibacter. The sequence continues at coordinate 6,364 of JAQGNJ010000111.1, read as the reverse complement.
GATCATCACCGGCTTGTCGCCCAGGTTCTTCAGCAGGCGCGGCGCTTCGTCCGCATGCACGGTGATGCCCTCGAAGTCGTGATACGCAACCATGTCGTGCAGCTGCGCCGAATAGAAATTGTTCTGCGCCAGGCCGGTCTGCGAACAGGCCACCGCGAGACCGGACGTGGTGTGCGTGTGCATCACGCAATGCGCCTGCGGCACGTTCTCGTGGATCGCGGCATGCACGGTGAAACCGGCCGGGTTGACCGGCCAGGGGCTGTCGTCCAGCTTGTTGCCCTGCAGGTCGATCTTGAGCAGGTTGCTGGCCGTCACCTCGCCGTAGTGCAGGCCGAACGGGTTGATCAGGAACTGCTTGCGGCCACCGGTCACGCTGTCGGGCAGCCGCAGCGTGATGTGGTTGTAGATCATCTCGGTCCAGCCCAGCATCGCGAAGACGCGGTAGCAGGCGGCGAGTTCGAGCCGCGCCGCCCATTCGTCCGGATGGACGCCGGGCTTGGCGGCGGGTTTGAGGACGGCGCTCATGACGGTCTCCTTGCCGCGCGGATCAGCCTTCGGCGGTGAAGCCGACCTGCTTGACGATCGGCGCCCACTTGGCCGTGTCCTTGCGGATCAGGTCCGCGAGTTCGGCGGGCGACGAGGACATCGCTTCCAGGCCGAAGCCGGAAAGGCCGTCGATCACGTCCTTCTGCGCCAGCGCGTGCTTCATCGCCGCGTTCAGGCGGTTCACGATCTCGGGCGAGGCCTTGGCCGGCAGCAGGAAGGCGAACCACTCGCTGTGGGTGGCCTGGTTCAGGCCCTGCTCCGCGAACGTCGGAACGTCCGGCGCGAAGCGGCTGCGCTTGGCGCCCGAGACGCCGAGGATGCGGACCTTGCCGGTCGCCAGGTGCTGGGTGATATCGCCGAGCGGGCCCGAGACCGAGGAGATGTTGCCGCCCAGCAGGTCCAGCATCGCCGGCTGTGTGCCGCGGTAGGCGGCGTGCTTCATGTCGATGCCCGCGCTCTTGCCCAGCAGCGCGCCGATGAAGTGCGGCGTGGAACCGGCAGCCGGCGAACCGAAGTTGGCGCCCAGCGGATTGGCCTTGGCCCAGGCCAGGAACTCGGGAACGCTCTTCACGCTGAGCGGCACGGCCGGCCCGACGGCGAAGCCGAAGTCGAACACGCAGGCCAGCGTCACCGGCGTCAGGTCCACGAGCGGCTCGTACGGCAGCTTCTTGTAGATATGCGGATAGATCGTGAGGATCGAGGTCGGCGTCTGCAGGATGGTCGTGCCGTCCGGCGCCTGGCCCTTGACGTATTGCACGGCGATCTGGCCGCCCGCGCCGGTGCGGTTTTCGACCACGACGGCCTTCGCGTAGCCGGGCGCAAGCCCGGTGGCCACGCGGCGGCAGGTGGTGTCCGACGTGCCGCCGGCGGCGAAGCCGGTGATCAGGCGGGCGGTTTCGAACTGGGCCTGGGCCCAGGCCGACTGGCCGATGCCTGCGAGCAGGGCGGAGGCGCCGGCGGCCTGCAGGACGTTGCGACGGGAAATGCTCATGGAATGTCTCCTCGGTGGATCAAAGGCTGAAATTGGCGGATCAGGACTCGTCGCGCAGCCACACGACGTTCCCGGAATGGGTGACCGCGCCCTGGTGGCTCGGGCGCACCGTCGCGGCGTATTTTTCCAGAAGCCCGCCGCGCGGTCCCGGGCGTTGCGGCAGGTTCTTGAGCCGCTCGCCGATTTCGGCGGGCGACAGGTCGACGGCAATGCTACGCGCTTGCGGCCGGGCGTCGATGTGGATCATGTCGCCGTTGCGCAATGCCGCGATCGGGCCGCCGTCCGCGGCCTCGGGGCCGGCGTAACCGATGCACAGGCCGCGCGTCGCGCCGGAGAAGCGGCCGTCGGTGAGCAGCGCGACCTTGTCGCCCATCCCCTGGCCATACAGCAGGGCCGTGAGGCCGAGCATCTCGCGCATGCCGGGGCTGCCGCGCGGCCCTTCGTTGCGGATCACGATCACGTCGCCGGCTTCGTAGCGGCGGTTCTGCACCGCGGCCTGCGCTTCTTCCTCGTTCTCGAAGACGCGGGCCGGGCCGCTGTGCGCCAGCGTCTTCAGGCCGGCGGTCTTGAGCAGCGCGCCGTCGGGACAAAGATTGCCCTTGAGCACGGCGAGCCCGCCGTCTTTCGACAGCGCATCCTCGACGCGGAACACCACCCTGCCATCCGGCTCGTTCGCGCCTTCCAGTTCCTGCGCCAGCGTGCGGCCGGTGAAGGTGAGCGTGTCGCCGTGCAGGTAGCCCTTGCGCAGCAACTCCAGCATGATCACCTGGGCGCCGCCGGCGTAGTACACGTCGCGTGCCAGGTACTTGCCGCCGGGGCTCAGGTTCCCGATCAGCGGCGTGCGGGCGAAGACCTCGGCGACGTCGTCGAGGTGGAACTTGATGCCGGCTTCGTGCGCGATCGCCGGCAGGTGCAGGGCGCTGTTGGTCGAGCCGCCGGTGGCCGAGACCACGGCGCAGGCGTTTTCCAGCGCCTTGCGCGTGACGATGTCGCGCGGCAGCGGGGCCTCGCCCATCACCGCCGCCATCAGGTTTTTCGCCGCGCGGCGCATCAGCGGCGCCCGCTCGCTGAACACCGCCGGCACCATCGACGAGCCGACCGGCGCGAGCCCCAGCGCTTCCGACACCATGCCCATGGTGTTGGCGGTGAACTGGCCGGCGCAGGAGCCGGCTGACGGCAGGCAGGAATGGCTCATCTCGCCGAGCTCCTCCATCGTCGCGTCGCCCGCCAGCACCTTGCCGATGGTCTCGTAGGTGTTGACGACGTTGACGTCGCGTCCCTGGTATTGCCCCGGCAGCGCCGAGCCGCCGTGGACGAACACGCCGGGCACGTTGCAGCGCACGATGCCCATCATCAGGCCCGGCAGGTTCTTGTCGCAGGCGCCGATGGCGAAGATGCCGTCCCACTGGTGCCCGCGGGTCGACGCCTCGACGCTGTCGGCGATCAGCTCGCGCGAGATCAGCGAAAAGCGCATGCCCGAATGCGCCATGGTCAGGCCGTCGGAAACCGAGACCACCGGGCATTCGTGCGGCATGCCGCCGTGGGCATAGATGCCGGTCTTCGCGTGCTGGGCCTGGTCCCGCAGATTCGAATTGCACGGGCTCATCTCGCCGCCGGTGTGGAAGACGCCGATGTGCGGACGCGCGATGTCGTCGTCGTCCTGGCCCAGGGCGTACAGGAAGCTGCGCGTCGTCGCGCGGATGGTGCCCTCGACGAGGGTGGCCGATCGGAACTTGCGCTTGGCTTGGTCGCTCATGGTGTCGCTCTCAGGAAAAACGGAAATCGAAGCTGCCCAGCGGGCCGTAGTCGGCGTTGAAGAGGTCGCCCTTCTTCGCCAGCGCCGGCCGGGTGAAGGAGCCGGCCAGCACGGTCTCGCCGGCTTGCAGGCATTCGCCCCAGGGCGCGAGCTTCATCGCCAGCCAGGCGACGCCGATGGCGGGATGGCCCTGCACGCCGGCGGCCAGGCCGGTCTCCTCGACGACGCCGTTCTGCCGCAGGATGGCGCCGATCCACGGCATGTCGACCTCGGCCGGCCTGAGCTTGCGGCCGCCGAGCACGATCGCGGCGTTGGCGGCGTTGTCGCTGATCGTGTCCTGCACCTTGCGGAACACTTTGGTGTGGCGGTCGTGCTGCTCGATGCGCGAATCGATGATCTCGATGGCCGGCGTCACGTAGTCGGTGGCGTCGAGAACCTGCTCGACGCTGACCTTGCCGCCCTCGATCTTCTTTTTGAGCACGAAGGCCAGTTCCACCTCGACGCGCGGGACGATGAAGCGTTCGGACGGGATGTCGCCCGGCCCGAAGAACATGTCGTCCAGCAGCACGCCGAAATCCGGCTCGTCGATCTGGCTGGCCTGCTGCATCGCGCGCGAGGTGAGGCCGATCTTGTGGCCACGCACGACGCGGCCGGCGTCCGTCTTCATCCTGACCCAGGCGCGCTGGACCGCGTAGCCGTCGTCGATCGTCATGCCCGGAAAGCGCTTGGAGAAATGCTCCACCTGGACGCGCTTCTTTTCGCTCTCGTCGAGTTCGCCGGCGAGTTGCTGGATCAGGTCGTTTGGAAACATCGCGGACTTCTCACTTGTTGAACAGCGGATGCAGGTTGCTGTGCTTGGCGTCGTAGACCTGGCCGGGGGCTTCGTCGATCTGGATCGTCACGCCGACGTGGCCCTTGCCGAAAGCCGCGGCGAAGTGCTTTTGCGCCAGGGCCAGCAGCGCATCGCCGGCCTTCTTCTTCATCGCGTCGGTGCGCCCCTGGGCGATCCTGACGTTGATGTAGCAGAAGGCGTAATCGTCCCTGGTGTCCGCCACCGCGTAATGCTGCGCCGGGTAGGCCAGCACGCGCGTGCCGCCGGGCGGGAAGACCGGCTTGCCTTGGTCCTTCTGCGCCACCAACGTGGTCGCCATCTCCTTGCACAGGGCGGACATGTCCACCAGCGGCTCGAGATTGGCGGTGTACTGGACGACGACGTGCGGCATGGCTTGCTCCTTATTGCACGGACATGGTGGCGGCGGTGCAACTCACCGCGAAGATCGGGATGGGCTTGAAGTGAAGCACCTCGCCGCGGCCCCGCGCCGCCGCCGCCACCGCCACGAAGGTGCGGATCTCGAAGCCGCCCTGGCCGGCTTCGCGGTACGTCGCTTCGTCGGTGTACGACAGCATCGCGTCCCTGTCGTTGCGGCACCAGCGGTCCAGGAACTCGCGGTCCCAGGCCTCGTTGACCTTGCCCGAATCGGGCGTTGCCGGCCAATGCGAGATGCCTCCGGTCCCGACCAGCGCGATGCGCTCCGGCGCCTTGTCGCAGGCGCGGCGCAGCGCCTCGCCGAAGGCCCAGGCGCGGTGCAGCGGCGTCAGCGGCGGACCCTGGCAATTGATGTTCACCGGGACGATGGCCTGGTCGAAGTCCGGCGTCAGGAAATTGAGCGGAACCATGATGCCGTGGTCGAATTTCCATTCCTCGGCATAGGCGACGTCGACGGTGTTCATCACCTCGCGGATCAGCCGCTGCGACAGCGCCGCGTTGCCCGGGATGCGGCGCTTCTCGATGCCCAGCCACTTCGGGTCCTCGATCGGGCCCTCGTAGTGGTCCGCCATGCCAATCGCATACGCCGGCATGTTGTTCATGAAGAAATTGGCGAAGTGCTCGGCGGCGACGACGATCACCGCGTCGGGCTTGGCGGCCCGCAGCTGTTCTCCCATGCGGTGGAACTGCCTGTGGAATTCGTCCTTGATGGCCGCGTCGGCCAGGTGCGCGCGGCCGGTGATGCCTGGCGCATGGCTGCAGACTCCCGCGAAGACGAGTGGCATGGCTAGACTCCCGCCACTTTCTCGTCGGTGCCCGTCGTCATCGCATAGATGCCGGCGCGCACGGGCCCGTACTTGCGCACGCCTTCGCGCATCGCTTCCAGATAGTCGGCCCAGGCGATGCCCAGCAGCGGCGCGAAGTGCATCAGCAGCTGGCCGTTGCATCCCAGCACGTAGAGTTTGCCGACGTCGCCATCGCGGATCGCCTCGCGCTCCTCGTCGTCGAGGTCGTAGCCGGCCAGCAGCGCCTGCTTGTCCTCGCGGTAACGCCGCTGCATCGCGGCGTCGCGGTTCAGGTCGTAGAGGAATTTCTGCGTTGCGTACAGGCTCATGCGACCTCAGACTCCCCAATGGGGGATGTGATGCGAGCCCAGCGACACGGCGACATTCTTCGGCTCGCAGAACACCTCGTAGCTCCAGGTGCCGCCTTCGCGACCGGTGCCCGAAGCCTTGGTGCCGCCGAAGGGCTGGCGCAGGTCGCGCACGTTCTGGCTGTTGACGAAGCACATGCCGGCCTCGACGGCGGCGGCGACGCGATGCGCCTTGCCGATGTTCTCGGTCCAGACGTAGCTGGACAGGCCGTACTGGATGTCATTGGCCAGGCGGATCGCGTCGGCCTCGTCGTTGAACGGGATCAGGCAGGCGACCGGCCCGAAGATCTCGTCCTGTGCGATCTGCATTCGGTTGTCGACGTCGGCGAAGACGGTCGGCATCACGTAGTTGCCCTTCTTCACCCGGTCCGGCAGCAGCGGCGCGTCGAGGCCGCCGCACAGCAGCGTCGCGCCTTCCTTCGGTCCGAGTTCGATGTAGCTGCGCACCTTGGCCAAGTGGGCCTGCGAGATCATCGGCCCGACGATGGTCTTCTCGTCCAGCGGATCGCCGACCGTGATCTTCCTGGCCCGCGCAACGAACTTCTGCACGAAGCCCGCGTAGATCGACTTCTGCACCAGGATGCGGCTGCCCGCCGTGCAGCGCTCGCCGTTGTTGGAGAAGATCATGAACACGGCGGCGTCGAGCGCCCG
>JAQGNJ010000102.1 GCA_028291885.1 Ramlibacter sp. | reverse complement strand
GGCGCCCGACACGAAGCCGTGCGAGATCATCTGCACCAGGCCGCCCGAGATGCCGAGTTCGTTGAACATGAAGAAGCCGAGCGTCACGAAGCCCATGTGCGCGATCGACGAGTAGGCGACCAGCTTCTTCATGTCCTGCTGCACCATGGCGACCAGGCCGACGTAGATGACGGCGATCAGCGACAGCGCGATCATCAGCCAGGCCCATTCGCGCGAAGCGTCCGGCGCGATCGGCATCGAGAAGCGCAGGAAGCCGTAGGCGCCCAGCTTCAGCATGATGGCGGCCAGCACGGCGGAGCCGCCGGTCGGCGCTTCCACGTGCACGTCGGGCAGCCAGGTGTGGACCGGCCACATCGGCACCTTGACGGCGAAGGCCGCGAAGAAGGCGAAGAACAGGAACGTCTGCGCGGTGGAGCCCAGGGGCAGCTTCTGCCAGGTCGCCAGGTCGAAGCTGCCGCCGGACTTGGTGTAGAGGAACACCAGCGCGATCAGCATCAGCAGCGAGCCGAGCAGCGTGTACAGGAAGAACTTGAACGCCGCGTAGATCTTGTTGGGGCCGCCCCAGACGCCGATGATCAGGTACATCGGGATCAGCGTCGCCTCGAAGAAGGTGTAGAACAGGATGCCGTCGAGCGCGCAGAAGACGCCGATCATCAGGCCCGACAGGATCAGGAACGCGCCCATGTACTGGTTGACGCGCTCGGTGATCGCTTCCCACGCGGAGATGACGACGATGACCGTGATGAAGGCCGTCAGCAGCACGAACCAGAACGAGATGCCGTCGATGCCCAGGTGGTAGTAGACGTTGAAGCGCTCGATCCACGGCGAGCGCTCGACGAACTGCATCGCCGGCGTGCCGAGCTGGAACCGGCCGTACAGCGGCAGCGTGACCAGCAGGCTGACGATGCTGCCGATCAGGGCGATCCACCGGACGGTGCGCGCCTGGTCGTCGCGCCCCAGGGCCAGCAGCACGACGCCAAAGCAGATCGGCGTCCAGATCGCAAGACTCAACAAACCCATTTCTTCTTTTCCTTATCTGCCGAGCTGCAGGAGCCTGACGAGCTGCATGAACTGCTCGTGCCACACGAAATACGTCATCAGCACGAACACGCCCAGGATCATGCCGAACGCATAGTGGTAGATGTAGCCGGACTGGATCCAGCGCACCACGCCGGAGATGCGCTGGATCGCGCGCCAGGAGCCGTTGACGATGGCGCCGTCGATCAGGGCCTCGTCGCCGCCCTTCCACAGGCCGACACCGAGCAGCCGGGCGCCGCGCGCCAGCACGTTCTCGTTGATCCAGTCCATGTAGTACTTGTTATCGAGCAGCTTGTAGAGCGGCCGCACCATCGCCTGGATCTTCGCGGGCAGCGCCGTGTTGACCATGTACAGGTAGTAGGCGAGCGCGACGCCGGCCAGCGCCAGCCAGAACGGCGGCGTCATCAGGCCGTGCAGCGCCATCTGCGCCGGGCCGTGGAAGATCTTCGCCAGTTCTTCCATCGCCGGGTGCTTTTCGAGGTTGACGATGATCGAGTCCTTGAAGAACTCGCCGAACAGCATCGGGCCGATGGTGATGAAGCCGATCACCACCGACGGGATGGCCAGCAACAGCAGCGGCACCGTGACCACCCAGGGCGTCTCGTGCGGCTTGTGGTCGCCATGGCCGTGGCCGTGGTCGTCGTGGTGGCCGACGTCCGGCTCCTCGTCCGAATAGTGCGCATGGTTTTCCGGGTTCTGGTCGAACCGCTCCTTGCCGTGGAACACCAGGAAATAGAGGCGGAAGGAATAGAACGCAGTGACGAACACGCCCGCGAGCACGGCGAAATGCGCGAAGCCGGATCCCCAGAGGTGGCTCTCGCCCACCGCTTCGATGATGCTGTCCTTGGAATAGAAGCCGGAGAACAGCGGCGTGCCGATCAGCGCCAGCGAACCGAGCAGGAAGGTGATCCAGGTGATCGGCATGTACTTGCGCAGGCCGCCCATCCAGCGGATGTCCTGGTTGTGGTGGACACCCATGATCACCGAGCCTGCCGCCAGGAACAGCAGCGCCTTGAAGAAGGCGTGCGTCATCAGGTGGAACACGGCGACCGAGTACGCCGAGGCGCCGAGCGCCACCGTCATGTACCCGAGCTGGGACAGCGTGGAGTAGGCGACGACGCGCTTGATGTCGTTCTGGATGATGCCCAGGAAGCCCATGAACAGGGCCGTGATCGCGCCGATCACCATGATGAACGAGAGCGCCGTGTCCGACAACTCGAACAGCGGGGACATGCGGGCCACCATGAAGATGCCGGCCGTCACCATGGTCGCCGCGTGGATCAGGGCGGAGATCGGCGTCGGGCCTTCCATCGAATCGGGCAGCCAGACGTGCAACGGGAACTGCGCGCTCTTGCCCATCGCGCCGACGAACAGGCAGATGCAGATCACGGTGATCAGCATCCAGTCCGTGCCGGGGAAGCCCATGGCCGCCAGCGCGCCGCCCTTGCCGAACACCTCGACGTAATCGAGCGAACCGGCGTAGGCGGCGATCAGGCCGATGCCCAGGATGAAGCCGAAGTCGCCGACCCGGTTGACCAGGAAGGCCTTCATGTTGGCGAAGATCGCGCTGGGCTTGTTGAACCAGAAGCCGATCAGCAGGTAGGACACCAGGCCCACCGCTTCCCAGCCGAAGAACAGCTGCAGGAAGTTGTTGCTCATGACCAGCATGAGCATCGAGAAGGTGAACAGCGAGATGTAGGCGAAGAAGCGGTTGTAGCCGTCGTCCTCCTCCATGTAGCCGATGGTGTAGATGTGGACCATCAGCGAGACGAAGGTGACGACGCACATCATCATCGCGGTGAGGCCGTCGACCAGGAAACCCACCTCCATCTTCAGGCCGCCGACCACCATCCACTCGTAGAGGGTCTGGTTGAACCGGGCGCCGTCCATGGCGACGCTCTTGAGCGTCATCGCGGAGATCACGAAGGCGACGAACACGCCCAGGATGGTCAGCGTGTGCGACAAGCGCCGGCCGATCCGGTTGCCGCCGAAGGTGGTGCCGAAGACGCCGGCCAGCACGGCGCCGACGAGCGGCGCGAGCGGAACGGCGAGCAGCGTGGAAGCGTTGAGGGTCTGGCTCATTTGTTTTTCTTAGCCTTTGAGCGTGTTCAGTTCGTCGACGTTGATGTTCGACTTGTTGCGGAACAGCAGCACCAGGATCGCCAGGCCGATCGCCGATTCCGCGGCCGCCACGGTGAGGATGAAGAACACGAAGACCTGGCCGTGCATGTCGCTCAGGTAATAGGAGAAGGCGACGAAGTTCATGTTGACCGCCAGCAGCATCAGCTCGATGGCCATCAGCAGCACGATCAGGTTGCGGCGGTTCAGGAAGATGCCGATCACCGACAGCGCGAACAGCATCGCGCCAAGCGAGAGGAAATGGCCGAGGGTGAGCGTCATGCCTTGGTCTCCGCTGCAGCGGCCGCGGCGGGCGGCTCCGGTTGCACCAGCGTCGGGTTCATCGACACGATGCGCACCCGGTCCTGCGAGCGCACCCGGACCTGGTCGGCCGGGTCCATGTGGCGGCTGTCCTTGCGCTGGCGCAGCGTGAGGGCGATGGCCGCGATGATGGCCACCAGCAGGATCACGGCCGCGATCTCCAGCGGATAGAGGTACTGGGTGTAGAGCAGCTTGCCCAGCTCCTTGGTGTTGGGCTGGGCCGCGGCGGCGGCCTGCGCGGCCGTCAGCACCCGCGGCTCCTCGCCGGTGCGAAAGCCGCCCAGCAGCACCGCCGCCATCTCGAGCGCGATGATCGCGCCCACCGTGGCGGCCAGCGGGAAGTGCTTCCAGAAGCCGGCGCGCATGCTGTCGATGTTGATGTCCAGCATCATCACGACGAACAGGAACAGCACCATCACGGCGCCGACATAGACCAGCACGAGCGAGATCGCGAGGAACTCGGCCTTCAGCAGGATCCACACGGCAGCCGCCTGGAAGAACGCGAGCACCAGGAACAGCGCCGCGTACACCGGGTTGCGCGCCGTGATGACGCGGAAGGCCGCGAACAGCAGCACCGCCGAGAACAGGTAGAAAAGGCCGGTTTTGACGTCCATTGGGATTCTTGTTCGTTGTCCTGGATCAGCGGTACTTGGCGTCGGCTGCCTTGTCGGAGGCGATCTGGGCTTCGTAGCGATCGCCGACGGCCAGCAGCATGTCCTTGGTGAAATACAGGTCGCCCCGCTTTTCGCCGTGGTACTCGAGGATGTTGGTCTCGACGATGGAATCGACCGGGCAGCTCTCTTCGCAGAAGCCGCAGAAGATGCACTTGGTCAGGTCGATGTCGTAGCGCGTCGTGCGGCGCGAGCCGTCGTCGCGCACGTCGGATTCGATCGTGATGGCCAGCGCGGGGCAGATCGCCTCGCACAGCTTGCAGGCGATGCAGCGCTCCTCGCCGTTCTCGTAGCGGCGCAGCGCGTGCAGGCCGCGAAAGCGCGGCGACAGCGGCGTCTTTTCCTCGGGGAACTGCACCGTGATCTTGCGGGCGAACGCGTATTTGCCGGTGATGGCCAGGCCCTTGAACAGCTCGAACAGCATGAAGCTGGACAGGAAGTCCTTGAGCGAGAACGCCGACGGCGGCGTGATGGCTTGGGTAGACATGCTGATTACTTCCAGATGTTGTACGGGGTCTGCATCCACAAGCCGACCACGACGAGCCACACGAGCGTGACCGGGATGAAGATCTTCCAGCCCAGGCGCATGATCTGGTCGTAGCGGTAGCGCGGGAAGGTCGAGCGCACCCACAGGAACATCGTCACGACCATGAAGGTCTTGATGCCCAGCCAGATCCAGCCGGGGATGAAGTCGAGGAAGGCCACCGGCGGCAGCCAGCCACCCAGGAACAGGGTGACGGCCAGGATCGAGACCAGCCACATGTTGGCGTACTCGGCCAGGAAGAACATCGCGAAGCTCATGCCCGAGTACTCGATCATGTGGCCGGCGACGATCTCCGATTCGCCTTCGACGACGTCGAAGGGGTGGCGGTTGGTCTCGGCCAGGCCGGAGATGAAGTAGACGAAGAAGATCGGCAGCAGCGGCAGCCAGTTCCACGACAGGAAGCCCAGGCCCATCTCGGCGAACTGGCCCTTGCCCTGGCCCATGACGATGTCGGTCATGTTCAGGCTGCCGGCAACCATCAGCACCACGACCAGGCAGAAGCCCATCGCGATCTCGTAGCTCACCATCTGCGCCGAGGCCCGCAGCGCGCCGAGGAAGGCGTACTTGGAGTTGGAGGCCCAGCCGGCGATGATCACGCCATAGACCTCCATCGAGGTGATCGCCATCAGGAACAGCAGGCCGGCGTTGATGTTGGACAGCGCGACGTCGGGACCGAAGGGGATCACCACCCAGGCGGCGAGCGCCGGCATGATGGTCATGACCGGGCCGAGGAAGAACAGGCCCTTGTTCGCCACCGTCGGAACGATGATTTCCTTGGTCAGCAGCTTGAGCGCATCGGCGATCGGCTGCAGCAGGCCCAGCGGCCCGATGCGGTTGGGGCCGACCCGGATCTGGGTGAAGCCGATGGCCTTGCGCTCCCACAGCGTGAGATAGGCGACAGCGCCCATCAGCGGCGCGACGAGCACGACGATCTTGATCAGGTTCCACAGGACGGGCCAGGCCGCGGCCGACCACCATCCCGCGCCCACCAGGCCGTTTCCGAAGCCGTAGATCTGGTCGATCATGAATGCACTCCCACGGCGGTTTGCGTCGAGGCGGATGCCATCGCGTTGGCGCGCTTGGCGTCCGCCGTCAGTTGCAGCGACGGCGCGCGCCGCACGATGCTGTCAAGCTGGTAGATCGCCGCGGCCGCCGGCCGGCCGGTGGTCGGCGACAGGTCGATGGCGGCGGAGCTGGCGTTGCCCAGCACATTGCCTTGCACGGCGCCGGCTTGCACATGCGCAGCGCCACGGGAGGCAGCGAGCACGTCCTGCGCGGATTCGTACTCGAAGCCCGGCAGGCCCAGCATGTTGGCCAGCACGCGCAGCACCTTCCACGCCGGCCGCGCCTCGCCCGCGGGCTTGACGACGGCATGGAAACCCTGGACCCGGCCCTCGGCATTGACGAAGGTGCCCGGCGTCTCGGTGAACGGCGCGATCGGCAGCAGCACGTCGCTGATGTCCATGTTGGCCTTGAACGGGCTCAGCGTGACGACCATCTGGGCCTTGTTCAGGCCCGCGAGCGCGGCGCGGCCATCGGCGGCGTCGAATTGCGGCTCGGTGTTCAGCAGCAGCACGGCCTTGAGTTCGCCGCGCAGCATCTGGCCCGCATTCAGTCCGCCCGCTCCCGGCAGTGCACCCGCCAGCTGCGCGCCGACAGTGTTGGCCGCCTCGGTGAGATAGCCGACCGTTGCGCCGGTCTGCTCGCCGATCCAGTTGGCCAGCGCCAGCAGGCTGGACGCGCTGGCGTGGTGCGCCGCGGCGTTGCCCAGCAGGATCGCCTTGCGCTCGCCGGAGAGCAGCGATTGCGCGATGGCCTTGCCCTGCTCGTTCTCATTGCCGTCGACCGGCGCCTTGACGCCCTTTTGCGCGCCGATCGACGCGGCGACATCGGCCAGGGCTTGCACCCACTGGCCCGCATGCGCGATCAGCTTGTTCTTCACCGGCATCGCCCAGTCGTGCTCCACGTCGTGGATCGACGAGACCACGGCGCCCTTGCGGACGGCCGCGCGCACCCGCATCGCGAACAGCGGATGTTCCTTGCGCAGGTTGGAGCCGATCACCAGCGCGCGCTGCAGGTTGGACAGCGACGCGATCGAGGTGCCGAGCCAGCGCACGCCCTCGGCTTGCGCGAACTGCGCGTTGCGCAGGCGGTAGTCGATGTTCTCGCTGCCCATGGCGCGCATCAGCGAGCCGGCGAGGAACAGCTCTTCGACCGTGCTGTGCGGGCTGGCCAGCGTGCCGATGCTCTTGGCGCCGTTGTCGGCCTTGATCTGGCGCAGGCCGTTGGCGACGTATTCGAGCGCGGTCTGCCAGTCCACCGGCTTCCATTCGCCGCCCTGCTTGAGCATGGGCTGGGTCAGGCGCTCCTCGGTGTTCAGCGCTTCGTACGAGAAACGGTCGCGGTCGGCCAGCCAGCATTCGTTGACGTCCTCGTTCTCCAGCGGCAGGACGCGCATGACCTTGTTGTTCTTGACCTGGACGATCAGGTTCGCGCCCGTGCTGTCGTGCGGGCTGACCGACTTGCGGCGCGACAGCTCCCAGGGCCGGGCCTGGTAGCGGAAGGGCTTGCTGGTGAGCGCGCCGACCGGGCACAGGTCGATCATGTTGCCCGACACCTCGGAATCGATGGTGTCGTAGAGGACCGTGGTGATCTCCGAGTGCTCGCCCCGGTGGATCATGCCCAGTTCCATCTCGCCGGCCAGTTCCTGGCCGAATCGGACGCAGCGCGTGCAATGGATGCAGCGCGTCATCTCTTCCATCGAAATCAGCGGTCCGGCGTCCTTGTGGAAGACGACGCGCTTTTCTTCCTCGTAGCGCGACGAGGAGCCGCCGTAGCCGACGGCCAGGTCCTGCAGCTGGCATTCGCCGCCCTGGTCGCAGATGGGGCAGTCCAGCGGATGGTTGATCAGCAGGAACTCCATCACCGACTGCTGGGCCTTGATCGCCTTGTCGCTCTTGGTGCGGACGATCATGCCCTGCGTCACGGGCGTGGCGCAGGCCGGCATCGGCTTGGGCGCCTTCTCCACGTCGACCAGGCACATGCGGCAGTTGGCGGCGATGGACAGCTTCTTGTGATAGCAGAAGTGCGGGATGTAGGTTCCCGCCTTGTCGGCCGCATGCATGATCATGCTGCCTTCGGTGATCTCCACCTTCTGGCCGTCGAGGTCAATTTCGATCATGGGGTCAAGCGCTCCGCGCTTCATTGCTCACCCTCCCCTCCCGGGGGAGGGCTGGGGTGGGGGTCTCTGCACGCTGGATCAGCGCCTCGAACTCGTGGCGGAAGTGCTTGATCATGGCGCGCACCGGCATCGCCGCCGCGTCGCCGAGCGCGCAGATGGTGCGGCCCTGGATGTTGTCGGCGACCGAGTTCAGCAGGTCCATGTCGCTGGGCTTGCCGTGGCCGTTGTGGATGCGGTCCACCACGCGCCAGAGCCAGCCCGTGCCTTCGCGGCAGGGCGTGCACTGGCCGCAGGACTCGTGCATGTAGAAGTACGACAGTCGCTTGAGCGATTCCACCATGCTGCGGCTGTCGTCCATCACGATGACCGCGCCCGAGCCCAGCATCGAGCCGGCCTTGGCGATCGAGTCGTAGTCCATCGTGCAATTCATCATGATGTCGGCCGGCAGCACCGGCGCCGACGAACCGCCGGGGATCACGGCCTTGAGCGTGCGGCCCTTGCGTACGCCGCCCGCCAGTTCCAGCAGCTTGCTGAAAGGCGTGCCCAGCGGGATCTCGTAATTGCCCGGCCACTCGACGTCGCCGGAGACCGAATAGATCTTGGTGCCGCCGTTGTTCGGCTTGCCGACTTCGAGGAAGGCCTGGCCGCCGTTGCGGATGATCCAGGGCACGGCCGCGAACGTCTCGGTGTTGTTGATCGTGGTCGGCTTGCCGTACAGGCCGAAGCTGGCCGGGAAAGGCGGCTTGAAGCGCGGCTGGCCCTTCTTGCCTTCCAGCGATTCGAGCAGAGCCGTTTCTTCTCCGCAGATGTAGGCGCCGAAGCCGTGCGATGCATGCAGCTGGAACGAGAAGTTCGAGCCCAGGATCCTGTCGCCCAGGTAGCCGGCCGCCCTCGCCTCTTGCAGCGCCTCTTCGAAGCGCTGGTAGGTCTGGAAGATCTCGCCGTGGATGTAGTTGTAGCCGACCGTGATGCCCATCGCGTAGGCGGCGATGATCATGCCCTCGATCACCTGGTGCGGGTTGTACATCAGCAGGTCGCGGTCCTTGCAGGTGCCCGGCTCGCCTTCGTCCGAGTTGCACACGAGGTACTTCTGGCCCGGGAACTGGCGCGGCATGAAGCTCCACTTCAGGCCGGTCGGGAAGCCCGCGCCGCCGCGGCCTCGCAGCGCCGATTCCTTGACGGTGGCGATCACCTGGTCCTGCGTCAGTCCCTTGACGCCTGCGTCATTCACGTCCGTCAGGATCTTCTTCAGCGCCGCATAGCCTTCGCGCGCTTCGTAGTCCTTGAGCCGCCAGTTGGTTCCGTCCAGGCCGGCGTAGATCTGCGGGTTGATGTGGCGGCCATGGAAACAGGTCTGGACGCCCGTCGCCTGGAATTGCCCCAGCACTTGCTGCGCGTTCATGCTGCGTTGCCCCCGCAGGTGCGCAGGCCGTCGACCAGCTGGTCGAGTTTTTCTTCGGTCATGAAGCTGCACATGGTGAAGTCGTTCACCAGCATCACGGGCGAATCGGCGCAGGCGCCGAGGCATTCGCTTTGCTGCAGGGTGAACATGCCGTCGGCCGTGGTCTCGCCCATCTTGATGCCCAGCTTGCTCTCCAGGTGGTGCAGCGCCTTGGCGCCGTCCCGCAGCTGGCACGGCAGGTTGGTGCAGACGTTGAACTTGAAGCGGCCGACCGGCTGCTGGTTGTACATGTTGTAGAAGGTCGTGACCTCGTGCACCGCGATCGGCGGCATGCCGAGGTACTCGGCGACGAGGCTTTCGGCCTCGGCGCTGACCCAGCCCCAATCGGCCTGGACGATGGCCAGGCAGGCCATCACGGCCGACTGCCTCTGCTCCGGCGGATACTTGGCGACTTCGCGCTCGAAACGATCCAGCATGGACTGGGAGAGTTGGTCAGCCATGTCGCTTCTCCCTCGCCGCGGCGAAGCCTGCGGCCTGTTCGGGAGCCGCCGCGGAGCCGGCTTTGCCGGGCCGCTGGGGGCGCCCCCTTGAGGGGGAGGCGCCGAAGGCGCTTCGGGGGTGGGCCATTTTCATCGGTCGATCTCTCCGAACACGATGTCCATCGTCCCGATCACGGCGACGGCATCGGCGATCATGTGGCCGCGCGACATCTCGTCCATCGCGGCCAGGTGGGCGAAGCCCGGCGGCCGGATCTTCAGGCGGTACGGCTTGTTGGCGCCGTCGCTGACGATGTAGATGCCGAACTCGCCCTTGGGGTGCTCGACGGCGGCATAAGCCTCGCCCTCGGGCACGCGGAAGCCTTCGCTGAACAGCTTGAAGTGGTGGATCAGCTCTTCCATGTTGGTCTTCATGGACTCGCGGTCCGGCGCCGCAACCTTGTGGTTGTCGGTGATCACCGGGCCGGGATTGACCCGCAGCCAGTCCACGCACTGCTTGATGATGCGGTTGGACTGGCGCATCTCCTCGATGCGCACGAGGTAGCGGTCGTAGCAGTCGCCGGTCTTGCCGACCGGGATGTCGAAGTCCATGTTGGCGTAGACGTCGTACGGCTGCTTCTTGCGCAGGTCCCACTCGAAGCCCGAGCCGCGCAGCATCGGGCCGGTGAAGCCCAGGTTCAGCGCCCGCTCCGGCGTGACGACGCCGATGCCGACGGTGCGCTGCTTCCAGATGCGGTTGTCGGTCAGCAGCGTCTCGTATTCGTCGACGTACTTCGGGAAGCGCCTGGTGAAGTCCTCGATGAAGTCCAGCAGCGTGCCGCTGCGGTTCTCGTTCAGGCGGTCGATGGCACGCTGGTTCTTGATCTTGCTGACCTTGTACTGCGGCATGCTGTCCGGCAGGTCGCGGTAGACGCCGCCCGGACGGAAGTACGCCGCGTGCATGCGGGCGCCGGACACCGCCTCGTACATGTCGAACAGGTCTTCGCGCTCGCGGAAGCAGTAGATCAGGATGTTCATCGCGCCGCAGTCCAGCCCGTGCGCGCCCAGCCACAACAGGTGGTTCAGCAGGCGCGTGATCTCGGCGAACATGACGCGGATGTACTGCGCTCGCACCGGCACGTCCAGGCCCATCATCTTCTCGATGGCCAGGCAGTAGGCGTGCTCGTTGCACATCATCGACACGTAGTCCAGCCTGTCCATGTAGGGCAGCGACTGGATGTAGGTCTTGGTCTCGGCGAGCTTCTCGGTCGCGCGGTGCAGCAGGCCGATGTGCGGATCGGCGCGCTGGATCACTTCGCCGTCCAGCTCCAGCACCAGCCGCAGCACGCCGTGCGCGGCCGGGTGCTGGGGCCCGAAGTTCAGGGTGTAGTTCTTGATTTCAGCCATGGATCATGCCTCTCGACGGGCCGCCCCTAGAGAGGCATGCGCCCCCTCGGGGGGCAGTGCAGCGGCGTAGCCGCAAACGTGGGGGCTCATCATTTGCCGGGCGCGCGGATGCCGCCGTAGTTTTCTTCGCGGATGATCCGCGGCGTGATCTCGCGCGGCTCGATCGTCACCGGCTGGTAGATGACGCGCTGGCGCTCAGGGTCGTAGATCATCTCGACGTGGCCGGACACCGGGAAGTCCTTGCGGAACGGGTGGCCGATGAAGCCGTAGTCGGTCAGGATGCGGCGCAGGTCGGCGTGGCCTTCGAAGACGATGCCGTACAGGTCGAAGGCCTCGCGCTCGAACCAGTTGGCCGAACTCCAGATGCCGGTGACCGAATCCACCACCGGCAGGTCGTCGTCGGGCGCGAACACCTTCAGGCGCACGCGCTGGTTCAGGCTGACCGACAGCAGGTGCGAGACGACGCAGTAACGCGCACCGTCCCAGCTGCCGTCGCCGTGCTCGGAGTAGTCGACGCCGCACAGGTCGAGCAGCTGCTCGAACTGGCAGCCGGGCGCCTCGTGCAGCATGGCGGCGGCCTGCAGGTAGGCGGCGGGCGCGACCAGCACGGTGATCTCGCCAAGCCTCACGTCGACGCGCTTGGCCAGCGCGCCGAGCGTCGATTCGATGTGCGCGGCCAGCGCCTGCGGATCCACCGCGAAAGGGGTGATGGTCTGCATGCGCGTCAGGCCCGGGCGATGGTTTGGGTGCGGCGGATCTTCTGCTGCAGCTGGATGATCCCGTACAGCAGGGCCTCCGCCGTCGGCGGGCAGCCCGGGACGTACACGTCCACCGGGACGATGCGGTCGCAGCCGCGCACCACGGAATAGCTGTAGTGGTAGTAGCCGCCGCCATTGGCGCAGGAGCCCATGGAGAGCACCCAGCGCGGTTCGGGCATCTGGTCGTAGACCTTGCGCAGCGCCGGCGCCATCTTGTTGCACAGCGTGCCGGCCACGATCATCAGGTCGGACTGGCGCGGGCTGGGGCGGAACAGCATGCCGAAGCGGTCGATGTCGTAGCGGGC
>JAQGNJ010000097.1 GCA_028291885.1 Ramlibacter sp. | reverse complement strand
GGGCGCGCTTGGTGCAGTCCAGCGCACGACCCGCTTCCGCTTCCCGGTCCTCGGACCAGCCTTGCTGCACCAGCAGCACGTGCCATTTGGCCAGCCATGCGTACGGCGCCGGATGGCGGCGGCTGCGATCCACCAGGTGCTCCAGCATTTGCCGCGAACGCTCGAAGTCGGCGCGCGAGTTCCGGTGCATCAGCGAGATGGCGCTCAGGAGCAGGGTGTAGCCCTCGAGCGTCGGCAAGGCGTTGCGCTGGGCCCGCCCCAGTTCGTTGGTCATCACCGAGGAGCTGATCGCCGCCACCAGGCGCGGGATCAGCTCGTCGTCCGAAGCGAACAGGCCGTGGACCTGGCCCTTCAGGCTGTCGGCCCAGACGATGTTGTGGGATTTGGAATCGATCAGCTCGACGAACAGCGCCAGCTGCGTGCCCTGCGCGCGGCAGACCCCCGAGAGGATGTAGCTGGCGCCCAGGTGGGCCCGGATGTCGTCGACGGCGTCGTTGCGGCCGCGGAACACGGTGGTCGACAGGCGGGAGATGACGTGCAGTTCGGAGGTCCGCGACAGGGCGGCGATCACCTCGTCCGCGAGCGCTTCGCCCAGCATCTCGTGGCCCGGCTCGCCGCTGCGGATCGAGAACGGGATGACGGCGATCGTCGGGCGCAGATCGAGCTGCACGGCCTGGACGAGGTCGGTGATCGGCTGCTGGCCGGGAGGGCCGACCCGGTAGGCCCGCACCGGCTCGCTCAGGTGCTTGAGATAGCAGCCGCCCAGGTCCTCGATGTCGGCATCGACGCTGGGGGCGAGCCTGTCGCGCAGTTCCGCCGAAACGACCAGCTCGCCCGGGCCGGCGAGCGTGGTCAGCCGGGAGGCGAGGTTGACGTCCGCGCCGTAGATGTCCCGATCGTCGGCGACGAACTCGGCGATGTGCGCGCCCATGCGCAGGTGCAGCTGGCGCCGCGGCGCGAGCGCGCGGTTCAGGCTCCGGCTGCGGTGCTGGATCTCGAAGGCCGCGTGGACGCAACCCTGCGCTGTCCCGAATTCGAGCATCAGGCCGTCTCCAAGGCTCTTGAGCACCCTGCCTTCATGTTTTGGCACCACATCGTCGACTTGCCCCGCCAACATCCGCCACTGCAGGACCGCCTCGGACTCGTTTTCCTGCATCAGGCGGACCGATTCGACAACATCCATGACCAGCAGCACCTTGGTGAACCGCGGCAACGCAAAGGCAAAGGACGGGTCTGACGGCGGTTGAGTCATCGTAGGAGAAGCGGCGCAAAGCAGCCTCATCATTCTGGAGGATGACGCTTGCGCTGTCTCGGGGAATTTCCGCGGCCCACCGGCCGCGGCCGCTCAGGCCGCCGCGGCGAGCTCGGGCAGGGACTTCACCCGCTCGTAGATCGGCGTGAAGTCCGGGGCGGTCTTGTCGAACAGCTCCTGGAAGCTCTCGGTGACGAAGTAGGTCTGCTGGTAGCTGTCGATCTTGTAGCGGGTCCGCATCACCCGCTCGATGTCCAGCGGCAGGCGCCGGGGCTCGGGGCTGCGCACCGCGTACTGGAGTTCGCCGCCGGAGCTGAGGATGCCCGCGCCGTAAGCGCGCACTCCGTCGTGCTGGCGGATCAGGCCGAACTCGATGGTGTACCAGTACAGGCGGCTGAGCAGCTCGCAGGCGCCGAGCCGGTGCGCCTTCAGCCCGCCCTTGCCGTATTCCTGCATGTGGTCGGCGAACACGGGGTTGAACAGCAGCGGCACATGGCCGAACAGGTCATGGAAGACGTCCGGCTCGACGATGTAGTCGAATTCCGCGGGCGTCCGGATCCAGTCCGTCACCGGGAATTTCCGGTTGGCCAGCAGCGTGAAGAAAGGGACTTCCGGGATCAGGCCGGGCACGGCGACGATCTCCCAGCCGGTGGCGCGGTGCAGGCGTTCGTTCACGGCGTCGAAGCGCGGGATCCGGTCCTTCACCCCGAGCGAGGGCAGGGCGCGGATGAACTCGTCGCAGGCCAGGCCCGGCAGCATGGCCGCCTGGCGCTCGTACAGGCGGCGATAGGTGTCGTGGTCGGCCGCGGTATAGGCGTCGTAGTCCTGCGGGCAGGTGTAGTCCGGGCGGGCCCGCGAGTAGTCGCCGCGCGGCGGGCGCTCGCTGGCGCCGTAGACGACGGGTTCGGCCGCCATGGTCAGTCCGCCGTCTTTGTTTCGAGCACGCCGCGCCGCATCTGGTCGAGCTCCATGGTTTCGAACAGGGCCTTGAAGTTGCCCTCGCCGAAACCTTCGTTGCCCTTGCGCTGGATGAACTCGAAGAAGATCGGCCCGAGCTGGTTCTCGCTGAAGATCTGCAGCAGCAGTTCGCCCTGCTCGCCGTCCACCAGGATGTTGCGCGCCTGCAGGTCGGGGATGTTCTCGGCCAGGTTCGGGATCCGCTTGGGCAGCAGCTCATAATAGGTTTCGCTGGTCTCCAGCAGCTTCACGCCCGCCATCTGCAGCGAGTCCACCGTGTCGTACAGGTTGGTCGAGCCCAGCGCGATGTGCTGGATGCCCTCGCCGCGGTACTTGTCCAGGTATTCCTGGATCTGGCCGGACTTCTCGTTGCCTTCCTCGTTGATCGGGATCCGGATCTGGCCGCAGGGACTGGTCATCGCCTTGCTCTTGACACCGGTGGACTGGCCCTCGATGTCGAAGTAGCGGATCTCGCGGAAGTTGAACAGGCGCTCGTAGAAGTCCGACCACTCGCCCATCCGGCCCCGGTGCACGTTGTGCGTGAGGTGGTCGATGTAGGTCAGGCCGAAGCCGGCGGGATCGAGCGCCTCTTTCGAATCCATGCCGGGCAGGGGCTCGAAATCGACGTCGTAGAAGCCGATGTTGCCGATGTCGCCTTCACTGGCGCCGTTCTTGCCGCGCCAGCGGTCCACCAGGTAGATCAGGCTGTCGCCGATGCCCTTGATCGCCGGGATGTTCAGCTCGCCCGGGCCGGCGACGCCGGCGTAGCCCCAGGCGCCCAGCGACACGGCGCGCTCGTAGGCGGCCTTGGCGTCCTGGACCCGGAACGCGATGGCGCAGATGCTGGGGCCGTGCTGGCGGGCGAAGCGCTGCGCGAAGGAGTCAGGCTCCGCGTTGATGATGAAGTTGATGCCGCCCTGGCGGTACAGCACGACGTTCTTGTGCCGGTGGCGGGCGACCGGCTTGAAGCCCATGCGCTCGAACAGCTCGCCCATGGCTTTCGGGTCCGGCGCGGCGTATTCGATGAATTCGAAGCCGGCGGTCCCCATCGGGTTGTCCCATTGGGCGGCGGCTTGGGTGGCTTGTTGCGGCAGTGCGGCGTTCATCGTGTCTCCAGTCGGGAAGATTCCACTGTATCGCGGCGTCATTCAGTTTTCCGCCGAATCCAGCGCGATTCCACGGGGTCGGCGCAGTAAAATTGCGTCATGGACGAAACAAGCGCACTTGACAAGCTGGACAGGGCGATCCTGCGCCGGCTCCAGGACAACGGCCGCGAAACCTATGACGTCCTTGGCGAGCAGGTGGGCCTGTCCTCCAGCGCGGTCTTGCGCCGGGTCAAGCGGCTCGAAGAGGCGGGCGTGATCGACCGCTACGTCGCCCTCGTGAAGCCCGAGGCGGTCGGCCTGGGGCTGACGGCCTATCTGAACGTGCGGATGGAAAAGCACACCGAGCGCCACAAGCGCAACCCGATGGACCTGTTTCGCGCCAGTGTGCAGACCTGGCCCGAGGTGGTGGAATGCGCCGCGCTCACCGGCGAGATGGACTACCTGCTGCGGGTGGTGGTGCAGGACATGGCGCACTACAGCCGCTTCATCATGGACACGCTGCTCAAGCACCCCAGCGTCCAGGACTGCAAGACCAGCTTCGTGCTGGACCGGGTGAAGGCCACGACCGCCGTCCCCGTGTAACAACAGTCTCTAGGTAGAACTACTTGGCCAGACGCCGATTGCCCGCCGCGGCCTTGCCGGCCCCGTGTTTACCCTTACATTGAAACCATGGTCGAAACTCCCGAAGCGCGCCGAGCCAGCCCGGTCGTGGTCCCGATCCGCTCGCTCGGTCCCAGCCACCGCTCCCGCATCGCCACGCACCTGCTGGCGCTGGACAGCGACGACCGCTACCTGCGCTTCGGCTTTTCCGCCTCCGACGAGCAGATCGGCGGCTATGTCGCCGGGCTGGACTTCGATCGCGACGAGATCTTCGGCGTCTACAACCGCAAGCTCGAGCTGATCGCGATGGCGCACCTGGCGTTCTCGCAGCAGCCGGAGCACCGTTCCTGCGGCGAGTTCGGCGTCTCTGTGCTCAAGAAGGTCCGCGGCCGCGGCTACGGCTCGCGCCTGTTCGAGCGGGCGGTGATCCATGCCCGCAACGAGGGTGTCGACCTGATGTTCATCCACGCGCTGACCGAGAACAGGGCGATGCTCAAGATCGCCCGCAATGCCGGAGCCACCCTCGAGCGGGCCGGCTCCGAGACGGACGCCTTCCTGCGGCTGCCGCCGGCCACGCTGGACAGCCGCGTGAGCGAGATGGTCGAAGAGCAGCTGGCCCAGACCGATTACCAGCTCAAGCTGCAGGCCCGCGGCTTCCGGGATTTCCTGGCCAGCGTCCAGGACGTGCGCCAGGGCGTGCGCGACGCCCGCCACAAGTCCGCGGGCTGAGCGCGGCAGCGGCCCCCTGCCGCCAGCGGCGGCGCCAATCCGCTATCCTTGTCGTCCCTCCACTACCGCACGTCCTGCACCCAAGGCCTGTGTCCGACCCGCACCCTGCGCGCGCTTCCCTCGAGAAGGAAGACAAGCGCACTTTCCTGCAGAAAGTCGCCGAGTTCATCCACCCCGGACCGGACTCGAAGGCCGAGTTGATCGAGACCCTGGCCGACGCGCAAGACAACGACATCATCGGCGCCGAATCGCGCGTGATGCTCGAAGGCGTGATCCGGATGGCCGACCAGACGGCCGGCGAAGTGATGGTCGCCGCGCCGCGGATGGACCTGATCAACATCGATTCGCCGTACGACGAGATCCTCAACATCGTCATCGACACGGCGCACTCCCGCTTCCCGGTGTACGAGGGCGAGCGCGAGAACATCATCGGCATCCTGCTGGCCAAGGACCTGCTCAAGCTGCACCGCGCGCCCGAGCTGAACATCCGGGCCCTGCTGCGTCCGGCCGCCTTCGTTCCCGAGAGCAAGGGCCTGAACGACCTGCTGCGCGAGTTCCGCGGCAACCGCAACCACCTGGCGATCGTGATCGACGAGTTCGGCCTCGTCGCCGGCCTGATCACCATCGAGGACGTGCTCGAGCAGATCGTCGGCGAGATCGAGGACGAGTTCGACATCCCCGAGGACGAGGGCGACATCTTCGCCCTGTCCGACCGCACCTACCGCGTCGGC
>JAQGNJ010000044.1 GCA_028291885.1 Ramlibacter sp. | reverse complement strand
AGCTTGGGCAGCAGCTCCTGCTTGCTGGCGCCGCAGAACTCCACCAGCAGCACGGCCTCGGGCGAGCCGATCAGCGCGGTGCGGACCACCGGCGCGAAGGCCGGGTTCTGCAGCGCCAGATCGATCATCGTGCGGTCGACCAGTTCCACGGCGGTCAGGGTGCCCCCGGCGCTGCCCACGGCGCCGTCCGAATTCCCGAGCTTGACGATGTGCTGGGCCGAGTCCATGGCCTTGTAGAAGGTCGGGAAGTTGACGACGCCCAGCACCTTGGCCTTGGGCAGTTCCGACAGTTGCAGCGTCAGCGACCGTGTGACGGCCAGCGTTCCTTCGCTGCCGACCAGCAGGTGCGCCAGGTTGACCGAGCCGTCGCCCGTGTAGGGCCGCTCGTTCTGGTTGCGGAAGATGTCCAGGTTGTAGCCGGCGACGCGGCGCAGCACCTTGGGCCAGTTGCGGTCGATCTCCGGCGCCAGCGCCGCCGCCATCTGCCGCACCTGTTCGCCGATCGCGCGCACGGCTCCCGTGCTCTGTTCGAAGCGGCCGAAGTCGTGCAGCACGCCGTCGGCCGTCCAGGCCTGCGCGCCCAGCACGTTGTGGACCATGTTGCCGTACGCGATGCTGCGGCTGCCGCAGGAGTTGTTGCCCGCCATGCCGCCCAGCGTCGCCTGCGCGCTGGTGGAAACGTCGACCGGGTACCAGAGCCCGGCCTTCTTCAGGCCCAGGTTCAGGTGGTCCAGGACGATGCCGGGTTCGACCAGAGCCGTGCGCTTTTCGGCGTCGAAGCTGAGGATGCTGCGAACGTGTTTGGAATGATCGATGACGAGGCCGGCGCCGACCGTTTGTCCGCACTGGCTGGTGCCGCCGCCGCGCGGCACGATCGGCACGCCCAGGTCGCGGCAGATGTCGATCGCGATCTTCACTTCGTCGGCGTAACGCGGCACGAAGGCGCCGACCGGCGTCACCTGGTAGATCGATGCGTCGGTCGCATAACGGCCGCGGTCGGCGGGCGAAAACAGCACCTCGCCCTGCGTTTCCGAGGCGAGGCGCTGCGCCAGGCGGCCGGCGACTTCGTTGCTGGCGCCGGCGACCTTGTCGTACGCCTGGAAAGAAGCGTCGCGCGTCACCTTCAGGGGCAGGGGAGCGTTCATCGCTGCGCTCCCGCGACTTGCTGCGAGCCATGGCGCAGCTGGGCGAGCACGACGTCGCGCTTGTGGTCCAGGTGCTCCATCGCCACCTTGCGCATGGCGGCGGCGTCGCGCTTGCCCAGCGCCTCGATCATGCGGTCGTGTTCCGCCATCGCCTGCTTCCACTTGGCCTCGTCCTGGTTGGAGCGAAAGCGTAGCGCCTGCAGCCGCGCATTGACCTGGTTGTAGGTCGCGGTGAGCACCGGATTCTTCGCCGCCGCGTTGACGGCGCGGTGGATCGCGGAATTGAGCCGGTAATAGGCGGACAGGTCGCGCCGGGTGTAGGCCGCGAGCATCTCGAAGTGCATGGCGCGGATCTCGGCCAGTTCGGCATCGGTGATGCGCTGCGCCGCCAGTTCGCCGGACAGCGCTTCCAGGCCGGCCATCACCTCGAAGGTGTTGAGCACGTCGTCCTCGGTCAGTTCGACGGCGATGGCGCCGCGGTTCGGCAGCAGTTCGACGAGGCCTTCGGCGGCGAGCATCTTGATGGCCTCGCGCAAGGGCGTGCGCGAGACCTGGAGCACTTCGGCGAGTTCGCGCTCGTTGAGCTTGGCGCCGGGCGCGATCTGGTTTTCGACCAGCATCTGGCGCAGGCGCTGGGCCACCTGCTCATGCAGGCTGGCGCGCGGGATGGAAATGATGTCCGCAGTCATGCCCTATTTTGTATGCAAAACACAGGTGTGTCAAAAGAGATTTACAGAGGCGGCCGCCTTGACAAGTGAGTTTTGTATGCAAAAATGGCGGCGCCAATGTCCTGGAGACCCACCATGCTGACGCTCGACTTCCACCCCACCGGCCGCCACTTCCTGCAGATCCCCGGACCGTCGCCGGTGCCGGACCGAATCCTGCGCGCAATGAGCTTGCCGACGATCGACCACCGCGGTCCCGAATTCGGCGCGCTGGGGCTGAGGGTGTTGTCGGGCATCCAGAAGATCTTCCAGACCAGGCACCCGGTGATCATTTATCCGGCGTCCGGCACGGGCGCCTGGGAGGCCTCGCTGTGCAACGTCATGTCGCCTGGCGACCAGGTGCTGATGTACGAGACCGGCCACTTCGCGTCGCTGTGGATCAAGATGGCGACGCGCCTGGGTCTCAAGCCCGAAGTGCTCACGCTCGCCGGTGCCGAAGGCTGGCGCCGCGGCGTCCAGGCCGACATGATCGGGGAGCGGCTCAAGGCCGACACCCAGCACGCGATCAAGGCAGTCTGCGTGGTGCACAACGAAACCTCGACCGGCGTGACGAGCAACATCGCCGCCGTGCGCAAGGCGATCGACGCGGCGAAGCATCCGGCGCTGCTGATGGTCGATTCGATTTCCGGCCTGGCCTCGGCCG
>JAQGNJ010000011.1 GCA_028291885.1 Ramlibacter sp. | reverse complement strand
TGATGCCGATGCCCAGGCCGAACCATTTCTGGAATGCGGTGCGCACCGCCTCGACGTCGGCGGCGCCGCCCTGCCAGGCGGCGGGCACGGCGTCACCGGGCTTGAAGCAGTAATAGCTCAGGTCCGTGCCGTTCACCCACTTCTTGCCGAAGCTGATGATGGCGAAGGCTCGCCGGGCCGAGACGCCGGCGTCGAACTCCCTGGGTCGCTGGACCGGTTGCGAGCAGTAGCGGCGCGAAGCCGCGCCGGTCGCGGGCGTGGGGCTGTTCATGGAAACCTCCTTCGGGGGCGTTGGGGAAGCTGCAGTGCGATGCCTGGCTCGAATCCACTCTATGCCGCGCCCGTGGAATTTCCACCCTCAACTGGAGGGGCCGGCGGCCCCCGCCCTCAGAACGGATAGTGGCGCGGGCGTCGCCTGCACTCGACCGGCCCGGCGGCCTGCCGGCGCGAAAATGCTCGGATCAGGAGACACCATGAAAAGAAGATCGATCCTGGCGCTGGCCGCGTCCGCGCTGGCCACCGCCGCATCCGCGCAGACTGTGCCGCCGCCCTTCCCGAGCAAGCCCCTGCGCCTGGTCGTGGGCTTTCCGCCCGGCGGCGCCGCCGACGTGCTGACCCGCATCATGGCGCAGGCCCTGGGCAAGCAGCTGGGGCAGCAGGTGGTCGTGGACAACAAGCCCGGCGCCGACGGCATCATCGCGGCGACCGACGTGCAGCGCTCCCCGCCCGACGGCCACACGCTGCTGATGGGGACCAACACCACGATGGTCGCCGTGCCCTCGCTGCGGCCGAATCCGCCGTTCGACCCCTTCAGGGACTTCACGCCCCTCAGTTCGGCGGGCAACTTCTCGGTGTTCCTGCTGGTGCCGGCGTCGCTGCCGGCGCACAGCGTCAAGGAGCTGCTGGAGCTGCTGGACGCCAATCCCGGCAAGTACAACTCGGCCTCGAGCAACAGCGCGGCCGAACTGGCGATGATCCAGCTGGTGGGCAAGCGCAAGGTGGTCAACGCGCGCTACAAGGGCGACGCGCCGGCGCTGACCGACCTCGTCGGCGGCCACATCCACATGATCTTCACCACCGGCACGACGGCGCCGGGCTTCGTCAAGGACGGCCGGGCCCGCGCGCTGATGGTGCTGCAGTCCGAGCGCAGTCCCCTCTTGCCGAACGTGCCGACGGCGAAAGAACTCGGGCTCGGCAATCTCACCATCCTGCCCTGGGCCGGCTTCTTCGGACCGCCCAACCTGCCGCCTGCCATCCGCGACCGCCTCAGCACGGAGCTGCAGAAGGCGCTGGAGCAGCCGGAGGTCAAGTCGCAGCTGGCGCAGCAGGGCTTCGACGGCTACGGCATGACGTCGCCGCAGTTCGCGCAGTTCTTCCGCAGGCAGTACGACGGCTTCAACCAGGTCGTCAAGGAGAACAACGTCAAGTTCGACTAGAACTTGCGGCTGAAGCCGACCTGGACGGCCGAATCGCGCCGGCTGATGCCCTTGGCCAGGCTCACGCTGCCGCCCCAGCCGTCGGCGGCGAAATCCGATCCCACGGCGACGAAGTTGGTGCCGCTCGCGCCTTGCCAGCGGCTGCGCCCGATCTCCGCGAACGGCGTGACGCCCCCGGACGGGCTCGCGCCGAGCTGCAGCCCCGTGCTGAGGCCCGTCCGGCGCAGGCCCAGCGAAGCGCCACCCAGCTCGAGCCGGTGCTTGCGTTCCTGCTGCAACATGCTCGCCTCGCGCGCCGACGGCGGTCGTTCATGCTCCTGGGCCAGGGCGGGCTGGACCAGTGCCAGGCCGGCAAGGCCGAACAGGATGGATTTGTTCATGGCGAGCCCCTTGGGTTGACGAGGGACCCAGTCTGGAGCGACGGGCCTTGCCTGCCATCCCCCATCGGGGTTAGCTGGTTTCGCTATCCCTGCAGCTTCGCCTGCGCGGCCTTGCGGTCGGCCACCACTTTGCGCGCCGAGGCGCGCTCGCCGACCAGCTTCATGTAGGGCTTGCAGTCGATGCCCGCCGCAAGCAGCAGGTCGGCCTGGGTGAAGCTGACGCCGGCGACGTAGGGCGAGAACTTCGCCAGCCGCCTGAACGCCGCGATTTCGATTTCGAGCTGCTTCCGGATCGCCTCGCGCTTGGCGTCGCTCAATGGCGACGCTCCGAAGAAGGCGCAGCCATACAGCTGGCGCGCGGCGATCTCCAGGTGCCAGTCGTCACGAGGAAAGGGATCTTGCCCAGCGGCGATGCCGCGAGCACGGCCTGGTCCTTGGTGCTGGCGCCGGGGACGCCCGCATCCACCTCGGCGAACGGCAGGTCCTTTTCGAGCAGGGCGAGCTTGACCTTGTTGTAGTAGTTGGAGATCGGCGAGCCGTGCAGCGTGATCGACATGGTGAGTCCCTCGGGAATCCGGAATGCGCTCAGTCCGGAACGAAGAGCCGCGTGAACTTGGCGGCGTCCGCTTCGAGCTCGAAGGTGACGAGCTGCCCGTTCTTCTGGTCGCTGAGCCGGTGGGCGGCGAACAGGCTGTAGCGGCCCTTCAGGTGGAAGCTTGGCAGGTCGATCAGCGCATAGGGATGGGGAACGAACACTTCGTGCTCGAACACCACGCGGTGCGTATTGCGCGGCGACGGGAACAGCTTGTAGGTGTCGGTGGTGATCGTTGTCTGGGCCATGCGCCATCGTACAGCCGCGGGCCTGGCGCAGGCCTGCGCTCAGCTCTGCGACAGGGCCCACGCCTCGTCCGGCCGGATCATCTCGAACAGCTTGTCGGTGTGCGCGTAATAGCCCGGTAGCCGCAACGGGCGATATTGCTGGCCATCGCGGTGTCGAACAGGCCGTCGCGCAGATAGGTCGGGTCGAGTTGTCGACCAACACCGGCTGGCCCAGGCGGCGGCCGAGTTCGTCGCCGATCATGCGGGCGAGTGCGTCGGTGGAGCTGCCGGCGGCCAGCGGCGTGACGAAGGTGACCGGCCGCTGCGGCCAGGCTGCCGCTTGCGCCAGCGCCTGCCCGCCGGTGGCCAGCGCCGCCAGGGCCAGTGAATTGAACGAACGACGTTTCATCGCATGTCTCTCTTTCGCGGCGGCGCGCCGCACCGGGTTGACGAATCGAAAACAGCCTGGGGCGAGGCCCGACACGCCTTATCCTTGGCGCCTTGCTCCTGAAACGGATTGCCTTGCCCATGATGTCCCAAGCCACGCCGCGCCGAGCAAAGCAAGCGCCACCGGCGACGCAAAAGCCCCAGCGCCAACAGGCGCCGCTGTACGCCACGCTGGCCCGCCACCTGACCGACGCCATCGCCGCCGGGACCTATCCCGTGGGCACGTTGCTGCCCACGGAGCTGGAGCTGGGAGCGCAGCACGGGATGAGCCGCCAGACGGTGCGCGAGGCGCTGCGCCAGCTCACCACCATGGGCATCCTGCTGCGCCAGCCCGGCGTCGGCACCTGGGTGCAGCGCGAGCCGTCGCCGGTGCGCTACACGCACTCGGTCAATTCCTTCTCCGACCTGGAGCAGTACGCCAACGAACTGCGGCTGGTGATCGAGCGGGCCGAAAAGATCACGGCCAGCGGCGAACTCGCGCAGTTCATCGGCTGCCGGGAAGGCAGCAGCTGGCTCTACATCCGCGGCGTGCGCTGCGCGGTCGGCAGCGACGTGCCCGTGGCCTTCAGCGAGACCTACCTCAAGGACGGCTTCCCCAACATCAAGAAGCACCTCGCCACGCTGCAGGGAACGGCCGTCCACGTGCTGCTGGAGCGCGAATACGGCGAGGTGATCGAGGAGATCCGCCAGCAGGTCTTCGCCATCCACCTGAACGAGGAGATCGCCGGCATCCTGAACGTGGCCGTGGGCTCGCCGGGGCTGGAGATCCGCCGCAAGTTCTTCGCTTCGGGCGGCCGGATGATCCTCTCGGGCCATGTGGTGTATCCGGGCGCGCAGTTCAGCTATTCGACGCGCTTCCTCCGCGAGCACACGGCTGCGGAGTGAAGCCCTGGTCATGGCGTGCGGCCGGGTTCAGGCGATGCGTGTTTCCAGCACGCCGACCTGCCTGACCTCGGCGCGGACCACGTCGCCGGACCGCAGGTAGAACGCCATCGGGTCGGGCCGGCCGATGGCCACGCCCTCGGGCGAGCCGACGGTGATCAGGTCGCCGCGGTCCAGGCCCATCTTCGACCAGTGCGCCACCAGCGCGGCAAAGGAAAAGATCAGGTCCGAGCAGGACGCGTGCTGGCGCTCCTGCCCGTTCACGGTGAGCCGCACTTCGAGCACGGAGGGATCGGGCACCTCGTCCGCCGTCAGGATCCACGGCCCCAGCGGCCCCAGGCCCGGATAGTTCTTGCCCAGCAGGATAGCCTGGTTGGCCATCTCCTTGCGCTGCACCTCGCGCGCCGAGAGATCGTTGAGGATGGTGTAGCCGAAGATCGGCTTCAGGCCGTCGGACTCCTTGACATCCAGCGCCGGCCGCCCGATCACCGCCGTCGCCTCGACCTCGAAGTCGAACCACTCGCAGTTGGCCGGGCGGTTCACCGTGGCGCGGGTCGGCACCATGGAGCTGGCGAGCTTGATGAAGCCCATCGGGATCTCCGAATGCAGCTTGGCGCCCTGCCTGGTCCAGTACTCCAGCGTCTCGGCGCGGTGCGCGGCGAAGTTGCGGCCGCCGGCAATGCAGTTGCGCACGTCCAGCGGCGTCATCCAGTCCACGCCGGCCTCGGCCGCCATCCAGTCCGCCTGGCCCTGGCGCTGCGCCCATTCGATGACGCCGTAAGCGGCCTGCAGCGTGGCTTCGCCGCCGTCCATGAACGCATCCATGGTCTGCGCGAAGGCCGGCGCCTTGCCGTGCGCCTTCGCGGCGGCAAGCAGGTCCAGGACCCGGAGCTCGCCGTCCTTTTCCAGCACCACGCCCAGCCGCTGCGCGCCGCCGGGTCCCTTGTAGCGTCCGATCTTCATTGCGTCATTCCTTCTGGATTCCGGCTTCTCTGGCGAAGTTGGCCCAGACCACGCTCTCGGCCCTGATCTGCGCGACCATCTGCTCGCCGTTGTGCGTCATCACCTTGCCGCCATAGGCCGCGATCTTCTTCTGGTTCTCCGGGTCGGCCAGGATGCGCGCGACGACCTGCTGCAGCTTGTTGGTGATGTGGTGCGCAGCAGGTGCATGCACAGGCGCGAACTCACCGAGCCGTAACCGGTGGACAGCTTGCCGGGGTTGGCCTTGACGTACTTGATGAACTCGTCGAGGTTCTGGGCCGGGAAGTCGCTGCGCACCATCAGCGTCCACGGCAGGCTCATCAGGCCGCTGAAGTGGGCAAAGTCGTCGACCGGCTCGTAGCCCAGTGTCTTGGTGATGTGCGGCGCCGCGGCATGCGTGCCGTTGGACGTGATCACCAGGGTGTAGCCGTCGGCCGGTTGCCTGGCGGCGTAGGCGTTGCCGACGATGCCGTTGGAGCCGGCGCGGTTCTCGACGATCACCGGCTGGCCCAGTTCGGTCGCCATCTGTTCGCCGACCATGCGCGCGAGCCAGTCGGTCACCTGGCCGGGAGCGAAGGGAACGATCAGCCGGATCGGTTTGGCCGGATAGTTGTCCTGGGCCGCGGCGCCGAAGGCGCACGCGGCGAGCAACAGGCAGGCGAGAAGCTTTTTCATCGAGGCTCCCGCTGTCAGACCGGCGCCAGCTCGCGCACGCCGCACCAGCGCATCCGGCGCGGGTGGGAGCCGCTGTACGGCGTGGACCGGTGCATGGTCCAGGTGTCGTCCCACATCACGAGGTCGCTGTCCCGCCACTCCTGGACGTAGACGTACTTGCGCTGGGTGGCGTGCCCCGTCAGTTCCTCGATCAGCGCGCGGCCCTTCTCGAGCGGCCAGCCGATCACATGCGAAGCGTGGGACGCGAGGTACAGCGACTTGCGCCCGGTGAGCGCGTGCCTGCGCACCAGCGGATGCTGGACCGGCTTGCGCTCGTTGAGCGTTTCCGCGCTGAAGTCGCTCATCTTCATTCCCATCTTCTCGCGCGACCAGTAGATGCTGTGCTCCACCGCCAGCCCATCGAGCTCGCGCTGGCGCGACGCCGGCAGGTCGTCCCAGGCGCTTCGCATGTCGGCGTATTCGGTCGGCGGCGGCTGGGGCGGCAGCTCGCGCGCATGCAGGGCCGTGACGCGGATCGGCGGCTGGTTCTGCGAGCCGTCGGTGTGCCAGAGCATGTTGGCCAGCAGGTACATGCCGCGGGCGCTGTCCTCGGGGATCGGGTTGCCGTCCGAATCGACGGTGGAGATGTCGTAGAAGTGCGGGTGGCCGCTGGCGATCTCCTTGAGCTTGGTCACCACGGGCGGGCCGAACTGCTCGATGAAGGCCTGCTGCGCGTCGTCGTCGATCCGCTGGTTGCGAAACACCAGCACGCCGTGCGTGGCCAGGCCCATTTCGAGCGTGCCGACCATCGCCTTGTCGATGCCCTTGCGCAGGTCGATGCCCTGCACTTCGGCGGCGAAGGTCTTGCCGATCCTGTCGAATGCGATTGTCATGGTTGCGGAACTCCAGCAAGGAAGATCGGAAAAACGCGCCGCTCAGGCGGCGCGGACCGGCGGCACGGGCTGCAGCCGGGGCGGTTGCGGTGCGAGCTGCTGGCCCGCCCCGAAACCCGGGCTCAGGTGCAGGATGGAGCGGTCGAGCGACGCGATGTCGGGACAGCCGGCGAAGGCCATCACCCGGTCGATCTCCTCGCGCAGGATGGCCAGCGCCCGGCTCGCGCCCGGCTCGCCGAACGCGGACACGCCCCACAGGGGAGCGCGGCCGACGAAGACGCCCCTGGCGCCCAGGGCCAGCGCCTTGACGACGTCGCTGCCGCGCTCGAAGCCGCTGTCGACCATCACGTCCATCCGGTGCGCGACCCGGTCGACGACGGCGGGCAGCGCCTCGATGGTCGCCATCGAGCAATCGAGGTTGCGCCCGCCGTGGTTGGAGACGATCACGGCGTCGGCGCCGCAGTCCGCCGCCATCGCGGCGTCGTCCGGGTGCAGCACGCCCTTGACCATCAGGGGACCGTCCCAGAGCTTGCGCAGCTCGCGCAGGTCGGCCCAGTTCAGCGAGTCGTTCTTGGGCAGGCCGCGCTGCTCGCCCGGCTTGGCGGTGAGCTTGACGCGCAGTTCCTCCGGGTAGTTCTCCAGCATCGGGATGCCGCTGCGCATCATGTACCTGGCGAACACGTTGAGGAACCAGCCGGGATGCAGGGCCACGTCGACCATGTTGCGGCGCGTGAGCCGCATCGGCAGGACGAAGCCGTTGCGCCGGTTGTATTCTCGGTTCGGCGTCGTCGGGGTGTCGACGGTGACCACCAGTCCTTCGTAGCCCGCTGCCTTGGCGCGTGCGACGAGCTGGTGCGACATGCGGCGCTCCGGCAGCATGTAGAGCTGGAACCAGAGCCGGCCACCCGCCTCGGCCGCGACCCGCTCCATCGAGATGATCGACGCGGTCGAGAGCGTGAACGGAATGCCCGCCCTGGCAGCGGCCTTGGCGACGGCGATCTCGCCGTCGAACCAGAGCAGCCCGGCTGCGCCCGTCGGTGCGACGGCCAGCGGCATCGCGGACTTCTGGCCGAAGAAACTGGTTTCCTGCGAGCGCTTGGCCACATCGACCAGCACGCGCGGCCGCATCGCGATCGCGTCGAACCGCTCGCGGTTGCGGCGCACGGCGACCTCGTCTTCCGATCCGCGCGCCACGAATTCGTAGAGCCCGCGCGGCAAGTTGCGCCTGGCGGCCTCGCGCAGGTCCGAGATATTGAAAGCCTGCCCACTGCGATCGCCCAAGTTCGTCTCCTTCTGCCTCAGGCACGGAGTCGACCCCCATGTACGGACATGATAAGGCGCGACCCGGTGCGGCGGATTGGGGTAACTACCGAACCGCCGAAAACCTTAAGCTCGAGCTGATGAACATTCCTTCCATCGTTTTCCTCACGGTTCTCGGCGTCTGCGTGCTGCTGGTGCTCGTCATCTGGTCGATCCGGCGCCACGTCAACCCCAAGCTGCGGGTCGAGAGCGAAACGTCGATCAAGGACCTGGTTCCCTCGCTCGCCGGCCTCACGCTCAGCACGCCCGTGCACGGCAACTCGGTCGAGGTGCTGGAG
Source organism: Ramlibacter sp. (assembly GCA_028291885.1). Lineage (GTDB taxonomy): Bacteria > Pseudomonadota > Gammaproteobacteria > Burkholderiales > Burkholderiaceae_C > Ramlibacter. Next base: position 16,495 of record JAQGNJ010000011.1, on the reverse strand, counting down.
AACGGCGCCTTCTTCGACCTGCTGATCGAGCGGATCGGCGCCGCGCGGCACACGGTGCATTTCGAAACCTTCCTGTGGAAAGACGGCGTGCTCGGGCGGCGGGTGGCGCAGGCGCTCTGCGCCCAGGCGCGCGCCGGCAAGACGGTGCGCGTGATGCTCGACGCCACAGGCTCCAAGAAGGTGGGCAAGGAGGTGGTGCAGCAGATGCGCGACGCCGGCTGCCGGGTGGAGTTCTTCCACAAGCGCTCGATCTACACCATCGGCATCCTGAACGACCGCGACCACCGCAAGATCGTTGTGATCGACGGCCGCGAGGCCTTCGTCGGCGGCCACTGCGTTGTCGACGAGTGGCTCGGGAATGCCGAGGACGGCAAGCACTACGCCGACATCAGCGTGCGGCTGCACGGGCCCATCGTCCACACCATCCAGGCGGCCTTCAGCGAGAACTGGGTCGGGGAAACGGGCAACCTGTTCGTCGGCGACGACGTGTTCCCCAGGCTGGAGCCGGCGGGCGACGTCCTGATCCACGCGGCCTACGCCAAGCCGGAAAGCTCGGCGCCGGCGGTCAAGATCCTGCACCACTCGGTGATCTGCCTGGCGCGCAAGAAGATCTGGATCCAGAACCCCTATTTCATCCCGGAGATCGACGCCATCAAGGCCTTCGCGGCGGCGGTCGAGCGCGGCGTCGACGTGCGGGTGATGATGCCGTCCACCAGCGGCTCGGACAACCCGATGGTGCAGCACGCCGGCCATCGCAATTTCGAGCTGCTGCTCAAGTCGGGCGTGCGGCTGTTCGAGTATCCGCACACGCTGCTGCACCAGAAGGTGATGACGGTGGACGGCATCTGGAGCGCCGTCGGCTCCACCAACTTCGACGACCGCTCGTTCGACACCAACGACGAGATCACCCTGGGAATCTGCGACGCCGGCGTCGCGGAGAAGCTCGATGCGATCTTCGAGAAGTACGTCGCCCGCTGCAACGAGATCAAGCTGGAGGAGTGGCAAAAGCGCGGCCTGTGGCACAAGCTCAAGGACAACGCCTTCTACCTGCTCAACGAAGTCCTCTGAGCAAGTCCGCACGAGCCGCAGGTTTTCGTCCTACAGTCGCCGCTCCGCCGCGGGCTTAAGCTCCAGCCAGCCTCGTCCATCCTCCGCCACACAGCCTCCCACCGGTGACCAGCAACGACATCCAGCGCGCATTTCGCGCGATCCCGGGGCAATTCCTGGTCCTTTTCCCCGACCCTGCTTTCACGATCGCCGCGGCGAGCGAGGACTACCTGCGCTCCACCTACACGGACGCGGCCATCTTCGGGCGGCCGGTGTTCGAGGTGTTTCCCGACAACCCCGCCGACGCCGGCTCGGCCGGCAGCAGGCAGCTGGCGGCCTCGCTGCAGCGCGTGCTTGCCACCCGCGCTCCCGACGCCATGGCGACCCAGAGATACGACGTGCGCCTGCCCGCGGACGCCGGCGGCGGTTTCGAGGAGCGGCACTGGAACGCGGTCAATGCTCCGGTGCTGGACCAGCACGGCGCCGTCCAGTACATCGTCCATCGCATCGAGGAGGCGTCGGCCAAGGCCAACCGCGACGGGATCCAGATCCTGGAGAGCATCACCGAGGGCTTCTTCACGCTGGACCGGCAGTGGCGCTTCGACTACGTCAATCGCGAGGCGCACCGCATCCTGGGCCGCGAGCCCGGCGAGCTCTCGGGCAAGGTCCTGTGGCGCGAGTACCCCGGCCTGGAGGGCACGCTGTTCGAGCAGAGCTACCACCGCACGATGCTCGAGCGCGAAAAGGGATCCTTCACCGCCTTCTATGCCAACCACCAGCGCTGGTATGAGGTCACCACCTTCCCGGCGCCCGAGGGCATGTCGGTCTATTTCCGCGACGTGACCGCGCAAAAGAAGATCGAGGCCGAGCGCGAGCGGCTGGTCGTCGAATCGGAAAGGCAGCGGCGGATCTTCGAGACCGCGCTGGACAGCACGCCGGACTTCGTCTACGTCTTCGACCTGGACCACCGCGCGCTGTACGCCAACGACGCGCTGCTCAAGACCTGGGGCGTGGCCGACGTGCGCGGCAAGACGTGGATCGACCTGGGCTACGAGCAGTGGCACGCCGACATGCACGACCGCGAGCTCGACCAGGTGATCGCCACCCGGGCGCCGATCCGCGGCGAGATTCCCTTCACCGGCACCACCGGCACGCGGATGTACGACTACATCTTCGCGCCCGTGCTGGGGCCGCAGGGCGAGGTGGTCGCCGTCGCCGGCACAACGCGCGACATCACCGAACGGCAGGCCGCCGAGCAGGCGATCCGCGTGCAGGCGGCGCGGCTGGCGGAATCGGACCGGGCCAAGGACGAATTCCTGGCGACGCTGTCGCACGAGCTGCGCAACCCGCTCGCCCCGCTGCGCAACTCGATCGCGCTGCTGCGCCTGTCGGACGCGGGCAACGAGAAGGCGGCGGCGATCCACGCGATGATGGAACGCCAGGTGAACCACCTCGTGCGCCTGGTCGACGACCTGCTGGAGATGTCGCGCATCAGCCGCGGCACGCTGTCGCTGCAAAAGGAGCGGGTCGAACTGGCCGCCGTGGTGCGCAACGCCGTGGAGACCAGCGATCCCCTGATCCGGGCCGGCGGCCATGAGCTGGCGGTGACGCTGCCGCCGGAGCCGCTGTGGCTGGAAGGCGACCACGTGCGGCTGGCCCAGATCCTGGCCAACCTGTTGAACAACGCCGCCAAGTACACCGACGACGGCGGCCACATCTCGCTGCGCGCCTGGCGCGACGGCGACCAGGCCGTCGTCGCCGTGCGCGACAACGGCATCGGCATCTCCGCCGAGGCGCTGCCGCGGATGTTCGAGATGTTCAGCCGCGGCGACCGCGCCAGCGGCCGCAGCCAGGGCGGCTTGGGCATCGGCCTGGCGCTGTCGCTGAAGCTGGCGCAGATGCACGGCGGAACGCTGGATGCGCGCAGCGACGGCCACGGCAAGGGCAGCGAGTTCACGGTGCGCCTGCCGCTGGCGCAGACGGGCCATGCCGCCGCCCTGGACGCAAAACTGCCGGGGCCGGTGCTGGCGCGCACGCGCGTGCTGGTGGTGGACGACAACCCCGACGCCGGCGACAGCCTGGGCTCGATCCTGGAGCTGCTCGGCGCGCAGGTGCGCGTCGCGCGCGGCGGCCCCGAGGCGCTGGAGACCTTCGCCGGCTACCGGCCTTCGGTCGTGCTGCTGGACATCGGCATGCCGGGCATGAACGGTTACGAGGTCGCGCGCGCGATCCGGACGCGCTTTGCGCAGGAGCCGGTCACGCTGGTCGCGCTCACCGGCTGGGGCCAGGAGGACGACCGCCGCCGCGCCCGCGAAGCCGGCTTCGACCACCACCTGGTCAAGCCCGCGGAGATCGAGGCGCTGCAGCGGCTGCTGGCTTCGCTGGAAGCGCCGGGCCAGGGACAGGTGGCGGCGTAACGCCGCGCTATCGCGGGCTTCCCTACCTGCCGAACATCCGGCCGAACAGGTCCTGGAACGAGCTCGAAGGCCGGCTCCAGGTCTGCGCCTGGCGCTCGCGCTGCTGGCGCTGCTGGCGAGGCGCGGCTCGCGCGACCTGGCCCGGGCGGGCGGCGATCTCGTCGCTGCGCGCCTGCACCTGCAGCACGCCGCCCGGATAGTCCTGGCGCGCGACCGGGAAGCTCGCCTGGGGATCGACCAGCCGGGCGCGCAAGGCCTGCTGGTAGAACTCGGCGACCATCGGCAAGGCGCTGCGCGCGCCCTGGCCCCATGCATCGCCCATCGTGACCCGGTTGTCGGCGAAGCCGACCCAGGCGCCGGCGACCAGCTGCGGATGCATCATGATGAACCAGCCGTCGCTGTTGTCCTGCGTCGTGCCGGTCTTGCCCGCGAAGTCGCCCTCCAGGCCGTAGCGCTGGCGGATCGCCGCGCCCGTGCCCTCTTCCACCACGCCGCGCATCACGTCCACCAGCGTCAGCGCCAGCTCGCGCGGCATCGCCTGCTCCGGCGTGCGGGCGTCGAATCGCTCCAGCACCTTGCCGTCGCGGTCTTCCACCCGCGTCACCAGCACCGGCTCGATGTAGCGGCCCTCGTTCGCCAGGCTGCCATAAGCCGTCACCATCTCGCGCAGCGTCACCGGGCTGGTGCCGAGCGCGAGCGACGGCACGGCCTCGAGCGGGCTCTGCCGCACGCCCAGCGCGCGGGCCAGCGCCGCGACGCGCTGCGGGCCGATCTGGTCCATGACCTGCGCGGTGATCGTGTTGCGCGAATACACGAGCCCGTCCCGCAGCGTCATCGGCGCATAGCTGGGCGGCGTGTGGTCCGAAGGCCGCCATACCGAGGCGCCGACGCGGATCGCGACCGGCTGGTCCACCCACTGGTCGCGCGGGCTGGCGCCATCCATGAAGGCCGCTCCGTAGACGAAGGGCTTGAAGGTGGAACCGGGCTGGCGCCGCGCCTGCTGCACGTGGTCGAACTGGTCCTGCATGAAGCCGCGGCTGCCGACCCAGGCCTTGATGTGGCCGGTGTGCGGGTCCAGCGCGACGAAGCCCGCCTGCAGCTGCGGCTTGTCGCCGCCCCGGCCGCGGCTGCGGTCCGACAGCAGCTGCAGCGCGTCCGCCTGCCTGGCCACCGCGGCGCTGGCGAGCGCCTGCAGCCGCGAATCGAGCGTGGTCCGCAGCACCAGGCCGTCGGCGTGGATGTCCATGCCGCGGCGGTCGGCCCAGTCGACCAGCCACTTGCGCAGCATCTGGGCGACGTGCGGCGCCGGGCCCAGCGGCTCGCCCTGGCGCTCGAAGTCCAGCTTCAGCGGCCGTGCCTGCAAGGCGGCGAGCTGTTGCCGCGGCAGCTTGTCGTGGGCGGCCATCTGCGCCAGCACCAGGTTGCGCCGCTGCATCGCGCGTTCCGGGTTGGTCACCGGGTTGTAGTAGCTCGTGCCTTTGAGCATGCCGATCAGCGTGGCGCTCTCCAGCACGCCGAGTTTGGCGGCAGGCTTGTCGAAATAGGTGCGCGCCGCCATCTCGATGCCGTAGGCGTTGTAGAGGAAGGGGACGGTGTTCAGGTAGGTCTCGAGGATCTCGTCCTTGGAGTAGATGATCTCGATGTTCAGCGCGGTGATCGCTTCCTTGACCTTGCGGTTGAGCGTCGGCGCGTTGCCGATCTCTTGCGGATAAAGATTGCGCGCCAGCTGCTGCGTGATGGTGGAGCCGCCCTGCCGGTCGCCGGCCAGCGTGCTGAAGCCGGCCGCCACCATGCGCAGCAGGTCGATGCCGCCATGGCGATAGAAGCGGTTGTCCTCGGTCGCGATGAGCGCGTCCACCACGTGCGGCGAGATGCGCGCCAGCGGAACCCACTCGCGATTGATGCGCCGGAACTGCGCCAGCACCTGGCCGTCGGCGGACACCACGACGGACGGCGCCTCCGCCCGCGTCTTGCGCAGGTCGCCGATGCCCGGTGTCGACGGGATCAGCGCCAGCACGTACACCAGCAACAGCAACGGAACGAGGGCGGCGGCGCGGCCGGGATGACGGCGGATCGGATCGAGCAGCCGCCGCGGCAGGCTCATGAAAGGACTCATGGTTTAGCTTGGCGCAGCCTGTGCCCAGCCGGGCGTGGGCGGAGCGAGCAAATCCGCGTCGGAAGGGTCCTGCAAGCGGCAGGTGCGCGGGCTTTCAGTTCGCCTTCACGCCGGCCTTGACCAGCAGCGGGCCCAGGGTGTCGATCTCGTATTTCAGGTGGGCCCGCAAGGCGGCGGGCAGGCCAGCAGGCGCCGGCGGATCTCCATGGGCTCGAACACCTCCAGCGGCTCGGCGCCGCCGTTGGGGATGCCGACCTGGGTGGCATTGAGCAGCATCGACACCATGACGTAGGTGCCGGAGAGCACGGTCAGGTCGATCACTGCCTGCTCGCCCATCGCCGTGACCGCCTCCTGCCAGAGCGCGTCGGGGACGCGATGATCGAGGCTGAGCTGCACGCAGTAGTCGTAGACCAGGCGCTCGTCGCTCCGCATCGCGGCCGGACGCCGGCATTGCTGCAGGTCGCGCATCACGGCATCGGGCAGGCCGGCGCGCCGGGCGATCGGCTCATGGGCCCACCACTCGTACTGAGCGTTGGAGATGCGGGCCTGGATCAGGATCGCGAACTCGTTCAGCCGCTTGTCGACCGTGGTCTCGAAGCGCAGGTAATCGAGCAGCTCGAAGCAGCGGCGCGCCATCTCCGGGCTGCGCAGCAGGGCGTTGTAGGGCCCGCCGAGGGCGACGCTGGAGACCTTCAGGATGTCGTCCGCGAGTGGCCGCACGTCGGGCGGCAGGGATTCGTAGCTCAGCTGGGGAAGTCTTTCGGGCATCGGCGAATGGTAGGGAGCGGCGGCGTCCCCCATGCCGGTGAATACCCGGGTTGCAACGCCATCCCCCGATCGCACTACGACAAACGAGGCATGCATCCGGCCCGCCGCCGGCGGAAAGTGGCGTCGCAGCCCGCGTCGAAACGCAAGGCCGTTCCGCTCCCGCGCGGCCCGCGGGAATCGATCGGAGGACACCATGACCAACCCCGTACTTTTCGGCAACGCGCTGGCGCTAGCCGCCGACCTCCTGGACCACACGCCGCCGGGCGGCAAGGACGCGCCGGGCCCCTGTGCCTCGTCGCGCGCCCTGGCGCTGTCGCACATCGCGATGGCCGACGTGTGCTCCCTGCTCGGCGCCGGCTACGAGCCGTGGATCGGCCATCCGCAACCGCCGGGCGGCGGCAAGCTGTCCCGCAACGCCGCCATCGCCGCCGCGGCCTACGCCGTGGTGGTCGCCATCTACAAGAGCAAGGCCGCCGTTCATGGGCACGCGTATCGCCAGTACATCCTGAGCCTGGGCAAGGAGCCCGGCATCGAGGCGGGCGAAGCGCTGGGCTTCCAGGTCGCCGCCGCGGTGCTGAAGGAACGGGCAGGCGACCCGCCCGCCAGCAGCCTGTCGCGGCCCACCTATGACAAGCCGCCCGGCAACTCCACCGAGATCCACGACATCGACCCGCTTCACCCGCGGCTGCAGTTCTACGGCGAGGTGTGGGCGACGATCGGCAAACCCTTCGGGATGGAGTCGGTCGATCAGGTGACTGTCCGGGACTTCGCGTCCATCCCGCCGGAGGAACGGCAGAAGGACCTCGCCGAAGTGAGGGATTTCGGCAGCTACATGAGCGCGGACCGAACGCAGACGCAGACCGACATCGGCATCTCCTGGTCCTACGACGGCTCGGCCGGCATCGGGACGCCGCCGCGGCTCTACAACCAGTTCCTCGTCGCCGTTGCCCGGCACGACGGCCGCGTGGGCGACATCGACGACCTCGCGAGGCTGCTGGCACTGGCCAACATCGCGATGGCCGACGCGGCGATCGTCGCCTGGCGCGGCAAGTACCGGCACAAGGTCGCGCGGCCGGTCCGGTGGATCAACGGGCCGAACCTGGACCCGGACGGCGAGCCGATCCCGGGGCGGGCTTTGTGGGAGCCGCTCGGCGCGCAGGCATCGCGAGGTGCAGCTGCGCAAGCGCAAGCCGGCTCGCAAGCCGCGCCTGAAGCAGCGCCGGCTAGCGTCTTCGGATCGCTGGCTGCTCCGGCCGCCTCGCAACGCGCGGACTTCACCCCGCCCTTTCCTGCTTACCCGAGCGGCCACGCGAGCATCGGGACCGCGGCGCTGTCCGTGCTCAGGCTGTGGCGGACGCCGCAGGACAAGGGACAGGAAGGCAACGACACGCTCGACCTGCTGTTCCAGTCCGACGAGTTCAACGGCCTGACCGAGGATTCGCGGGGAAAGACGCGGCCCGCGAAAACGATGCGCTTTCGCTCGATCAGCCAGGCGATCGAGGAGAACAACGAGTCCCGCATCTGGCTGGGCGTGCACTGGCGCTTCGACGCCACGTACGGCTCGCAAGCGGGCCAGGAGATCGCGCGGATCGTGCTGGACCGGCGCTATCGGCCGCGCGAGCAACACCTGTCGGGCGCGTGGGGATGACGCGGAGCGGGCGCAGTTCAGAGGCTGGCGCCCGCCGGATCACCGTCAGTCCACCTTCGCCCCCGAGAACTGGACGATCTTGGCCCACTTCTCGGTCTCCATCCGGTGCAGCGCCCAGAACTGCTCCGGCGTGCCGGCGATGGGAACGCCGCCGAGATCGGCGAGCCTGGCTTTCATCGTCGGGTCGACGAGCGCCGCGTTGATCTCGCGATTGAGCCGCGCGATCGCCGCGGGCGGCGTGCCCTTGGGCGCGGAGACGCCGAACCACGCGCTCGCTTCGTAACCGGGCACCGTGTCCGCGACGGTGGGCACGTCGGGCAAGGCGGGCGACCGCTCGGCGCTCGTCACGGCCAGCGCACGCACCTGGCCAGAGCGGATGTGGCATGCCGACGCCGCTCATGAACTTGAAGAGTTCGCCCGACAGGTGGACCGAGGTGCCGGCGCCCGACGAGGCCATGTTGATCTTGTCCGGATTCTTCTTGCCGTACTCGATGAACTCGGCCACGTTCTTCGCCGGGAAGTTCTTCGTCACCGTCATGACGTTGGGCACGCGGACGATGCCGCCGACCGGCACCATGTCGTCGAGGAAGACGAAGGGCAGCTTGCGGTACAGCGTCGCATTGATCGCGTTCGCGGGATTGACCAGGAAGATCGTGTAGCCGTCCGGCGGCGCATGGACGGCGAATTCCGTGCCGATGTTGTTGCCGCCGCCGGCGCGGTTGTCGATGAGCACCTGCTGGCCCAGCCGCTGCGAAAGCCACTGCCCCATCAGCCGCGCCAGCAGGTCCGTCGTGCCGCCCGGCGGATAGCCCACGACCCAGCGGATCGGCTTGTTCGGGTAGTCGGATTGGGCGGACGCGGTGCCGGCAAGCAGCAGGCTGCAAAGCATCGCGAGGCCGGGGAGGAGTTGTCGCAGAAAACGCATGGTGTCTCCTGGTGTTCAAGCAAAACAGGCTACAGGCAGCGCCGACCCAGCGTCAATCCGTGTTGTCGCCATCGAAGGCGACGGGCTTAGGTGCGCGGCGTGCGGTTCGCCGCCAGGAACTGCCGCAGCGCCGAGACGCCGGGCTCCAGTCCGGACTCGCATCCGGCCAGCAACTGCTCGCAGCCGTCCAGCGTCTGCCGGCGCGCGAGTTGTTCGATCTCCCGCGACAGGCGGCTCAGTTCCTTGAGCCCCAGGTTGCTGCTCATCCCGGTCATCTGGTGCGCGGCTGCTCCCACCGCCTGGCAGTTGCGCTCCGCCAGCGCCCGGCGCACTTGCGCCAGTGCGAGGGATGCATTGGTGGCGAAGGAATCGATGATGCCGTCGAGGAATTCGCCGTCGGGCTCGATGCTCAGGAAGTCCAGCAGCAGCTTGTCGTCCAGCTCCGCGACCGGCCTGCCGCCCTCTTTCGCCCTCGGCTTCGCATCGGCTTTGGCCTGCGCCTGCGCCCGCGCCAAAGGAGCGGGCCGCGAGTCGATGCGCCCGGCCTGCGAGGCGCCGCAGCGTTCCAGCGCCGCGCGCAGCATCGGCACGGAGATCGGCTTGACCACGTAGTCGTCGACGCCCGCCAGCACGGCCACCTCCATGTCCTCGCGCATCGCGTTCGCGCTCATGGCGACGACGCGCGGACGCTCGGCCGGCTGGAATTCCCGCACGATCCGCCGCGTCGCCTCCAGCCCGTCCATCTCCGGCATCTGGATGTCCATCAGCACCAGGTCGTAGGGCTGGCGCCGCAGCGCCGCGATCGCCTCGATGCCGTTGCCGGCGACGTCGGCCTGGTAGCCGAAAGCCTTGAGCATGCGCAGCGCCACCTGGCGATTGACCTCGTTGTCTTCGGCCAGCAGGATGCGCATCGGCATGCGCCCGGCCATCCCGACGTCGAACTGCGAGGCCTCGCCGTCCGGCGCGCGCGGGACCGGGCTCGCCGCAGTGAGCGCCGAGGTGAGCGCTGAGACGACGGCGTCGCGCAGCGCCATCTGCCGCGCCGGCTTGCTCAGCACCGCGTCGAACAGCGCCGCATCCGGCGTCTGGCGCACGCTGCCCGAGGACAGCAGCACGATCGGCAGGCGCGGCCGCACCGCCCGCAGCCTGCGCGCGAACTCGACGCCGTCCATTTCGTCCATGTGCATGTCGGTGATGACGACGTCGTACGCCTCGCCCGCGGCGAGTCGCGACAGGGCTTTCTCCGGCGTCATGCAGGCCTGCGGGACCATGCCCCAGCTCTCCGCCTGCAGGCCCAGGATGCGAAGGTTGGTCGGGTTGTCGTCGACCAGCAGGGCGCGCTTGCCGCGCAACTCGGCGTGCTCCGGGTGCCAGGCGGCGACCGGCGCCGCCGCCTCGGTGACGAAGCTGAAGTAAAAGCGCGAGCCGACGCCGGGTTCGCTCTCGACCCACAGCCTGCCGCCCATGGCTTCGACGAGGCGGCGGCAGATCGCCAGGCCCAGGCCGCTGCCGCCGAAGCGCCGCGCCGTGCTCGAATCCACCTGGCTGAATGGCTGGAACAGGCGGTCCTGGCGGTCGCGCGGAATGCCGATGCCGGTGTCCTGCACGCAGACCTCCAGGGCCAGCCGCGCGCCATGCGGGCCGGCGCCTTTAGCTTCGGCTCCGGGGTCGCGCACCGAGACGAAAACCTCGCCCTGGTCGGTGAACTTGAGCGCGTTGGAGATCAGGTTGACCAGCACCTGGCGCAGCCGCGTCAGGTCGCCGTAGACCCAGGACGGCACGCCGGCCTCGATGTGATAGACCACGTCCAGCTTCTTTTCCTGGGCCTTCAGCCCGAGCAGCTCGATGCTGCTCTCCACCGCTTCCTGCAGGTCGAAGGGCTGCCACTCCAGCTCCATGTTGCCGGACTCGATCTTGGAGTAATCGAGGATGTCGTTGATCACCACCAGCAGGCCTTCGCCGCTCTGGCGGATCACCTCGGTGAATTCGCGCTGCTCCTTGGTCAGCGGCGTTTCCAGCAGCAGGCTGGTCATGCCGATGACGCCGTTCATGGGCGTGCGGATCTCGTGGCTCATGGTCGCCAGGAACGCCGACTTGGCCATGGCGACCTGCTCCGCCGCCTCCTTGATCTTGTTGGACAGGATGACCTCGTCGCGCGCCTGGTAGACGGCCGTCTGCATCTCCTTGAGCTCGGTGACGTCGTTGACGTAGCCGTTCAGAAGGATGCTGCCGTCCGGCTGCCGCTCCAGGGTCGCTTCGTTGTGCATCCATTTTTCGCCGCTGCCGCGGTGCCGCAGCCGGTAGTCGGAGCGGAACATCTGGTGCTGCGAGGCGACGGCGCGTTCGAGCTCCGCCCGGAAGCCGGGCAGGTCCCTGGGGTCGAGCATCGCTTCCAGCGTTTCCCAGTCGGGGAACTTGGACACGCTGATCCGGCGGTCCGGCTTGACGCCGCCGCTGATGTAGGTGATGGAGAACTTGCCTTGCGGGCTGCGCCGGGCCTGGTACAGGACGCCCGGCAATCTTTCGTTGATCAGGCGCAACTTGCTCTCGCTGCGGTCGCGCGCGCGCGACTGCACGTAGAAGCCGAGATAGGCCGGCACCAGCACGATGAAGCCGATCGTGCTGGCCAGGATCAGCACCTTGATGGCAAATGCCTGCTGCGCCAGTTCCTCGGTGCGGCGCCTTTCCAGCAGGCCCAGCGCCTGCACCCGGACCGACTCGATGACGGCGTCGATTTCGGCCGCCCGCTTGCTGGCGCCGGCCAGGCGGCCGACGACCACTTCCAGCCCTTTCGCCCGGAGCAAGGCACTGGCGTCGAGGTAGCGTCCGTGGCGGCCCAGCAGCAGCGCTTCCACCTTGTCGACGTCGGCCAGCTGCCTGGGGTTTGCCGCCACGAGTTTGCGCAGGCGGGCGATCGCCTGCTCGACCCTGCCCTGGTCACGGTTGCGCGCCGCGGCGAATTCCTCGTCCCCCGTCAGCATGAAGCCGCGCTGGTTGGCCTCGGCGCGCAGCATCTGCTCGGTGATCTCGTCCAGCGTGGTGACGATCTCCTGCGCGTCGCGCGCCAGCACCGATGCTTCGCGCGCGGCCGTGGTCGCCGAATAGAGCACGACCCCCATCGTGGCGATGAGCAAGGCGCCGAGCAAGAAAGTGAAATTGCCCAGGAAACTGGAAGAGATGGATTTCATGAACCCTCGCAGCCGGCTGACTCGACGGCGCCTGCACGCGCTCAGGATGAGTTTGCCCCAAAAACGCCCGGCTGGCGACGTTCTCCGGCCCATCTATGATTCGCTGCCCTTGTTCTGTGCGGTGCAGCACCGGCTGTCGATCCATGGCCTCTTCTTCCATCCCGTTCACGATTGCGCTGGCCGACGGCGCCGGCGTTTCGGCGCTGCTCGATGCGCCGGCGGCCGCCTGGGCCTGCTACGTCTTCGCCCACGGGGCCGGTGCCGGCATGGACCACGCCTTCATGGCGGCGATGGCCGCTGGCCTGGCTGCCCGCGGCGTGGCGAGCCTGCGGTTCCAGTTCCCTTTCATGGAGAAAGGTTCGAAGCGGCCGGACTCGCCGGCCGTGGCGCAGGCTGCCGTTCGCGCGGCTGTCCAGGAAGCGGCCGGGCGGCTGCCCGGGATGCCGGTCTTCGCCGGCGGCAAGTCATTCGGCGGGCGCATGACATCGCAGGCGCAGGCGGCCGGGCTTCTCCCCCATGTTGAGGGGCTCGTCTTCGTCGGCTTCCCGCTGCATCCGGCCGGAAAGCCCGGCGCCGGGCGCGCCAAGCACCTGGCCGGCGTGGATGTTCCGATGCTGTTCCTGCAGGGGACGCGCGACGCGCTGGCGGACCTGGACCTGGTCCGGGAGACGACGGCAACGCTGGCAGACCGCGCCACCCTGCACGTGGTCGATGGTGCGGATCACGCCTTCCACGTCCTCGTGCGCTCCGGCCGCAACGACGACCAAGTGCGCGACGAACTGCTGGACACGATGGCCGGCTGGATGAAACGCATCGTCCGATAGCGACCCCGGGTTTACCCGCCGTGGAAGCCCTTGAGGATGTCGCGTTCGGGTTTCTCCGGATCGATCGTGGAATCGTTGGTCCGCATCGGCGAATCCAGTTTGCGGCTCTCCTGCTCGTTCTTCTCGAGCTTGGCCTTCACGTCCTCGGGCGGCGTGGGATTGCTGGCATCGTTGAGGTCCGACATGGCGTCTCCTGAATGGCTGGTCTGCAAGCCATCCTAGCCACGGCTGCGCGCAGGGCAGTCAGCCGATGCGCGGCTGTGCTGTAGGAAGGGGCCAGGGCCGGTCGCGCTGGCGCACCCCGGCGGCGGATTCATCCGACACCCTTGTGTGCGCGCAAGCCGCCATCCGGCCGATGGCATCGCAGTACGCTGGCGCGATGCCCGATCCGACGAAAGAAGACATCCCCACGACCGGCGGCGCGGTCGAGCGCGATTCGCTCAGGGACGAGATGAGGACGGTGGTCGAGGAAGCGCGGATGGTGATCCCGGGCGTGCAGGCGCTGTTCGGCTTCCAGACCATGGCGGTGTTCAACAACCGCTTCGGCGACCTGCCCACCTCCGGCCTGATGGCCTACCTGGCCGGACTCGGGCTGCTCGCCCTCGCCATCGGCCTGCTGATGGCGGCTGGCGATGCGCAAGAAGCGATAGGCGTCAGCCGCGCCGCAGGATCTCCGGCGGCACGCGCTTGAGCAGCCAGCGGATCGCCAACGGCACCAGCACCACATCGTCCATCCAGCCGAGGAACGGCACGAAGTCGGGGATCAGGTCGATCGGCGAGAGCACGTACAGAACGATCATCGCGGCGCCGACCTTGAGCCAGCGCGGCGCGGCGGGATGGCGCAGCGCGAACCAGAGCTGGCGCGCATCGCCCCGCATCACGGTCCACAAGAGGGTCAGGCGTTTGAACATCGAGGCTCCTTGGCGCGGCCGTCCAGCTGGCCGCGTCCAGCGCAGATGGCGCCGGCCGCGCGCAGTGCAAGTGCCGGGGCGCCGGTGTTACATCCGCGGCTCAGGCGCGCTCGAAGTCGATGAAGCCTTGCGCCGCATCCAGGGCGACGAGCCGCACGCGCAAGCTGTCGCCGACGTCCAGGCCTTCGAAGCCGCGCACCACCCTGCCTTCCAGCAGCGGGCGGCCGATGCGAACGAAGGTGCCCTTGGCCAGGGCGCCGGTGACGATGGCGTCGAAGCTCTCGCCGATGCGCCCGTGCAGCAGGAAGGCCGCCGCCGCCTTCAGCACCTGGCGCTCCACCTTGCTGGCGTTGTCCTCCTGCACGGTGCAGTGGCGGGCGATGGCGGTGAGCGCTTCGGCGGAATAAGGCGGCGCCTCGCCGGCAAGCGCGGCCTTGAGCAGCCGCTGCGTCACCAGGTCGGGGAAGCGGCGGTTGGGCGCGGTGGAATGCGCGTAATCGTTCACCGCCAGGCCGAAGTGGCCGAGCGACGCCCCGCCCGCCGGCGCCGCGGCGTATTCGCCGGAGCCCAGCATCTTCACGACCTTGAGCGACAGGTCGGCAAAGCCGGCCGGATCCTGCGCGCGGCGCGCGGACAGGAAGCGATCGAGCGCCAGCGCATCTGGCGCGGCGGACAACTGCACGCCGTAGCCAGCTGCCAGGGCGACGATCCGGTCCCAGCGCCGCGGCGCCTGCAGCAAGCGGCGCAGCGAGGGGAAGCCCTTTTGCGCGAGGAAGCGCGCCGTCGCGCCGTTGGCCGCGATCATCAGGTCCGCGATCAGGTCCTTGGCGCGGTTCTTCTCGTCGGCGCGCAGGTCGACGAGCCGGCCGTCCTCGAAGACCGGGCGCGCGGAAACCGTCCTGACGTTCAGCGCGCCGCGCTGCTGGCGCCGCTGCCGCAAGCGGCCGGCCAGCGTGTCGTGCAGGCGAAGCTGGTCCTGCAGCCCCGGCACGGTCGCCAGCTGCGGCGGTGGCGGCGCGACGCCGTCCAGCCAGGCGGAAACACCGTCGTATGCCAGCTTGGCGCGGTTGAACACGGCCGCGCGGTACACGTCGGACGACGACACGGTGCCGTCCGCCTGCACCAGCATGTCGACGACCAGGGCCAGGCGCTCCTGCCCTTCGTGCAGCGAGGTCAGGTCGGTCGACAGGGCCTCCGGCAGCATCGGGAACACGCCGGCCGCGGTGTAGACCGAGGTGGTGTTGACGCCGGCGTGGCCGTCGACAGCGCCGCCGGGCCGCACCATGGCGTCGACGTCCGCCACGGCGACCAGCAGCCGCGCCGTACCGGCCGGCAGCGCCTCGGCCACGCTGAGCTGATCGAGGTCCTGCGTGTCGTCGTTGTCGATCGAGAACCAGGTCAGATGCCGCAGGTCGCGGATGTCGCCGTTGCGTTCCGGCGCCGTGCGGCGCGCCGCCTCGGCTTCTTGCAAGGCTTGCGGCGCGAAGGAAGGCAGCAGGCCGCGGGAGCGCATCGCTTCGACGGCGATGCGGTGCAGGTCGATGGGGTTCATGGGCGCTAGTTTGTCACCCGCGCGCGTCTTGCGGGGACGCGTCCTGCGAGGACGGCACGCAGGTCATCGGCGTCTACCTCTGGAAGGACAAGTCCGCCGCCGCCGACTTCTACACGCCCGAATGGCTGGCCGACGTGACCCGGCGCTGGGGCGCCACCCCGGCGAAGACCGAGTGGGTCTTGCCGGTGGTCGCCTAGAGCTCGCTCGGCAAGCTGGTGACGGATTAGCTGCAAGCCGCCCGCGGGCGGCTTGCAGCCGGTCACGCTCAGCGGCGGCCATGGAAGTGGTCGCCGTCCCAGTTGCGGTCGTTGCGCTCGTGGCGGTCGTAGCGGTCGTAGCGGTCGTGGCGACGCTCCCACTGCGCGCGGCGCCATTCGGCAGCCCGGCGCGCGGCGCGCTCGTCCCTGTAGCTGTACTCGTAACCCGGCTGGACGCCCTGGTAGCCGTAGACCTGCGCCGGCGCGACATACACCGGCCGCGGCGAATAGATCGGCTGCGGCTGGACGTAAACCGGCCGGGGCTGCACATACACAGGGTCCGGCTGCACGTAGTACGAAGAAGACGGCGCCTGCAGGCCGATGGAGAAAAACACGTCGCTGCGCGCGTGCGCCGCGGACGTCAGGCCCAGGGCGCCCACGGCGAGGGCTGCTGCGGCGATGAATCTGGTGCGGATCGAAGTGGTCATGAAAAGGCTCCTTGGTGAAGGTGAAGCCATCATGCAAGGGGGTAGATGAACGCAAGCTGAACGCGGGAGCGGTTCACCGCCGCTCACGAATCTGCGTCGTGAGCCTGAGCGAACTCCCGGCCAGGCTCAAGCGGCTTCAAAGGAGGGCAAGCCTATTGCCTGGAGGCCATCTATATTGCAATAATGCAATACAATGCGGGCCGAACCGGTTGCGAGAGCGAAAGAGGTGCGCGACGACGGAGCCATCGTCGAGATCGTGATCTGGCGCCTGGATCAGCCGCTGCACCCCTGCACGCACCGGTTCAAGTACCGGTTGTATTTCGGCCGGCTGGGACATTGCCGCGTGCGCTACGACAACGAGCGCGGCAAGGGCGACCACCGCCACATCGAGGGCATTGAAGAGCGCTACGAATT
>JAQGNJ010000327.1 GCA_028291885.1 Ramlibacter sp. | reverse complement strand
AATCGCGCGCGGCCCGCTCGGTGCCGGCAGCCAGCTGCTGCCAGTCGACCAGGCCGCGGGCCAGCTGCAGTCCGGCGGCCAGCATGTCGCGATTGAAATCCAGCACCTGGCCGGTGCCTAGCGTGGCGCCCAGGAATTGCACGCCGGTCTCGTTGAGCTGGTGGGCCTCGTCGAAGATCACCACGCGCACCGTCGGCAGCAACTCCGCCATTCCCGACTCGCGCACCGCGAGGTCGGCGAAGAACAGGTGGTGGTTGATCACCACCACGTCGGCGGCGAGGGCCTCGCGCCGCGCCTGGTTGACGTGGCAGGCGCGGAACTTGGGGCAAGGCGTGCCCAGGCAGTTCTCGCGCGTCGAGGTGACCAGCGGGATCAGCGGCGAGCGCTCGTCCAGGCCCGGCAGTTCGGCCAGGTCGCCGGTGCGGGTGGCGACCGCCCATTCCTCGATCTTGGCCAGCGAGCGCAGCGAGGTGCGATCCGGCAGCGAGCCCTCGGTGCGGGCCAGCTCCATCCGGTGCAGGCACAGATAGCTGGCGCGGCCCTTGAGAAGCGCGGTGCGCACCGGCAGGCCGAGCGCCTGCACCAGGCGCGGCAGGTCGCGTCCGAACAGCTGGTCCTGCAGGGTCTTGGTCGCGGTGGACAGCAGCACCCGCTCGCCGCTCAGCAGGGCCGGCACGAGGTAGGAGAACGTCTTGCCGACGCCGGTGCCGGCCTCGACCACCAGCGCGCCGCCCTGCTCGATGGTGCGCGCCACCGCCAGCGCCATGTCGGTCTGGCCCTGGCGCGGCCGGAACAGGTCGGCGGCGCGCGACAGCACGCCGTCGGGCGCGAACGCTTCGCGGACCGCTGGCTCGAGGCTCAAATCGGGCTCACATCCGGAACACCGCGGCGCGGCGCCGCGGCGTCGCGCTTGGGGCGGCCCGGCGCGCTCAAGCGGGTTCTTTCGGGTCGAGGGCGAGTTCCAGCCGGGAGATCTCGTCGCGCAGGACCAGGCGCCGTTTCTTCAGGCGGCGCAGCATCAGTTCGTCCATCGGGACCTGGTCGGCGGCGCGGTCGATCATGGCGTCGAGGTCCGCATGTTCCATGCGCAATTCGATCAGCCGTCGCTCGGGGGAATGGAGATTGGAGTCCAAGGAAATTGACGCCGCGGGCGCATTGCCGGGTTCGTTCGATAATACGTCTTCCAGCGGCTTAATCGAGCGCAGCCACCGCCCTCCGGGCAACGAAAGATCCGCCAGCACAATGTCCAAAGGTTACCGACTCACCGCCTCGACCGGCATCCACAAGGGTGACCGCGAGTACCAGCAGGACCAGATCGCCCTGGTCAGCCACCCGCGCGTGCCCGGCTGCGTGCTCGGCGTCGTCGCCGACGGCATGGGCGGGCGCAGCGGCGGCCGCAAGGCCTCCGACCAGGTGATGATGACGGCCAAGCAGCTGTTCGAGCGCTATGCGCCCGAGCGCGACGACGCGCCTTCGCTGCTCAAGCAGATGGTGCAGGAGGCGCATATCGTCATCAAGCTGACCGCGATCTCCGCCGAGCAGGAGCCGCACAGCACCGTGGCCGCGTTCCTGATCAACCCGGCTGGCGACTGCCACTGGGTCCACGCCGGCGATTCGCGGATCTACCACTTCCACGCCGGCAAGCTGGTGCGCCGCACGATGGACCATTCCTACGTGCAGACGCTGGTGGAAAAGGGCGAGATCACCGAAGAGGAAGCGAACGTCCATCCCCAGTCCAACATCCTGATGGGCTGCCTGGGCTCGGACGACGACCCGCCGGCCGACATCCACTTCATCCCGCAGCTGCGTCCGGGCGACGTGCTGCTGGCCTGCAGCGACGGCGTCTGGCACTACTTCAGCCCGAGCGAGCTGGGATCGGTGCTGTCCTCGCTGTCGCCGCGCGAGGCAACCGAGTTCCTGATCGAGAAGGCGCGCACCCGCGCCAGGGGCGGCGGCGACAACCTGTCGCTGGTGATCGTCAAGTTCGAGCCGCTCGACAGCTAGGGACTGCGCGGGCAGAAGCCGGTTTTTTCTCCCTCTCCCTCTCCCTCCGGGAGAGGGAGCAAGAATCGCTCTGCCGCCCACGCTCCCAGGCCGCGTTCAGGGCGGGACCGGCAGCGGCTTGATGTCCTTGCGGCCCTCGGCCAGGCGTTTGGCGATGCGCTCGCGGTGCTCCTGCGCTTGCTGCTGCCTTTCCTGCGAGCGGCGCAGGGCTTCGGAACTGTCGTGGACCCGTTGCTCCCTGGCCGGCCGGCTGTTGGCCTGTGGCTGGCGCGGCTCCTTCGGCGCCTTGGCCGCACGCAGCGGAGCAGAAGCCTGGGACTGTGCGCGCTCGGCGGCCCGCCGGGCGAGCTCTTCCTGCTTTTCCCGTTGTCGGGCGACCGCCTCGGCCCGCTTTGCCGCGTCGTCTTGCTGCTTCTGCGCGGAATTGCGCTCCTCCATGCTGCGCAAGCGCTCGTCGGCGCGGCGCTTGCGCTCCGCATCGTTGAGGCTGGTTTCCTGGCGCCGCAGGTCGGACAGGAGTTCCCGCCGCTGCGCCTTGGCGGCGTTGACGCAGTCGCTGACGGCGAATTTCTTGTAGCAGGCCGCCTCTTGCGCGGCAAACCGCGCGTCGGCCCCGCTGCGCGCGGCGGCAATGCGGGCGCGCTCGGCCTGGATCTCGGGATCCGTCTGCGCGGCCAGCGGCAGGGCGGCGGCGGCAAGGGCCAGGCAGGTCAGGAGCGCTTTCATGTCAGGCGAGTGTCGACCGTCCGGTGTTCGAGCGCAAGGAACGCGGCCGACTGCATCTCGGCCAGCCGCGACACCGTGCGCGGGAATTCGTGGGCCAGCGGCCCGTCCGTGTACAACGCGTCGGGCGCAACCGCGGCCGACATGATCAGCTTGACCCGGCGGTCGTACAGTACGTCGACCAGCCAGGTGAAGCGCCGCGCTTCAGAGGCCATGCGCACCGGCATGTGCGGCACGTCGCTGAGCAGCACGGTGTGGAACTGCGTCGCGATCTCCAGGTAGTCGTTCTGCGAGCGCGGGCCGCCGCACAGGGTCTTGAAGTCGAACCACACCACGCCGCCGGCCTTGCGCCGGGCGCGGATCTCGCGCGCCTCGATGTGCAGCACCGGCTCCTCGTCGCGGCTTTCCGCCAATTCGGTGAAGGCCCGGTCCATCTCGGCATCGGCCTGCGGCCCGAGCGGCGTGTGATAGAGCCTGACGTGCTCCATGGTGCGGCCGCGGTAGTCCGTGCCGTTGTCGACGCTGATCACGTCCAGCTTCTCGTTGAGCAGCGCGATGGCCGGCAGGATGCGGTCGCGGTGCAGGCCGTCGGGATAGAGGTCGTCGGGCTTGAAGTTGGACGTGGTGACGAAGCCGACTCCGTTGTCGAACAGCGCCTGCAGCAGGCGGTGCAGGATCATCGCGTCGGTGATGTCGGCGACGTGGAACTCGTCGAAGCAGATCAGCCGGTAGCGCTTGGCCATCCGCGCGCCGAGTTCGTCCAGCGGATCGGCCGTGCCCTGCAGGTCCGACAGCTCGCGGTGCACCTCGCGCATGAACTCGTGGAAGTGCAGCCGGGTCTTTCGCGCCAGCGGCACGGCGCTGTAGAAACAGTCCATCAGGAAGCTCTTGCCGCGCCCCACTCCGCCGTGCATGTAGACGCCGCGCGGGATCTCGGGACGGTTGATCAGCTTCTTGAAGACGTTGGAGCGCTGCTCCTTGAATTCGGCCCACTCGCGCGCGCAGCGGTCCAGCGCTTGCACGGCCCTTTCCTGGGCCGGGTCGCTCACATAGCCGCGGGCCTGGAGCTCGGCTTCATAGACCTCGCGGACTGAAGCCACTTCAGAAGTTCAGCGTGCGCTTGTCGACCGCCAGGGCCGCTTCCTTGGTCGCCTCCGACAGCGACGGGTGGGCGTGGCAGATGCGGGCGATGTCTTCGGACGAGGCGCGGAATTCCATGGCGACGACGGCCTCGGAGATCAGCTCGCTCGCCATGGGGCCGACGATGTGGACGCCCAGGATCTCGTCGGTCGCGGCGTCGGCCAGGAACTTGACCATGCCGGTGGTGTCGCCCAGCGCGCGGGCGCGGCCGTTCGCCATGAACGGGAAGGTGCCGGCCTTGTACTTCACGCCGGCGGCCTTGAGCTGCTGCTCGGTCTGTCCCACCCACGCGATTTCCGGGCTGGTGTAGATCACCCAGGGGATGGTGTTGAAGTTGACGTGGCCGTGCTGGCCGGCGATGCGCTCCGCGACCGCGACGCCCTCTTCTTCCGCCTTGTGGGCGAGCATCGGCCCGCGCACGACGTCGCCGACCGCCCAGACGTTGGCCAGGTTGGTCTTGCACTCGTCGTCCACCAGGATCGCGCCGCGCTCGTCGAGCTTCAGGCCCACGGCCTCGGGGTTCAGCCCGATCGTGTTGGGGACGCGGCCGATCGAGACGATCAGCTTGTCCACCTCCAGCGTCTGGGCCTCGCCCTTGGCGTTGGTCCAGGCGACGGAAACGCCGGCCTGTCCCGAGCCTGTCGACTTCTTGATCTCGCCGACCTTGACGCCCAGCTCGATCTTCAGGCCCTGCTTGGTGAAAGCCTTGTGCGCTTCCTTGGCGATCTGCTCGTCGACCGCGCCCAGGAACGTCGGCAGCGCTTCGAGCACCGTCACTTGCGCACCGAGGCGCCGCCAGACGGAGCCCATCTCCAGGCCGATCACGCCGGAGCCGATCAGCCCCAGCTTCTTGGGCACGTCCCCGATCCGCAAAGCGCCGTCGTTCGAGAGGATGCTCTCCTCGTCGAAGGGCGCGCCGGGCAGCGCACGGGCGCTGGAGCCGGTGGCCACGATCACGTGCTTTGCGCCGATGGTCTCTTCGGCCGCGCCGGAAACCTTCAGCTCGTAACCCGTATCGCTCTTGGCCGCGAACGACGCGCGGCCATGGAAGAACGTCACCTTGTTCTTCTTGAACAGGAACAGGATGCCGTCGTTGTTCTGTTTGACGACCTGGTCCTTGCGGGCCAGCATCCTGCCCACGTCCATGTCCAGGCCCTGGATGTTGATGCCGTGGTCGGCGAAATGGTGGCCGGCCTGGTCGAAGTTCTCCGACGACTGCAGCAGCGCCTTGGAGGGGATGCAGCCGACGTTGGTGCAGGTGCCGCCCGGCGCCGGGCCGCCCTTGCCGTTCTTCCACTCGTCGACGCAGGCCACGTTGAAGCCCAGTTGCGCCGCGCGGATGGCGGCGATGTAGCCGCCGGGACCGGCGCCGATGACGACGACGTCGAATTGTTTGGACATCTTCGCTCCTTCAGATGTCAAACAGCAGGCGGGCCGGGTCTTCCAGCGCTTCCTTCATCGCGACCAGGCCAAGGACGGCCTCGCGGCCGTCGATGATGCGGTGGTCGTAGCTCAGGGCCAGGTAGTTCATCGGGCGGACGACGATCTGCCCGTTCTCCACCACGGCGCGGTCCTTGGTCGCGTGCACGCCCAGGATGGCCGACTGCGGCGGGTTGATGATCGGCGTCGAGAGCATCGAGCCGAACACGCCGCCGTTGGAGATGGAGAAGGTGCCGCCGGTCATCTCCTCGATGCCCAGCTTGCCGTCGCGCGCCTTGGCGCCGTATTCGGCGATCTTCTTCTCGATCTCGGCAAAACTCATCTGGTCGGCGTTGCGCAGGA
>JAQGNJ010000298.1 GCA_028291885.1 Ramlibacter sp. | reverse complement strand
AAGCTGCCGACCCAGGTCGAGATCGCGAGCGAATACCGGTATCGCGAATCCGTGCCCAATCCGCGCACCCTGGTGGTGACGATCACGCAATCGGGCGAGACCGCCGACACGCTCGCGGCGCTGCGGCACGCGCAGTCCCTCGGAATGACGAACACGCTGACCATCTGCAACGTCGCCACGTCGGCCATGGTCCGCGAGTGCAAGCTCGCCTACATCACGCGGGCGGGCGTCGAGATCGGCGTGGCCTCGACCAAGGCCTTCACCACCCAGCTGGCCGGCCTGTTCCTGCTGACACTCGCCCTGGCGCAGGCCAAGGGCCGGCTGTCGCAGGACGACGAGGCGCGCCACCTCAAGGCCATGCGGCACCTGCCGGCACAGCTGTCGGCCGTTCTGGCGCTGGAACCGCAGCTGATCAGCTGGGCCGAGGACTTTGCCGGCAAGGAGAACGCGCTGTTCCTGGGTCGGGGCCTGCACTACCCGATCGCGCTGGAAGGCGCGCTCAAGCTCAAGGAGATCACCTACATCCATGCCGAGGCCTATGCGGCCGGCGAGCTCAAGCACGGGCCGCTGGCCCTGGTGACCAGCGAAATGCCGGTGGTGACGGTCGCGCCGAACGACACGCTGATCGAAAAACTCAAGAGCAACATGCAGGAAGTCCGGGCGCGCGGCGGCGTGCTTTACGTGCTCGCGGACGCCGACAGCCGGATCGAAAGCGAGGACGGGATCCACGTGATCCGGATGCCGGAGCACTATGGCGCGCTGAGCCCGCTGCTGCACGTCGTGCCGCTGCAGCTGCTGGCCTACCACACGGCTTGCGCGCGGGGGACCGACGTCGACAAGCCGCGCAATCTCGCCAAGAGTGTGACTGTCGAGTGAAAAACGCACGGAACCTGAGCAAATGTTCACGTTCGCTTCGCGCCAGCCGGCGAAGTTGACAACGCTTCGGCCCCTAAATATTCTCGGGTGATGACAAAAGCGACCACCGCGGTGCACGAGACTGCAGTTCCCACGTCCGTGGCTCGCGCCGAGGCAGCCCGTTATGCCTTGCTGCGCCGGCTTGCCCCGTCGATGCGCCACCATTTGGTGGTGAACCTGCAGCCGATCGGGATGATCTACGAAGTCATGGACCGGCGCCTGCGCGCGGCCGAGCCCGATCTCGCCAGCGTCCACGACAGCGCGCAGAAGATCAACGGCTTCGCCCGTGCGGCGCTTGCTTCCTGCCTCGACGTGGTGACCTGGCTGGCGCCGGAAGAAAACGCCACGACCGTGGTGGCGGACGGCGTGCGCGAGTGCGTCGGCCTGCTGGCCACCAGCCTGGGCTTTCGCGGCTACGCGGTTCGCAACGAGTGCGGCGAGCCAGCCGGGCAAGTCCGCCGGCCTGCGATGCGCAACGTGCTGACGGCTGCCCTGATCCACTGCACGGACGAGAACCCGCCGCCGGCCGACCTGGTGCTCACGGCCAGCGCCGAACCGACGGGCTTGCGGCTGACGCTCGTCATGCGCAAGACGGATGGCAACCAGGGCTTCGCGAACGAGGCCGGGTACCGCAAGCTGGACTGGGGCGACGTGCAGGCCCTGGCGCAAGCGGAGTCGGTCCGGGTGGAGCGCGACGCGCAGGCGCTCCACATGGTGCTGCCCTGGGTCGGCGCTTCAGGCCAGCCGTAAGCCAGCTCAGCCCGACAGCTGTTGCAGGGCCGCCGGCACTTCGCCCGGCAGTTCACGCGCCAGGAATCCAAGCGGCGCCGTGCGCGACAGCCGCGCCCCCGCCGCGGCGTGCAGCATGATTCCCCAGGCGCAGGCCTGCTCCAGCGCAGCGCCGCGCGCCGCCAGCCCGCCGATGATTCCGGCCAGCGTGTCGCCGGAACCGGACGTTGCGAGGCCGGCTTCCCCACCGCGATGGATCCAGCAACGGCCGTCGGGTGAGGCGATCACCGTCGTCGCACCCTTGAGCGCGACGACGGCATTCCAGCGCGCGGCCGCTTCGGTGGCGCAGGCCTGGGGATCGGCGGCGATGTCGTCCTTGCTGCGGCCCGTCAGGTGCGCCATCTCACCTGCGTGCGGCGTGAGCAGCACCGGCTGGTCGAAGGGCGCCAGCCGGCCCACGACGTTCATCCCCAGCGCATCCAGCACCACGGGGCAATGGGCCAGCCAGGGCAGGAGGGCGGCGACGAATTCGCAGCTGGCTTCGTCGTCCATGAGGCCAGGGCCGATCACCGCGGCAGCGCAGCCGGCCGCGGTTTTTTGCAGTTGCGGCACCCCGGCCGTGTCGAATCCCCCGGCCGGCGTTTCGGGCAGGCCGATGACCCGCGCTTCCGGCATGCTCAGCGCCTTGCCGGGCGCCATCGAGGCGGCCGTGGCGATCACCAGCTTGCCGGCGCCGGCCCGCAGCGCCGCGGTGGCGGCCAGCAGCGCCGCGCCGGCGATTTCGCGGCTTCCGGCGACCACCAGGATGCGGCCGCGCTCTTCCTTGTCCGCATCGTCGGAGATGAGCGGCAGCGGCCACTCCCGCAAGGCATTGGCATCGAGGGTGACGGCGGGCGACGGTTCGCGCTTCATGGCTTGGCCGACACGTTGACGTCGGGTTCGGCGGTGACGGGCGCCCCGGCTTCGCGCAGCGGCGCGATGAAATTCACCAGGTCCGGCACCATCGCGTCCTTGCCGGCGTCGTACTCGTACGAGGTCACGCCGCAGTTGGGAACGTCGGCAAGCTTGTCGATCGCCAGGATCTCCGCTTCGTCCATGCATTCGAGCAGGTAGCGCATGCAGTTGACGATCACCTGGTGCGCGACCACCAGGACCCGTTGGCCCCCGTGCTCGCGCGTCGCCATCTCCACCAGGCTGCGCAGGCGCAGGATCACGTCGCACCAGCTTTCGCCGCCGGGCGGGCGGAAATAGAACTTGCCGACGTGGGAGCGCTGCTCGCCGAGTTCGGGAAACTTCTGCCGGATGCCGAGCACGGTCAGGCGGTCCAGGATGCCGAATTCCTTTTCGCGCAGCCGCTCGTCGTATCGGACCCGGATCGACCCGGACTCGATGCCGGCCGTCTGCATCAGCAATTTCGTCGTTTCGCGCGCGCGGATGTAAGGCGAACACAGGATGACCTCGGGCCGGCGCTGCCGCGGCAGCTCGCGGAACCATTCGCCCAGGGCCATCGCCTGGAGACGGCCCAGCGAAGACAGCGGCGTGTCGATGTCCCGGTGCGCGATGTCGATCACCGGCAGGCCGGCGGCTTCGGCGGCATCGCGTGCGACGTTGCCGGCGCTTTGCCCGTGGCGGACGATCCAGAGCGTCCGGGGCCATTGCTGCTGCATCGGCGGCGGTCCTTTCAGCGCTGGAAGCCCAGTGTTTTCATCGCGGCGGCGAGCGGAGCGCGGCTTGCCTCGTAGTCCTGCCAGGGCGTGTTGCCCTGTTCCAGCCGTTGCCCCACGGTCGCGACGCTCCAGTGGGCGCCGCCCTCCAGGCCAGCCAGCTCGTCCCACCGCACCGGCACCGAAATGCCCAGACCGGGCCGGGCGCGCGCCGACCACGCGCAGGCCGTCGTGGCGCCGAAGCCGTTGCGCAGGTAGTCGATGAAGATCCGCCCGACCCGGTTCTTCGGCCCGCTCTTGGCGACGAAGCGGTCCGGGATGGTGCGCGCCAGGTGCTGGACGATCGCGGCGGAAAAGTCCTTCACCGTGTCCCAGTCGAACTGCTTTTTGAGCGGCACCACCACGTGCAAGCCTTTGCCGCCGCTGGTCTTGAGGAAGGCCGGCAGCTCGAGCTCGGAGAGGAAGGCCTGCACCAGTTGCGCTGCCTCCTTCACCTGGGTCCAGCCGACGCCTTCGCCCGGGTCGAGGTCGAACGTCATGCGATCAGGCTTGCCGATCGCCGTCTTCACGGCATTCCAGGTGTGGAACTCGATGACGTTCATCTGCGCCGCGGACAGCAGGCCTTCCGTTCGGGTGATTTCCAGCATCGGCTGGTGGTCGGGCGACAGCGCCGGATCGAGCTGCTCGACGCCGGGCATGTTGTAGCGCTCCGCATGCTTCTGGAAGAAGAGTTCGCCGCCGACGCCGGACGGCGCGCGCACAAGTGCGACCGGCCGGCCCTTGAGGTGCTCCATCATCAGTGGCGCGACCAGCGCGTAGTAGCGCACCAGCTCGATCTTCGTCGTGCCGCTCAGGGCGTCGATCACGCGGTCGGGATGGCTGACGCGAAGCGCCGCCGGCAATTGGACCTCGGCGCTTTCCGACCCGGCAGGCTCGGCGGCTTTCGCGGCAGTCTGGACGGGCCTCTCGCTTCTCGGGCTAGCCGCCTTGCGGCGCGACGCCGATGCGGCCTTCGCCGGCGCCTCCGGCTTGGGTTCGTGCCTGGGCTCCTCGCGCACGATGACTTCGGGCGGCTTGTCGGTGCGCAAGCCGTGGAAGACCGAATGCCGCACGCGTCCGGTGCGGGTCCATTCGCCGAACGCGACCTCCGCGACCAGCTGCGGCTTGACCCAGTGTGCGTTGCGCGGAAGCTCGGGATCCGGCGCGAACGCGGGCTTGTCCGCCGGCAGCGCATCGAGCTGCTCGCGGATTTCGCGCAGCGTTCGTTCGTTGAAGCCCGTGCCGACGTTGCCCGCGTAGCGCAGCTTCCCGTCCTTGTCGTGGACGCCCAGGAGCAGCGAGCCGATGCCGGTGCGCGAGCCCTTGGGATCGGTGTAGCCACCGATGATGAATTCCTGCCGCTGGCCGCATTTGAGCTTGATCCAGTCCGGCGAACGCCGCGTCACGTACGCCGAATCCCGGCGCTTGGCGACGACCCCTTCCAGGCCCAGCCGGCAGGCCGAGGCGACGATCTCCTGCGGCGGCGCTTCGAACACGGCGCTGAAGCGCACGTTCTTTGCGGGTTTGCGTTCCACCACGCGCCGCAGCACCTCGCGGCGTTCCACCAGCGGCACTTCGCGCAGGTCGTAGCCCGCGCAGTAGGGGATGTCGAACAGGTAATAGACGATGTCGGCCGTGCGCGTGCTGTCGAAGGCGTTCTGCAAGGCCTGGAAGTCCGCCGGCACGCGGTTGCCGGGCATGATGATCTCGCCGTCGTACCAGCCGTCCGGCAGCTCCATGCCCTCGAGCGCGCGAGCCAGTTCCGGCAGCTTGGAAGTCCACTCGTTGCCGTTGCGCGTGACCAGCTGCACCTTGCCGTTCTCGGCCCGGGTGAGCATGCGATAGCCGTCGAACTTGATCTCGTAGATCCAGTTTTCCGGGTCGATGGGCGGGCTGTCCACCAGCGTCGCCAACTCGGGCTGCAGCAGTTCCGGAAGCGCGGCCTTGCGGGCGCCGGCGGGGGGGCCGGCTGCCGCTGGAGGTTCGGGTTCAGGTTCCGCGGGCGGATCCTGCGACGGCGCGGCTTGGGTTGCCGCAACGGGGCGATCCGCCATCTCTTTCACGCTGTCGGGCATGGCGTCGACCACACTGAATTCGGCAGACGGCTTCGCATGCTCGTCTCTTTCCTTGATCAGCAGCCAGGCCTCCTGGCGCTCGTCGCCGCGGCCCTTCATCCTGACCAGGGTCCAGTGGCCGTGCAGCTTGTGGCCCCGCAATTCGAACTTCAGCTTGCCTTCGCGGTAGCCCTTGTGCGGGTCGCCGACCGGGATCCAGGTTCCCTTGTCCCAGATGATGACCTTGCCTGCGCCGTACTGCTTTGGCGGGATGGTTCCCTCGAAGCGGTTGTACGAAAGCGGATGGTCTTCCACGTGGACGGCCATGCGCTTGTCGGCGGGATCGAAGCTCGGTCCCTTGGGAACGGCCCAGCTCTTCATCGTGCCTTCGAGCTCCAGCCGGAAGTCGTAATGCAGCCGCGTGGCCCAGTGCTTCTGGATCACGAACACCCGCTCGTCCTCGTTGGGCACGCCGCCTTCGGCCGGCTCCGGCGTGATGTCGAAATTGCGCTTGTCGCGGTAGGCCTTCAGGGCGCTGGAGGATCGATCGTCCATGGCGGGTGCTTTCTGCGTCAACCTTAAAAAGCGGCGCCGTTCCGTCCTGTAGGACAAGCCAGCTTTGCCGCGTGGGAGCCCTCAGCGCAGCGCCGAGAGGTAGGCGACCAGCCTCTTTTCCGCGGCGTTCAGGCCGGTTCCACCGCCCGATGCCGCCGGCACGTGGTCATCGAACAGGCCTTCGCCCTTGAGCGCCGCCAGCTTCATTCCCAGTTC
>JAQGNJ010000289.1 GCA_028291885.1 Ramlibacter sp. | reverse complement strand
TGGGCGCGACGGTGACCACCGGCATGGCGCTGGTGACGAGAGCCAGCGGGCCGTGCTTGAGTTCGCCTGCCGGGTAGGCCTCAGCATGGATATAGCTGATTTCCTTGAGCTTGAGCGCGCCTTCGAGCGCAATCGGGTAGTGCAGGCCACGCCCAAGGAAGAGCGCGTTTTCTTTTTTGGCGAAATCCTCCGCCCAGCTGATGAGCTGGGGTTCGAGCGCCAGCACCGCCTGCAGCGCGGCGGGCAGATGGCGCAGCGCTTTCAGGTGCTCGGCTTCCTGGTCTTCGGTGAGCCGGCCCTTTGACTGGGCCAGCGCCAGCGTCAGCAGGAACAGCCCGGCCAGCTGGGTGGTGAAGGCCTTGGTAGAGGCCACGCCGATCTCGACGCCGGCCCGGGTGATGTAAGCCAGCTTGCATTCGCGCACCATGGCCGAGGTGGCAACGTTGCAGATGGTCAGCGTCTGCGTCATGCCAAGGCTTTGCGCGTGGCGCAGCGCGGCCAGCGTGTCGGCGGTCTCGCCGCTCTGGGTGATGGTGACCACTAGCGTGCGCGGGTTGGGCACCGAGGTGCGGTAGCGGTATTCGCTGGCGACCTCGACCTGGGTCGGGATCTTCGCGATGCCTTACAGCCAGTACTTGGCCGTGCAGCCGCTGTAGTAGCTGGTGCCGCAGGCCAGGATCAGCACCGAGTCGGTGTCCTTGAAAGTGCGCCAGGCGCCGTCGCCGAACAGCTCGGGCACGATGCCGGCCACGCCTTCGAGCGTGTCCCCGATGGCGCGCGGCTGCTCGAAGATTTCCTTTTGCATGTAGTGGCGGTACGGCCCCAGCTCGGCAGCGCCGCTGTGGGCATGCACGGTTTTGACCGGGCGCTCGACGCGCTGGCCGTCGCGGCTGAAAATCCAGTACTTGCCCAGCTGCAGGTCCACCTGGTCGCCCTCCTCCAGATAGACGATCTGGTCGGTCACGCCGGCCAGCGCCATCGCGTCGCTGGCGAGGAAAGTCTCGGCATGGTCCTGGTCAAGCCCGCCGCCCACGCCCAGAATCAGAGGCGAACCGGCGCGGGCGCCGACGACCCGGTGTGGCTCGTCCTTGCAAAAGGCAGCTATCGCATAGGCGCCGTGCAGCTGGGCCACCGCGCCCTGCAGCGCCTCGAACAGGTCGCCGTCGTACAGGCTGTCCATCAGGTGAACGATGACCTCGGTGTCGGTCTGGCTGCTGAAGACATAGCCCTTGGCCTGCAGGGCAGCGCGCAGCTCGTCATGGTTCTCGATGATGCCGTTGTGGACCAGCGCCACCCGGCCGGGGCGGGCCGCGCTGTCAGCGCCGGTGCCGTGGCTGAAATGCGGATGGGCGTTGTGAACCGCCGGCGCGCCGTGGGTGGCCCAGCGGGTGTGGGCAATGCCGGTGCCGCCCTCGATGTGCTCGGCGCTGACCTGCTGCTGCAGCTCGGACACCCGCGAGGTGCTGCGGGCGCGCTTCAAGCCATCGGCATACACGGCCACGCCGCAGGAGTCATAACCCCGGTATTCGAGCCGCTGCAGGCCCTGCACCAGGATCGGCACGATATTGCGGTTGGACACGGCGCCTACGATTCCACACATGATTTGCTCCTTGAGACGGAGAGACTTTAGAGCCCGACCAGAAGAATATGTGATCTCAATTCGGCTTCAACCGCAATAAAATTTCACGCACGCCACGCCTCGACGTAAAATTTCACAATGGCCTCAAATATGGAATCCATCGAGCTGGATGCGCTGGATTTGGCTCTGCTCACCCAGCTCCAGCTCGACGCATCGGAAAGCAATCAGGATCTGGCCAGGCGGGTCCACATCTCGCCGCCCACCTGCCTGCGCCGGGTCAAGCGGCTGCGCGACGCGGGCTTGATCGAGCGGCAGATCGCGATCCTCGACTCCGATCGCATCGCACAGCACATGGGGCACGGCCTCACGGCCATCGTGGAGATCACGCTGGACCGGCAAGGGCAGGACGCCGCGGAAGAATTCGAGCGGCGCGTGGCGCAGGACGCCGCCGTGCAGCAGTGCTACCGCGTGTCGCCCGGACCGGATTTCATCCTCGTGGTCCATGCGACGGACATGCCCGCCTACCTGGCGCTGGCGCAGCGCCTTTTCACCAGCGACGCCAACGTCCGCAACGTCAAGGCGTTCTTCTCGATCAAGCGGGCCAAGTTCGAGCCGCGCTTGCCGCTGGTGCGCACGCCGCGCTCCTGAGGCGATCCGGTTTCAGGAACGGCCGGGGCCGGCCTTCTTGGGCCGCTGCCAGTTGGCAATGCCGACCTGCTTGCCGCGCGCGATCGACAGCGCCTGGGGCTGCGTGTCCTTGGTGATGACCGATCCGGCGCCAACGGTGCCCCCGGCGCCGATCGTGACCGGCGCCACCAGCACGCAATTGCTGCCGACATGCACGTCCGCCTCGATCACCGTCCGGTGCTTGTTGGCGCCGTCGTAGTTCGCCGTGATCGACCCGGCGCCATAGTTGACCCGCTCGCCGACCTGCGCGTCGCCGAGGTAGGCCAGATGGTTGGCCTTGGCGCCGCGCGCGAGAGTCGAGTTCTTGACCTCGACGAAGTTGCCGATGTGGACTTCGGCGCCCAGGTCGGCTCCGGGCCGCAGCCGGGCGAAGGGGCCGATCAGCGCGCCTTCGCCGACCTTGACGCCCGCCTTCTCGCCGTCGATGTGGGTGAAGGGATGGATCACCGCGCCGGCGCCGATGCTGGCATTCGCAACGACGCAATTGGCGCCGATCCGCACGCGGTCGGCCAGCGAGACATTGCCCTCGAACACGCAATTGACGTCGATCTCCACGTCCTGGCCACACTGCAGCCGGCCGCGAACGTCGAAGCGGGCCGGATCGGCGATGCGCACGCCCTGCTCCATCAGGGACCGCGCGTTGCGCATCTGCCAGGCGCGTTCCAGCTCCGCCAGCTGCACCGGGCTGTTCACGCCGTCCACCTGGATGCGGTCGCTGATCTCCACCGCGGCAACCTCGGCGCCGTCCGCGACCGCGAGCTTCACGATGTCCGTCAGGTAGTACTCGCCCTGCACGTTGTCGTTGGTCAGGCGGCCCAGCCACGCCTTCAGCAGCGTGGTGGGAACGGCCATCACGCCGGTGTAGACCTCGCGGATCTGCCTCTGCTTCTCGTCCGCGTCCTTGTGTTCGACGATCGCCCGCACGCCGGTGCCGCCGCGCACGATCCGCCCGTAACCGGTCGGGTCAGGCATGTCCACGGTCAGCAGGGCCAGCTTCTCGCCGCCGCAAAGCTGCACCAGCTCGCGCAGGGTCGGCGCCTCGATCAGCGGCACGTCGCCGTTCAGGATGAGGGTGATGCCGTCGTCGGGAAGCAGCGGCACGGCCTGCTGCACCGCGTGACCGGTTCCCAGCTGCGGTTCCTGGCGTGCAAACGCGGGCACGGCCGCACCGGCCGCTTGCGCGGATGCCGCCAGCGCCGACTCGACCTGCTCCGCGCCATGGCCCGTGATCACCACGATGCGACGGGCCTGCAAACCGGCCGCGGTTTCGATGACATGCTGGATCAGTGCGCGACCGGCCAATCGATGCAACACTTTGGGCAGGCGGCTCTTCATGCGCGTGCCCTTGCCGGCGGCCATGACGACCACATCCAATGCTGTCATAGGGAATCCTCGTTGTTCATGCATCGCCTCTCGAATGCTGCCCGGATTATCGGGCTGCTCAGCCTCGCCGTGGCTCTCGCAGCCTGCAGTGCGATCAAGCTGGGCTACAACACGCTGCCGCAGATGGGCGGCTGGTGGCTCGACGGCTACCTGGACCTGAACGACGACCAGGAACAGCGAATCCGCGAGGACCTGGCGCGCCTGCAGCAGTGGCATCGGCGCGAGGAGCTGCCCAAGCTCGCCGGCCTGCTGCAGCGGGCGGAACGGATGGTTGGCGGCGAGTTCACGGCGCAGGAGGCTTGTGCCGTGGTCCCCGACCTGCGCGCCCGCCTGCTCGCGCTCGCCGAGCGCGCGGAACCGGCGGCCGTCACGCTGGCGCTGGGTTTGAGCGCGGAGCAGCTGGCGCAGCTGGAACGCAAGTACCGCAAGAACAATCGCGAGTACCGCAAGGACTGGATCGAGCTGCCGGCCGGCGAATTGCGTGAGAAGCGCTTCAAGCAATTCCTCGATCGCGCCGAAACGATCTACGGCCGGCTGGACGGGCCGCAGCGCGAGATGCTGCGCAGCCAGGCCGAGCGGACGGTCTTCAATGCCGGGACCAACCTGCAGGAGCGGCAGCGGCGCCAGCAGGACATCCTGCAGGGCCTGAGAAAAATCGCCGGGCAACCGGTGTCGCTGTCGGACGCCCGGTCCGTCGTCCACGGCCTGCTGGAACGCGGGCTGCAATCACCGGACCAGCGCTATCGCGACTACCAGGAGGCTCTGTTCCAGGAGGCTTGCCGCAACGTTGCCGCAGTCCACCAAAGCACGACGCCGCAGCAGCGGCAGAGCGCTGTGCGGCGTCTTCGCGCTTACCAGCGCGATCTGGAGGAACTGGCTGCGGAACCCTGAGGTATCGCGAGCCGGTGGCGGCTAGCGCTCGCCCTTGGAGTGGGACTTGGCTTCTTCCTCGGCGCGCTCCAGTTCCCGGGCCTCTTCGGCGGAACGCGGCTTGGCGGCCTGGGCATCAGCCTCCACATCGGCCTTCTTGAGGTATTCCTCGGTGCGCTGCTTGTAGTCGGCGCTGCCTTCGTAGCTGCCTTCGCCCATCTGCTGCTGCTTGCCCTGCGGTTTCGGCTGGAAGTCGCTTGAACCGGCTTGCTGCTGCTGCGGGTCGCTGTGGCGCGGAGGTTGTTGTTGCAGGACGCGGCGGGTGGATCTGGGGAACATCGAAATCTCCTGGGATGCCGTCCAGCTTAGGCGGCACATCCCAGGAGTTTTGTCGGAGGGACGAGCCCCGGCATGTCGGCCCAGGACTACACGTCGCAACCGGGCCACGCACGAGCTGAACCCGTGGGCGCTATCCGTCAAGCCTGGAGCGCGGCCCACATTTCCTTGTCGCGCTCGGCCGTCCAGACCCTCGGGATCTTGATGCCCTTGGCTTCGTCGAAAGCCCGGCTGACGTCGAACGGCAGGCAGTGCTCGTAGATGAACACATGGCCGAACACCGGGTCCATGGTCTTTCGGGTGTGGGCCATCGCCGCCTTCAGGTCCATGTCGGCGGCCGCCGCTTCCCTGGCTGCGCTGTACAGCGTCTCGACCCAGCGCTTGGTGTAGTCGAGCGCCTGCTCGACCTCGGCTGCACCCTTCATCGCCTCGCCCCGGCCCGGAACGATGGCCTCGGCCCGCAGCGCGCGCAGTGCTTCGAGCGTGACCGGCCATTCCTCGAGGTGCGCGTCTCCGGTGTAGACGCCGGCGTTGTACTCGACCAGGTCGCCCGAGAACAGGACCTTCTCTTCTTCGACCCAGGCGATGGTGTCGCCGCGGGTGTGGCCATTGCCCGGATGCCAGATCTGCACCCGCACGCCTCCCAGGTCGACGGTCAGCTTGCCCGGAACTTCGCCTTTGGCCGGCGTGCCGCCGCCGATCACCATGGTCGGCCAGGTCAGGCCGGGCACGGATTCGGCGTTGCGGAACAGCCGCGGGAATCGCTCCATCTCCGACTGCATGTCTTCCTTGCCGCGCTCGGCGATCAGCTCCAGCGTGCCCTGGCTGGCGATGACCTCGGTCGCACCTTCGGCGACGAAGGCGCTCGCGCCCAGCACGCGGACGGCGTGGTAATGGGTGAGCAGCACGTACTTGATCGGCTTGTCGCTGACCTCGCGGATGCGGGCGATCAGGTCCCTGGCCATCGCCGGCGTGGCGGTCGCGTCGCTCACCATGATGAACTTGTCGCCGACGATCACGCCGGAATTGGGGTCGCCCTCGGCCGTGTACGCCCAGCAGTGCGTGCTGAGTTGCTCGAAAGTGATCTTCTTGTCGGCGAGATCGGCCTGGCTGGCGAAAGCCTTGGACATGGGGGAGTCTCCTGGTGCGGGGGTGATGCTGGGACGCGCTGGGCGTCCGCCGATTTTAACTAAACGTAATCCATTACGGATTGTGAAATCCCGCTTCGCCCGCGAGGGCGCGCAGCGCCTGCTCGACGACCGCCGGCAAGGGCAAAAGCGCATCCACCACGACGACGCCCGCCTCGCCGGCAGGATTTTCCAGGGCCGCGAACTGGCTCGCGACGAGGCTTGGCGGATAGAAGTGGCCGGCGCGCCGCGCCACCCGTTCCAGCGCGTCGTGCTGGCCGAGCGCGAGGTGGACGAAGCGCAGCTGCGGCGCGGCCGCGCGCAAACGATCACGGTAGCCGCGCTTGAGCGCCGAACAGGTGAGAACGGCGCCCTGCGGATGCCGCGACAATTCTTCGGCCAGGCGCGCCAGCCATCCGGCGCGGTCGGCGTCGGTCAGCGCGACGCCCTGCTGCATCCTGGAGATGTTGCCGGGCGGGTGGAAGCCGTCGCCCTCGATCAGCGGCAGGCCAAGCGCTGCGGCGAGCTGCTCGCCGACAGCGGACTTGCCGCAGCCGGCCACTCCCAT
This sequence comes from Ramlibacter sp., assembly GCA_028291885.1. Taxonomy (GTDB): domain Bacteria; phylum Pseudomonadota; class Gammaproteobacteria; order Burkholderiales; family Burkholderiaceae_C; genus Ramlibacter. Next base: position 18,281 of record JAQGNJ010000289.1, on the reverse strand, counting down.
CACGACGACGTGCAGCCCGCTCATGCGGCGAGTCCCCGATCGATCACGGCGATCACCTCCTCGGCGAAGGCCGCGTAGCTGAGCGGACCGCCGGGCCGCAGCCAGGTGAAGGTCCAGTTGATCATGCCGAACAGCATCATCGTCAGCGCCGTCTGGTTGCCGGCCGTGAACCGCTCGGGATAGGCGCGCTTGAGGAAACGGGTGACGGCTGAGACGACGTCGCGCTGCCGGTCCAGGATCAGCTCGCGCTGCTCGTCGCCGAGGAACTTGGTGTCGTGCAGCAAGGCCACGTGGCGCGTGGCGGAGGTTTCGTACTCCTGGAGAAAACTGCGGATCAGCTCGTGCAGGGCGGCGCGCTCGTCCAGGTCGCGCCGCTGCGCGGTCGCTTCGGCCTGGCCGATGATCCCCAGCAGCCTCTGGGTGTAGCGGTCCAGCAGGTCGAACAGGATCGCTTCCTTGCTCTCGTAGTAGTGGTACAGGCGCGCCTTGGACGTGCCGCCGGCGGCTGCGATGTCGTTCATGCTGGCGGCCGGGTAGCTGCGGTCGGCGAAGCACTGGGCCGCGATGTCGAGGATCTCGTCCCGCCTGATGTCGTGCTGGGAGGACTTGGGGCGGGCCATCTTGGAATTATCGCGGGCCGCTGCTATCGTTGCCCCATGCCCCCCAGCAACTTCGCCCGCCACTGTTGCGAGCTGCTCGCCGCCGCCGGCCCCTGCGAGATCCGGTCGATGTTCGGCGCGTGGGGCATCAGCACCGGCGGCTTCAACATCGCCATCGTCGCGGACCTCGGCTCGGGGGAAAAGCTCTGGCTCAAGGCCGACGGCGCGCTGCGCAGCTACTACGAGGTCGCGGGTTGCGAACGCTTCACCTACACCGCCAGGGGCGTGGAGCGCAGCGTCAACTACTACAGCGCGCCTGCGGAGGCGATGGAAGCGCCACAGATGATGGCGCCGTGGGCGCGTCAGGCGCTCGAATGCGCCTTGAAGGCGCGGCCGACCAAGGAAGGCCGGTCGCGGCCCAGCGCGGCCCAGGCCAGGCCCGCCAGGGCTGCCAACAGCCGTCCCGCGGCGCTGGCGCCGAGCACCAGCGCCAGGCGCAAGTCCTCAACCGGCTGAGCGAGCGCCGCAGCCGCGCGGCGCGGTTCGGCCTGCGGCAGCGGGTCCCAGCTGAAGTACGCCGGCACGCGCTTGTCGAAGGCTTCGATCACCAGCGTTTCCCCGCGCCGCAGCGTCTGTTGGTCGCCGACCTCGAGGAAGCGGTCGCCCTGATCGTTCAGCGCGCCCGCGTGCGGTCCGTCGCCGGTGGCCCAGACGCTGCCATGCGCGATCCGCAACAATCCCGGCTCGCGCGGACGCAAGGTGACGGCCCGACCGGCCGCCAGCTTCCACGTGCCCGCCAGCCCGGTGGCGGATTGATGCGATTGCGTGAGCGTTTGCGGGGTCATGGCGTTCTCCTGGGTCTGCGTACCGTCGATGGATGATCGGCGGCGCAAGCTTGGCAGTCCAATGAAATCCGGCTAGGCTATTGATTCCCGATCCGCATCAATCCCCAGACCCGCCGTCGCCCCCCCATGCAGCATTCCCAAACCCATTTGCGCAGCCGGCCGATCTCGGCGGGCAACCTGCGGGCCTTCGAAGCCGTGGCCCGGCACCTGAACTTCCGCGCCGCGTCGGAGGAGATGGCGCTGACCCAGTCGGCGGTCAGCCGGCAGATCCAGTCGCTGGAAGGAGAAGTGGGCGTGAGCCTGTTCCTGCGCCATACGCGGGCCGTGGAGTTGACCAGCGCGGGCGCCCAGCTGCTGCTCGCCGTCACCAACGCCCTGCCGCGCATCGACGGCGCGGTGCGGCAGATCCGCCAGAGCGCCGGCCGCAAGAGCGTGTCGCTCACCACCTTCGCCTCGTTCGCCTCGATGTGGCTGATCCCCCGGCTCGAGCAGTTCCAGCGCGACCACCCGGAGATCGACATCCGGATCGACGCCTCCGACACGTCGCTGGACCTCGACGTGGCGGACGTCGACCTGGCCCTGCGCTATGGGCCGATGGCGAACATGCCGGCCAGCGCCATCCGGCTGTTCGGCGAAGAGCTGACGCCGGTGGCCAGCCCCTGGCTGCTCAAAAGCAGCGCGCCGCTCAAGCAACCGGCGGACCTGGCGCAGTTCGCGCTGATCGAGGCCGGCGACGCGCACCGGTCGCACCTGGAGTGGCTCACCTGGCGGCGCTGGTTCGACGAGCACCAGCAGTCCAAGCTGCAGCCCAGGCGCTGGCTGTACTTCAACTACGCCTACCAGATGGTGCAGGCGGCACTCACCGGCCAGGGGGTCGTGCTGGCGCGGCTGCCGATGGTGGCCGAGAGCCTTGCCAACGGCGACCTGATCGAGCCGCTGCCCAGGCTGCGGATGCAATCACCGCACGCCTACTGGCTGATCGTCGGCCCGCGCAGCGGCCAGCGCCCGGAGATCAAGGACTTCTGCGACTGGCTGAACGCCCAGGCCAAGGCCACGCGCAAGACCATCGGCGAAGTGCCGGACCCGGACACCATCGACTACATCGACTGACGGCCCTGGCCCTGCGGCATGGGCCAGACCTCGCCGTTGTCGTTGAGGATCGCGTCGAGCGCGATGTCGTGCGGCTCCGGCTCGAGCTCGCCGACAAAGCCCTGGGTGAAGCCCAGTCCCACGGTGAAAGGGCGCGGCTCCAGCGTCGCCAGCGTGCGGTCGTAGAAGCCGCCGCCATAGCCCAGGCGGAAGCCGCCGGGCCCGTAGCCGACGCAGGGCACGAACAGCAGCGTCGGGACGATGACCTCGGTGTCCTTGGGTTTCGGGATTCCGTACGCGTCTTCTTCCATCGGGCAGCCCGGATACCAGGCGTGGAATTTCAGCGTCTTGTGCATCTTGTCGACCACCGGCAGGCCGATGCGACGCAACTGCGGCTCATCGAGCAGTTCGCCGTCTTCCTTCCAGCGGTGCAAGGCCGGCAAGGGATCGAACTCGCCCTTGATCGGCCAGTACGCGCCGATCACGGTGTCGGGACGGTTGACAAGCCAGATGCGCATCACGCGCTGCAGCAACTCGCAGCGCCGCAGGCGGTCCGGCATGGCCAGGCGCTCCTCGATGAGGCGCTGCCGCAGAGCCCTTTTTTCCTCCGGCTTGTCCATAATCCCCCAATGAAGTTACGAACGATTTTGGCACTGTTCGCGGTGACGTTGAGCTGCCAGGCACCGGCCCAATCCCGCGACGAGATCATCCTGGAGATGAACCAGGCTTTCAAGCAAGGCAACCGCCAGCGCCTGACCCAGCTGCTGCCGCTGGCCCGGGGCCACGCGCTCGAACCCTACGCCGCCTACTGGGAACTGCGCGCCCGCCTCGACGTGGCGGCGCCCGGCGAAGTCCAGCAGTTCCTGACGCAGTACGCCGGCACCTACCAGGAAGACCGGCTTCGCAACGACTGGCTGCAGGTGCTCGGCCAGCGCCGGGACTGGACCGCTTTCGCCGCCGAGTACCCGCGTTACCGCATGAACGATGACCGCGAAGTGCGCTGCTACGGCCTGCTGTCGCAGTATCTGCGGCTCGGGCCGGCCGCACCGGCCAGCCTGAGCGAGGACGTGCGGCGCGCCTGGTTCGCCCAGCGCGAAGCCGACGACGGCTGCACGCTGGCAGCCAGGACGCTGATCACCGACGGCCAGGGCAGTCGCAACCTCAGCGCCAACGACGCCTGGCGCAAGGCCAGGCTGGCGACCGAGGCGAACCGGCCGAAGGCGGCCGCCGCGGCCATCGACATCGTGGCGCCCACTTCCGTCGACCTGTACAACGACCTGTTCAACAGCCCGACCAGGTTCCTCACCAGCCGCAAGCTCGCCGTGCTCAAGTCGCGGCGCGAGATGGTCACCCTGGCGCTGATCAAGCTGTCCACCTCGGACCCCGACGGCGCGGCCGCCCTGCTCGAAGGCAAGTGGGCACCCCAGCTGTCGGCCGAGGAACGCAACTGGATCTGGGGCGTGATCGGCCGGCAGGCCGCCTCCAAGCTCAGCGGGGACGCGCTCGATTACTACGCCAGGGTCACGCGGGAGGGCGACCTGACCGACGAGATGCTGGCGTGGAAGGTGCGGGCCGCCTTGCGCTCGCCGCGAGGCACGCAGTGGCCGCTGGTGCTGGACGCGGTGAATGCAATGACCGAGGAAGGCCGCAAGGATCCGGCCTGGGTCTACTGGAAGGCGCGCGCCCTGCTTGCATCGGGCAATGCCGAAGCCGCCCGCGCCGAGGCGCAGCGGCTGCTGGAATCGATCGCGTCGGTGCGCGGCTTCTACGAACAGCTCGCGCTCGAGGAGCTGGGCCAGAAGATCGCCGCGCCCGAGAAGCCGGCGCCGCTCACGGATGTCGAAAAGGAAGGCGCGCGGCAGAACCTCAGCCTGCAGCGCGGCATCTACGCCATCCTGCTGGGCCTGCGGCCCGAAGGTGTCCGGGAGTGGAACTACGCGACCAACCTCGCCAAGCCCGGCGGCATGACGGACCGCGAACTGCTCGCCGCGGCCCAGCTGGCATGCGACCGCGAGCTCTGGGACCGCTGCATCAACACCAGCGACCGGACCAGGTCGGAGATCGACTTCGAGACGCGGTATCCGACCCCGTTTCGCGACTCGGTGGTCCGGCGCGCGCGCGAAATCAACCTCGACCCGGCCTATGTCTACGGGCTGATCCGGCAGGAAAGCCGCTTCATCATGGATGCGCGCTCGCATGTGGGCGCGTCCGGGCTGATGCAGGTGATGCCCGCGACCGCGCGCTGGACGGCGCGCAAGATCGGGATGAACAGCTTCACCATCGAACAGTTGAACGACCGCGAGACCAACATCGCCATCGGCACCGGCTACCTCAAGCTGGTGCTCGACGACTTCAACGGCTCGATGCCCATGGCGGCGGCTGCGTACAACGCCGGGCCGGGCCGGCCGCGGGTCTGGCGCAACGGCCCGGTGGTCGAGGCGGCCGCCTGGGCCGAGAACGTGCCCTTCCAGGAGACCCGGGATTACGTCAAGAAGGTGCTGTCCAACACCACCAACTACGCGGCCCTGCTCACGGGGCAACCGCAGTCGCTCAAGGCGCGGCTCGGCAAGGTCGGTCCGCGGGACGCGAGCCAGCCCGAGCCTTACCGCGACATTCCCTGACCCATGGCAGACACCATCTGGCAGGAAATCGCCCGCACCGTCGCAGCCGAATTCACCGACGTCACCGACGTCGAACAGCTCACCAGGCTGATCCTCAGGCTGCTGCTGGCCGCCGTGCTCGGCGGCCTGCTGGGCCTGGAGCGCGAACGGGTCGGCAAGGCGGCCGGCGTTCGCACCCACATGCTGGTTTCGCTCGGCGCGGCGCTGTTCGTGCTGGTCCCGCAGCAGGCGGGAACGGAGCCGGGCGACCTGACGCGCGTGATCCAGGGCGTGGTTGCAGGCGTCGGCTTCCTGTGCGCCGGCACCATCCTGAAGACGACCGGCGAGAACGACGTGAAGGGCCTCACCACAGCGGCCGGAATCTGGCTGACCGCCGCGATCGGCATGGCTGCCGGCCTCGGGCGCGAGATGACGGCGGTGCTGAGCACCTTGCTGGCGTTGGGCATTCTCTCGCTGGAAGGTCCGGTGCGCCGGTCCCTTCGCCGGAACAAGGCGTCGGCCAAGGAGCCGGACCACGACGTGTAGCGGCGTCGCCGCATCAATCCCGCTGCTTTTTTGCATCAATGGCCCTGCCGTGGCGGCTAGCATGACCTCCTTCCGGAGGCGTCATGCTCAAGCTCTACATCGGCAACAAGAACTACTCGTCCTGGTCCATGCGGCCATGGGTGCTGCTCAGGCAGCTGCAGATCCCGTTCGAGGAAGTGAAGCTGCGCTTCGATTCGTTCGAAGGCGATTCGGCGTTCAAGCGGGCGCTTGCCGACGTGAATCCGGCCGGCAAGGTGCCTGTCCTGGTCGATGACGGCTTCGCCGTCTGGGACACGCTGGCCATCACCGAGTACCTTGCCGAATGCTTTCCGGAACGCGGCGTCTGGCCGCAGGACCGGCAGGCCCGGGCGCGGGCTCGCAGCGTCTGCGCCGAGATGCATTCCGGCTTTTCCGCGCTGCGCACGCATTGCCCGATGAACGTGGAGGCATCGCTGCCCGAGGTCGGCGCCCGGATCCTGCGTGAGCAGCCGGCCGTGGCGACGGACCTGAAGCGCATCGTCTCGATGTGGAGTGGCCTGCTCGAACGGCACGGCGGCCCCTTCCTTTTCGGCGCGTTCTGCGCAGCCGACGCGTACTTCGCGCCCGTCGTTCTGCGGCTCAAGACCTACGCGCTGCCCGTGCCCGCGCCGGTCGCCGCGTACATGGACCGGGTCTGCGCGGCGCCGGGCGTGAAAGCCTGGATCGACGACGCGCTGGCGGAAAAAGACTTTCTCGACTTCGAGGAGCCGTACCGGAAGTCGCGCGGATGATTGCGCCCGGACCGCGGCATTTCGGCGCCGTGATGAGCGCCATGGTCACGCCATTCGACGCGCAGGGCCGGCTGGACCTGGATGCCGCGCAGCGGCTGGCGCGCTGGCTGGTGGAACGCGGCAACGACGGCCTGGTGGTCGCGGCCACCACGGGCGAGGGCTCGACACTGAGCGACGCCGAGCGTTGCGACCTGGTCCGCGCCGTGAGCGAAGCGGTGACGGTGCCTGTGCTCGCCGGCACCGGCAGCAACGACACGGCCCACACGATCGCCCCGCTGCGCACCGGCCGCCGCATCGCTCACGAGGTGCTGCTGCGGCTGTTCCGCGACGTGCCCAACATTGTCGCGTTCAAGGACGCGACCGCCGATCCGCCGGCCGCAGCCAGGCTGGTGGCCGAGGCCGGCGCGCCGGCGCCGCCCGAGTTGCGGGCCCGCGCGCTCGAGGTCTGGGGACGGCTGAACGGCTGAACGGAGCGGGCGTGCACCGTAAACTTGCACCATGCAGACATTCATGGTTGGTGGCGCGGTGCGGGACGCCTTGCTGGGCCTGCCCGTCAACGACCACGACTGGCTGGTGGTGGGCGCCACGCCCGAAGCGATGGTGGCCCAGGGTTATCTCCCGGTCGGCAAGGACTTCCCGGTCTTTCTCCATCCGCAAACGCGCGAGGAATACGCGCTGGCCCGGACCGAGCGCAAGACCGCGCCCGGCTACCGCGGTTTCGCCATCCATGCCGACCCCGGTGTGACGCTGGAAGAAGACCTGGCGCGGCGCGACCTGACGATCAACGCGATGGCGCGCGCCGAGGACGGCCGGCTGGTCGATCCTTACGAAGGCCAGCGCGACCTGTCGCAGCGGGTGCTGCGCCACGTCACCGATGCCTTCCGCGAAGACCCGGTGCGGATCCTGCGAGTGGCCCGCTTCGCGGCGCGATTCGCCGACTTCGGCGTCGCGCCGGAAACGCTGCAGCTGATGCGCGAGATGGTGCGCGACGGCGAGGCCGACCACCTCGTGCCGGAGCGCGTCTGGCAGGAACTGTCGCGCGGCCTGATGGAGAAGACGCCGTCGCGCATGTTCGAGCTGCTGCGCGAATGCGGCGCGCTGGAGCGGCTGCTGCCGGAGGTGGACCGGCTGTGGGGCGTGCCGCAGCGCGCCGACTATCACCCGGAGGTCGACACCGGCGTGCACCTGATGATGGTCCTGGACATGAGCGCGCGGCTGCAAGCGCCGCTCGCCGTGCGCTTCGCCTGCCTGACGCATGACCTGGGCAAGGGCACGACGCCGGCCGAGATCCTGCCCAAGCACATCGGCCACGAAGAGCGCAGCGCCCGGCTGTTGAAGAAGCTGGCGAACCGCCTGCGCGTGCCCAACGACTGCCGCGAGCTGGCCGACGTCGTTGCCCGCGAGCACGGCAACATCCACCGCAGCGCGGAGTTCGGCGCCGCCGCCCTGGTGCGGCTGCTGGAGCGCTGCGACGCGTTCCGCAAGCCGCAGCGCTTCGACGAGGCGCTGCTGGCCTGCGAATGCGACGCCCGCGGCCGCGGCGGCCTGCAGGAGCGTCCCTATCCGCAGCGACAACGCCTGCTCGCGGCGCTGGCGGCGGCGCAGCGTGTGGAGACGGCTGCGATCGCCGAAGCCGCGCGCGAGGCGGGCGCGGAAGGCCCGAAGATCGGCGAGATGATCCACAAGGCGCGGATCGCGGCCGTGCAGGACGGCCTGTCCGGCGCCGACTAGACCAGCAGCGCGAGCGCGGCGTAGTCGCCGACGCGGTCTTCCAGCCCCGCGGGCACCAGCTCGCAACCGGCGGTGAGGGCCGGCAGCTTGCCGCGGATCTCCGCCGCCAGCAGCGGCAACAGGAATTCGCGGTGATGCCAGAACACGCTGCCGCCCAGGCTGATGCGCTGCAGGTCGAGCGTGATGATCATGTTGTAGAGCATGCGGCCCATCACCCGGCTCAGGTGGTGGACCAGCGCCAGCGCCCCCGCGTCGCCGCTCTTGGCCAGTTGCAGCAGCGAAGCCGCGTCCCTGCCGAAGCGGCGGTCGATGGCATTGCCCGCGACCAGGGCCTCGACGTCGCCGACGTTGCCGCAGCCGCACAGGGCGTCGTCGTTGTCGGAGACGAACATGTGGCCGGCATGGCCGGCGTTGCCGTTCTTGCCTCGCAGCACGCGGCTGTCCACGCAGACCCCCGTGCCGATGCCGGTGCTCCACGTGACGTAGGCGCAATGGTCCACGCCCTGCAGCGCGCCCCAGCGGCGCTCCGCTTCCAGCGCGGCGACGCAGTCGTTCTCCACCCGCACCTGGCCGAAGCGGCGTTGCAGCGGCGCCTCCAGCAAGGCAGTTTCCCAGGTGTTGGGCAAGCCGCGCGCCGGACCGGCGATGCCGCCGCAGATATTCGGCGCCGCCAGCTCGATCAGGCCCTCGCGCATCACGAACGGCCCGGCGGAAGAAACTCCCGCGCGCTGCACGCTTGGCGGCGGCACGCCGACCTCGGCGCAGGCCTCGTCGACCATGCGCATCACCTGCAGCGCCAAGGCGTCGTTGTCGCCGGTCTTGGCCGTCGGTTCGCTGCGGCGGGCCAGCAGGTCCAGGTCGTTGCCGCTGTTGAGGCTGACGGCCACCTTGGTGCCGCCGATGTCGATGCAGGCTTTCATGGCTGCGGATTCAGATCAGTTTGGAGACGAGCGCGGCGAGCATGCTCAGGATGATGGTGGTGGTGAGCGGGATGAACCAATCGCGGCCGAACAGCCTGAAGCGCAGATCGCCCGGCAGCTTGCCGAAGCCCATGCGCTGCAGCAGCGGAGTGAACCAGCTGATGAGCATCAGGGCCAGGAAGATGACGATGATCCAGCGAATCATGGTTTGAGTTTACGGGTTGGCGGCGCAGCCGTGCGGCCGCGCCACACGCGGGCCGATCAGAGCCGGCCGGTGCGATCGCCCTCGGCAAAGCCGCGGGCATTCCAGAACGCCCCCTTGTGGAAGCCGATCACCTTGAACAGCTCGCCCATCTCGTGTTCGGCGACCAGGCGCTGCCCGGCGATCCGCTGTTCGAGCGGCGCCTGCGCCAGCCGCGCGACCAGTCCGCAGTTCATGAGGAACCGCGCCTGGCTGGTGTAGCCCAGTGTCTGCAGGCCGGCCTCCTGGGCAGCGAGCGCGAGTCCCGTGAAGTTGACGTGCGCCGTGATGTCCTTGTGCCCGACGTCGCGCAGCGGGTCGGTATCGGCCAGGTGGCCGCGATGGCACATCAGCGTTCCCATGTGGCGCTGCGGGTGGTAGTACTCGTCCTCGCCGAAACCGTAGTCGATGAAGAAAGCCGCGCCGCGCTCGAGCCGGTCGGCCAGCGTCCGGACGAAGGCCTCGGCCTGCGGATGGATCTCGGTGAGGTAATCGTGGTCGCCGGGGATGGCGATGGGCGGACGCAGGTCCGTCACGCGATCGCTCCATTCCAGGCCCGGCCCCACACCTCGCTCGTGCCAGATACCGCCCTTGCGAACCAGGAGCTTCACCGGCATCGCGTCCAGCACCTCGTTGCCGACCACGACGCCGCTCAAGCGCTCGGGCAATTCGCCGACCCACCGCACGCGATCGCCGTACTTCGCCAGCGCTTCCTGCTGCCGCTGGCGCAGGCTGCCCGAGAGATCGACGATCGTGTAGCGACGCACCGCTTCTGCGAGAGCGTCGAGCAGCTGCAGCGCCAGGGCGCCGGAGCCGGCGCCGAATTCCCAGACTTCGTCGGTGCCGGTGGCGCGCAAGGCGTCGGCGACCTGCTCCGCGACGCTCGCCCCGAACAGCGGCGTCATCTCCGGCGCCGTCGCGAAATCGCTGCCCGAGGACGGCATCGTGCCGAACTTGCGCGAGTCGTTCGCGTAGTAGCCCAGGCCCGGCGCGTACAGCGCCAGGGCCATGAAGCGGTCGAAGGGGATGCGGCCCCCGGCCCGCGCAATCGCTTTTTCCACCAGCATCCGGGGAGCGCTCGTTAAACTGCCTGCTTCTGTCATGACACCTCCATTGTCCTTCGAATGAATCCGTCGCAGCCGCCCCGCACCGTGCTTGTCACCGGCGCCGCACGCCGGCTCGGCCGCGACATGGCCCTGGCGCTGGCGGCTGGCGGCTGGCAGGTGGCCGTGCATTACAGGGGTTCCGCCGCCGACGCGCTGCAAACCGTCAACGACTGCCGCGCCGTCGCGCCGGGCGCGGCTGATTTCGAGGCCTTCCAGGCGGACCTGGCCGACGAGTCCGCCGTCCACGAGCTGCTGCCGCGGGTGGTCGAGCGCTTGGGCAGCGTCGACGCGGTTGTCAACAACGCATCGATGTTCGAGCACGACAGCGTTGGCAGCTTCGGTTACGAGTCGCTGGCCGCGCACATGCGGACCAACGCGGGCGCGCCCATCCTGCTGGCGCAGGCGCTGCACGCGCATCTGCTCGCGCGCAAGGCAACAGGGGTCGTCGTCAACCTGCTGGACCAGAAGCTGTGGAACCAGAACCCGGACTTCGTCAGCTACACCCTGTCGAAGGCGGCGCTCGAGGCGGCGACGACGATGCTGGCACTGGGCCTGGCGCCGCAACTGCGGGTGGTCGGCGTGGCGCCTGGCCTGACGATCACCAGCCACCTGTTGCCGCAAGAGAAATTCCGCGAGCTCCACAAGCTGTCGCCGCTAGGCCGCTCCTCGACGCCGCAGGACGTGGTCGCGACGGTGAAGTTCGCGCTGGAGAACCAGTCCATCACCGGCACGACGCTGCTGGTCGACGGCGGCCAGCACCTGATGAAGTTCGAGAGAGATTTTTCCTTGATGCAAGTCCCATGAGCAAGACCGGCACCCAGATCCTCACCCTCACCGGTCTGCGCTTCGACGCCAACCTGGGCATCCTGGATCACGAGAAAACCGCGCCGCAGCCGATCCTGGTCGATGCCGAGCTGAACCTGGGACCGCAACCGCTGCTGCCGCGCGACGACGACATCACCCATGTGCTGGATTACCGCAAGGTGCGCCGGATCATCATCGACGAGTGCACGGCGGAGCACGTCAACCTGCTGGAGAGCCTCATCGGCAAGCTGGGGCTGCGGTTGATGCAGCTCCCCGGCGTGCTCGGCGTGCGGGTCAAGATCGCCAAGCTGGAGATCTTCGACGACTGCGAAGTGGCGATCCGGATGGAAACCGGCAGCTGGTAGCCCAAGGGTGGGAAAATGGGCCCATGAGTGCCCTCTGGATCGAGAACGAACCCACCCCCCTGCAGCGCGATCACAAGATCGAGCGCGAAACCCACAAGCTGGAAAAGCGCCTGTGCCGCCTCATGGGCCAGGCGATCGCCGACTTCGCCATGATCGAGGAAGGCGACCGGGTGATGGTCTGCATGTCGGGCGGAAAGGACAGCTACGGCATGCTCGACATCCTGCAGAAGATGCAGCAGCGCGCGCCGGTGAACTTCGAGCTGATCGCCGTCAACCTGGACCAGAAGCAGCCGGACTTTCCCGAGCACGTTCTGCCCGGCTACCTGGCGAAGACGGGCGTGCCCTTCCACATCGAGAACCAGGACACCTACTCGATCGTCAAGGACAAGATCCCCGAAGGCAAGACGATGTGCAGCCTGTGCTCGCGACTGCGCCGCGGCATCCTGTACCGCGTCGCCGACGAACTCGGCGCGACCAAGATCGCGCTCGGCCACCACCGCGACGACATCCTGCAGACGTTCTTCCTGAACATGTTTTTCGGCGGCAAGCTCAAGGGGATGCCGCCCAAGCTGGTGAGCGACGACGGCCGGCACATCGTCATCCGGCCGCTGGCCTACGTTCCCGAGAAGGACCTGGTCCGCTGGGCCGAGCACCGGCAGTTCCCGATCATTCCCTGCACCCTGTGCGGCAGCCAGGAGAACCTGCAGCGCAAGCAGGTCGCGGGGATGCTGCGCGAGTGGGAGAAGAAGCATCCCGGCCGGGTGGAGAACATGTTCACCGCGTTACAAAACGTGGTGCCGTCGCATCTGGCCGACGGAACACAGTACGATTTCAAGGGTCTGAAAACCACGGGCGTGGCCAGCGCCGACGGCGACAAGGCTTTCGATCACGAAGACTTTTCTCCAGCCCTCGCCGCCCTGCCCGGCTTCCAAGTCATCAAAATCGACTGATCCAGCGTCGGGAGTTCGTCCATGAAGCAGTCCCTGCCCCGCCTGTTGGGCACCGCCGTCCTGGCAGTCGCGGCCCTCTCAGGCTGCGCCACCGGCTACCTGCTGGACAACTCCGTCCAGTCCTTCTCCAGCCTGCCCGCGCTGCCGGCCACTGCGACCTACAGGTTCGATCGGCTGTTGTCGCAGCAGGCGCCGCAACAGGCGCAGCTCGAAACTTTCGCCGACCCGGCGCTGTTCAGGGCCGGCCTGCGCCGGGATGACGCCGCGCCGCGCTACGCCGTGCAGCTGACGGCCCGGGTCCAGCGCGTGCTCTCGCCCTGGGCCGATCCCTGGGACTCGGGCTGGGGCCCCTGGGGCGGCGGCGGATTCAGCGGAGTCGGATTGGGTTTCGGCTTCGGCGGGCCCTTCCCGCGCATGGACCAGCCCTGGTTCCACCGCGAAGTCGGCGTCGTGATGCGCGAACTGCCGACCAACCGGGTCGTGTACGAAACCCACGCGACCAACGACGGCCCCTGGGGCGACAACGCCTCGGTGCTGCCGGCGATGTTCGACGCGGCGCTCCAGGGCTTCCCCAACCCGCCGCCGGGCGTGCGCCGGGTGGACATCCAGGTCGGCGGCAAACAAAAGCCTTAGGCGCTATTGCGTAGGCGACACAGTTCGCAACGATTTCAGGCGACGCCCGGCGACCGCCCAATAAAATGGGCTGGCATGGAAGCCACCCGAATCATTGCCGTCCGCCACGGGGAAACTTCGTGGAACGTCGATTCGCGCATCCAGGGCCAGAAGGACATCGAGCTCAACGACACCGGCCGCTGGCAGGCCAGTCGCGTCGGCGCAGCGCTCAAGGGCGAAAAGATCAGCGCCGTCTATTCCAGCGACCTCGGCCGCGCCCACCAGACAGCCAGGCCCATCGCGGAAGCGGTCGGCATCCAGGTGATCGCCAAGGAAGGCCTGCGCGAACGCAGCTTCGGCATCTTCGAGGGCAAGACCTTCGACGAGATCCGCGAGACGTGGCCGGACCACGCGCTCAACTGGCGCAGGCGGCTGCCCGAGTGGGCCCCGCCCGAAGGCGGCGAATCGCTGCTGCAGCTGCGCGAGCGGGTGACGCAGACGATGAAGGACCTGGCGGCGCGCCATCCCGGCGAGCAGATCGTGGTGGTGGCGCACGGCGGTGTGCTCGATGCGCTGTACCGGATCGCGACCGGGCAGGAAGTCAATTCCCCCCGGACCTGGCAATTGCCCAACGGAGCGATCAACCGCCTGTTGTGGACACCCCAGGGCTTTACCCTCGTCGGCTGGTCCGACACCCAGCACCTGGACGATGAACCTGCCGACGAAAACACCCCTGTCTGAAGCCTTGCGGCAACTGGTCGGACAAAGTGTCGATGCCATCGATACGCCGGCCCTGGTCCTCGACCTCGACGCGATGAAGCGCAACCTGGCCCGGATGGCGGAATTCGCCAAGAAGCACGACATCCGCTGGCGGCCGCACGCCAAGATGCACAAGAGCTCGGCCCTTGCCAAGCTGCAGATGCAGGCCGGCGCAGTCGGCGTTTGCGTGCAGAAGACGTCCGAAGCCGAGGCGATGGTGGCAGGCGGCGTCAACAACGTCTACATCAGCAATGAAGTGATCTCGCCGGCCAAGCTGGCCCGGGTGGCGGCGCTGTCGCACCAGCTCGCGGCCGAACAGGGCCAGCTGGGGATCGCGGTCGACAGCTCCGAGGGTGTGAGCCGGCTGGCGCAGGCGATGAACGCGTGCCGGACGGCGACCGGCATCCCGGCGGTGACCGACGTGTTCGTCGAAGTCGACGTCGGCCAGGGCCGCTGCGGCGTTCGTCCCGGCAAGGCCGCCGTGGCCCTGGTCCACGAGATCCGCAAGCATCCGGCCTTGCGCTTTGCCGGTCTGCAGGCCTACCAGGGCAAGGCGCAGCACCTGCGCAGCCCCCAGGAACGCCGCGACGCGATCGGCGGCGTGGTGCGGGACGTGCTGGCCACCCGTAGCCTGATCGAAGCCGAGGGCATCCCGGTCGACCTGGTCACGGGCGCCGGCACCGGCAGCTTCGTGCTGGAAGCCGCCAGCGGCGTGTTCGGAGAACTGCAGGCGGGCTCATTCCTGTTCATGGACAACGACTACGCCAAGAACGAGCGCGACCCGGCCCAGCCCCAGTTCGAGCACGCCCTGTTCGTCAAGACCCAGGTGATGAGCGCGCACGCCGAGCACGTCGTCTGCGACGCCGGCCACAAGAGCCACGCGATCGATTCGGGCATGCCCCGGGTCCACGGCTTGGGCGCCGAGCCGCAACTGCAGTACTTCAACGGCGGCGACGAACACGGCATCCTGCGCACCACACACCCGGACGCGAAGCTGCCGGCGCTCGGCGCCACGCTGTGGCTGATCCCCGGCCATTGCGACCCGACGGTCAACCTGCACGACACGATGGTGGGGGTCGTCGGCGGGCTGCGCTCCGGCAAGGTCGAACGCATCATCCGGATCGATGCCCGCGGCGCGCTGACCTGAAGCAACGCGCAGCCGCGCTGCCGCGCGCTCAGCTCTCGAACAATCCCGCCGCGGCCTGCGGCGGCGTGACGCCCAGGTGGCGGAACGCCGCGAGCGTGGCGATGCGCCCGCGCGGGGTGCGCTGCAGGTAGCCCTGCTGGATCAGGTAGGGCTCGATCACGTCCTCGATCGTGTCGCGCTCCTCGCCGATGCTGGCGGCGATGTTGTCCAGCCCGACCGGCCCGCCGTCGAACCGGTGGATCACGGCCTCGAGCAGCTTCCGGTCCATCACGTCGAAGCCCTGCGGGTCGACGTCGAGCATCGCCAGCGCCTTGTTCGCGATCTCCAGCGTGATCGTTCCCGTGCCCTTGACGTCGGCGTAGTCGCGCACCCGCCGCAGCAGCCGGTTGGCGATCCGCGGCGTGCCGCGCGAGCGCTTTGCGATCTCGGCGCCGCCCTGTTCGTCCATCGGCGCCTTCAACAGCCCCGCGCTGCGCTTCACGATGCGCGCGAGCTCCTGCGGCGTGTAGAACTCCAGCCGGGCGACGATGCCGAAGCGGTCGCGCAAGGGATTGGTCAGCATGCCGGCCCTGGTGGTCGCGCCGACCAGGGTGAACGGCTGCAGGTCCAGCTTGATCGAGCGCGCGGCCGGGCCTTCGCCGATCATGATGTCGATCTGGTAGTCCTCCAGCGCGGGGTACAGAATTTCCTCGACGATCGGCGACAGCCGGTGGATCTCGTCGATGAACAACACGTCGTTCTTCTCGAGGTTGGTCAGCAGCGCAGCCAAGTCCTTGGGCTTTTCCAGCACCGGGCCGGAGGTCTGGCGCAGGTTGACGCCCAGCTCGTGCGCAATGATGTGGCTCAGTGTCGTCTTGCCCAGGCCCGGCGGGCCGAACAGCAGCACGTGGTCCAGCGCCTCGCCGCGCATGCGGGCCGCGCCGATGAAGATTTCCAGCTGCTCGCGGGTCTTGGCCTGGCCGACGTAATCGTCGAACAGCTTGGGACGCAGCGCCCGCTCGATCGCTTCCTCCTGCGGGGATGCGGCCTCGGTCGAGATCACCCGCTTGGACGGCGGCATCTCGAAGTCGTCGGTCTTGATGCTCATTTCGCCAGCGCCTTCAACGCCAGCTTGATGCCTTCGCTCACGCCCACGTCCTTGGGCAGGACCTTGACCGAGGCCGTGGCCTCCTTGTCGCTGTAGCCCAGGGCGACCAGCGCCTGCAGGATGTCGGTTTGGGCATCGCTGGTGGCGCCCAGCGAGCCGGCGCCGATGTCGGCCCCCAGCTTGCCCTTGAGTTCCAGCAGCAGGCGCTCGGCCGTCTTCTTGCCGATGCCGGGCACCTTGACCAGCCGGCCGGCGTCCTGCGCCGTCACGGCCTGGGCGATGTCGGCGACGCTCATGCCGCTCAGCACCGACAGCGCGGTGCGCGGACCGACGCCCGAGATCTTGATCAGCTGGCGAAAGGCGTCGCGCTCGCTGCCCGTGCCGAATCCGTACAGGATCTGGGCGTCCTCGCGGACGACGAAGTGGGTCAGCAACGAGACCTTCTCACCGACCGAAGGCAGGTTGTAGAACGTGCTCATCGGCACGTCGACCTCGTAGCCGACGCCGTTGCAGTCCACCAGCAGCTGCGGCGGATTCTTGTCACTGAGCGTTCCTGTCAATTTGCCTATCATGGGGGCCCTCCGCAGGAATTATCAGCTTGATTCTCAGACACACCTTCTCACCGCCGAACAACACCCGCCTCGCCCATCTCTGCGGCTCCATGGACGAACACCTGCGGACCATCGAAGCCGCCCTGCAGGTGAGCATCGCCCACCGGCACGAGCAGTTCAAGGTGGACGGCCCCAAGCCGAAGGCGCAGCGGGCGGTGGAAGTGCTGCAGGCGCTCTACGAAATCGCTTCGCGGCCGATCCCGGCGGACAAGGTGCAGCTGATGCTCGCCGGCGACGGCGCGCTGGGCGAGAACGACGACGGCGCCCAGACGCTGCACACGCGCCGCACCGACCTGC
Source organism: Ramlibacter sp. (assembly GCA_028291885.1). Classification (GTDB taxonomy): domain Bacteria; phylum Pseudomonadota; class Gammaproteobacteria; order Burkholderiales; family Burkholderiaceae_C; genus Ramlibacter. The sequence goes on along the minus strand of JAQGNJ010000289.1, from coordinate 1,202 downwards.
GGGCCCGCACGCCCAACCAGAGCGTGTACCTGGACAACATCGCCAACCACGACATCACCTTCGGCATCGGGCCGGCCGGCACCGGCAAGACCTATCTTGCGGTGGCCTGCGCCGTCGACGCCCTGGAGCGCAGCGCCGTGCAACGCATCGTGCTGACGCGCCCGGCCGTGGAAGCGGGCGAAAAGCTCGGCTTCCTGCCCGGCGACCTGACGCAGAAGGTGGATCCGTACCTCAGGCCCCTGTACGACGCGCTCTACGAGCTGATGGGATTCGAGAAGGTGACGAAAGCCTTCGAGCGCCAGGCGCTGGAGATCGCGCCGCTGGCCTTCATGCGCGGCCGCACGCTGAACAACGCTTTCGTCATCCTGGACGAGGCGCAGAACACGACGCCCGAGCAGATGAAGATGTTCCTGACGCGGATCGGCTTCGGCGCCAAGGCGGTCGTGACCGGCGACATCAGCCAGATCGACCTGCCCAAGGGCCAGCTTTCGGGCCTGGTCGAGGCCGAGCACATCCTCAAGCGCGTCAAGGGCATCGCCCACACCCGCTTCACCAGCGCCGACGTCGTGCGCCATCCGCTCGTGGCGCGCATCGTCGACGCCTACGACGCGGCACGCAAGCGCGATGCCGCGAAGTAAGGCGGCCGCGGCGACACAGCCGCTGGACCTCGAGCTGCAGTTCTCGTCCTTCCCCGGCATTGCGGCGCATCGCGCCGTGCTCAAGCGCCCCGATGTGACCCGCTGGATCGCCCATGCGCTCGCCGCCCCGGCCGAGATCGCGGTGCGCATCGTCGGCGAAACCGAGGGCCAGGCGATGAACCTGCAGTACCGGGGCAAGGACTACGCCACGAACGTCCTGACCTTCGACTACGCGCGCGAGCCGGTCGTCATGGCCGACCTGGTGCTCTGCGGCCCCGTCATCGAGCGCGAGGCCAAAGAACAGGGCAAGACGCTGCAGGCGCATTACGCGCACCTCCTGGTGCACGGCGCCCTGCACGCCCAGGGCTACGACCACGAGGCCGGCGAGCGCGCCGCTCTCGAGATGGAGACCCTGGAGATCCTGCTGCTGGCCGCGCTCGGGTTCGCCAACCCGTACTGAAACCAATTGCGTCCGGCGGTCCCTTCCCGGATCTACAGCACCCGCAGGGGGATCGTCACCGGGCCGTCGTTGACCAGGTGCACCTGCATGTCGGCGGCGAATTC
>JAQGNJ010000285.1 GCA_028291885.1 Ramlibacter sp. | reverse complement strand
GCCGAGACGTACTGCATGGCGGCCGATTCCGAAGCCGATGCGGCGACGACGATGGTGTATTCCATCGCGCCGGCCTGCTCCAGCGAGCGCACGATGTTCTTGATCGTGGACGCCTTCTGCCCGATGGCGACGTACACGCAGGTCATGTTCTGACCCTTCTGGTTGATGATCGCGTCGACTGCCACCGCGGACTTGCCGGTCTGGCGGTCGCCGATGATCAGCTCGCGCTGGCCGCGGCCGATCGGCACCATGGAGTCGATCGACTTCAGGCCCGTCTGCATCGGCTGGCTCACCGACTGGCGTGCGATCACGCCGGGAGCGACCTTCTCGATCACGTCCGTCAGCTTGGCGTTGATCGGGCCCTTGCCGTCGATCGGCGCGCCCAGCGCATTGACCACGCGGCCGATCAGTTCGGGGCCGACCGGCACTTCCAGGATGCGGCCCGTGCACTTGACGACGTCGCCTTCCGAGATGTGCTCGTACTCGCCCAGGATCACCGAGCCGACCGAGTCGCGCTCGAGGTTCAGGGCCAGGCCGAAGGTGGGGGCGCCGTCCGGCGTCGGCGGGAATTCCAGCATTTCGCCGGCCATCGCGTCCGACAGGCCGTGGATGCGGCAGATGCCGTCGGCCACCGACACCACGGTGCCCTGGTTGCGGACGTCGGCGCTGGTGGCGAGGCCCTCGATGCGGCTCTTGATCAGTTCAGAGATTTCTGCGGGATTGAGTTGCATGACTCTTTCCTTTCCTTGGGGTTAGCGGGCTGCCCTCAGGCAGTCAGCGCGACTTTCATTTGTTCGAGGCGAGCCTTGACCGAGGTGTCCAGCACCTCGTCTCCGACCACCACGCGGATGCCGCCGATCAGCGACGGATCTTCCTGCACGGTGAGGTTCAGCTTGCGGCTGAAGCGCTTTTCCAGCGCCGGCGCCACCGCGTCCAGCGCGCCCGCGTCGAGCGGGAAAGCGCTGTAGACCACCGCGTCGGACGATCCGCTGCGCGCGTTCTTCAGCGCGCGGAACTGGTGGGCGATTTCCGGCAGCGCCGAAAGGCGATCGTTCTCGATCACGGCGCGCAGGAAGTTCATTGCGGCCGCGGGCAGCGGCTGGTTCACCACGCCCGTGATCACGTCCACCAGCTGCTGCGGCCGCACGTTCGGATTGCCCGCGAGCTGCAGCAGCTGCGGATCGCCGGCGATCGCCGCGAGCGGCTCCAGCCAGGCGGCCGCGCCTTCGAGGTCGGCCTGCGACGCCTTGAACAGCGCCTCGGCATAGGGTCTTGCAATGGTGGCGAGTTCAGCCATGGACTTCCTTACAGCTCGGTCTTCAGGCGGTTGAGCAGATCCGCGTGCACGCCGGGATTGATCTCCTTGCGCAGGATCTGCTCGGCGCCGCGAACGGCCAGCGCGGCGACCTGCTCGCGCAGGGCTTCGCGGGCCTTGACGGTCTGCTGCTCGGCCTCGGCGCGGGCAGCCGCGAGGACCTTGTTGCCCTCTTCGGTGGCGCGGGCCTTGGCCTCTTCGACGATGTGCTGGGCCCGGCGCTCGGCGTCGGCCAGCAGCGCGGCGGTCTCGGCGCGCGATCTGGCCAGCTCGGCTTCCACGCGCTGGTTGGCGGCGGTCAGCTCGGAACGGGCCTTGTCGGCCGCGGCAAGGCCTTCGGCGATCTTGCCGGCCCGCTCGTCGAGGGCGGCGGCGATCGGCGGCCACACGAACTTCATCGTGAACCCGACCAGGATCAGGAACACGATCATCTGAATGATCAGGGTACCGGTGATGCTCACTTTTTCATCCTTCACCCCGCTGCGCCGTGGCGCCGGCGGGGCATGACATGGACCGACGGATGCTTAGCGCGGCAGGTTGGCGATCTGCGCCAGGAACGGGTTGGCGGTGGCGAACCACAGCGCGATACCGGTGCCGATAATGAAGGCGGCGTCGATCAGGCCGGCCAGCAGGAACATCTTCGTCTGCAGCTCGTTCATCAGTTCGGGCTGGCGGGCAGCCGATTCGAGGTACTTGCTGCCCATGATGCCGATACCGATGCAGGCGCCGATGGCGCCGAGACCGATGATCAGGCCGGCGGCCAGTGCGGTGAAACTGATAACTTCCATGATTGCTCCTAAGGGACTTTGGTTAACGAGAAAAGGAAAAGGGAAAGAAACGAAAACGGATCAGTGGGCGTCGTGGGCCTGGCCCAGATACACGAGGGCCAGCATCATGAACACGAAGGCCTGCAGCGTGATGATGATCAGGTGGAACAGCGCCCACACGGTGCCCGCGATGATGTGGCCGATGGCCAGGCCGATGCCGGTGGCGGACAACGTCCAGGCGCCGCCCATCATGGCGATCAGCAGGAAGATCAGCTCGCCGGCGTACATGTTGCCGAACAGCCGCATGCCGTGCGAGACCGTCTTGGCGACGAACTCGATCAACTGCATGCCGAAGTTCACGATGCCCAGCAGCAGGGCGAAGACCGGGTTCTTGCTGGTGCCGAAAGGCGCGGTCACCAGCTCGTGGGCCCAGCCGCCGGCGCCCTTGATCTTGATGTTGTAGAACAGGCAGACCAGCAGCACGCCGACCGACAGGCCCATGGTCATGGACAGGTCGGCCGTGGGCACGACTCGCAGGTAGGCGTGGTGCGGGTCGTGGCCGGCGGCGCCGTAGACCTTTTCCCAGATCAGCGGCAGCAGGTCGACGGGCAACAGGTCCATCGCATTCATCAGCAGGATCCAGACGAACACCGTCAGCGCCAGCGGCGCGACCAGCTTGCGGCTGTGGGCGTTGTGGACGATGCCCTTGGCTTGCGAATCCACCATCTCGACCAGGATCTCCACCGCGGCCTGGAAGCGGCCCGGCACGCCCGAGCTCGCCTTGCGCGCGCCCAGCCACAGCAGCCAGCAGCCCAGGACACCCGTGGCGATCGAGAAAAAGATCGAGTCGTAATTGAAGACCGAAAAATCGACGACGTTGCTCGCCTTGTGGTTCTGCAGGTGCGTCAGGTGGTGAATGATGTATTCACCGGAGGTGGGTCCTTGTTCAGCAGCCATGTTTCTTCAGTTCTTCAGTTTGCGTTTGGGCGCGTACGCCAAAGCGATCCAGTACACCTTCATCGTCAGCACCAGGCCGACCAGCAAAGCCGGCCAGCTCAACCCTGACACCCACCTCGGCGCGACCACCAGCATGGCCACCGTCAAGGCGATCTTGACCATCTCCCACAACATGAACCCGAAGGCTGCAGTGCCGGCGTTCAGCGAGGAGAACCGCCCGGTCAGTCCACGCGCAAAAACGGCCGCGGGGATCACCACGGCCAACGCGCCGTATCCGGCGGACCATCCGACGTTTTGCCTCCCGGTCAGGCCCCAGGCGGCCAACGCCACCACGAGACCCACCACCACCTGCCCCGCGACCACCCACCAGGGGGAAACCGATGGGTTGCGTTCCCGAAGCTGCATCGCCTCCTCGGCGCTCAGCCTCTTGAACGGGAGCTCTTCCTGCGTCTCAGGCAGCGGGGCGATTGTTTTCTTGATCTGCACCCGTTTGACCGGCCTGTAATTACACAAAGCCCCTGATTATAAGTAAAAACCCGTCCCGTTTCGAACACCCTGAGCACCAAAGTCAGGCAACGCGGTGGGTCAAGTGTTGCCAGCCCGACGCACAATGTCCGGCCCGCCCCCGAAAGACCCGCGCATGCATCACCTCGCTCTCTTCTTGCATCTCGCCGCCGCCATCTTCTGGATGGGCGGCATGGCCTTCATGGTGATGGCGCTGCGGCCGGCGCTGCAGGAGCAGCTCGGCCCGTCGCAGCGGCTGCCGCTGATGCTGTCCGTGCTCAAGCGCTTCTTCGCCGTGGTGGCGGCGAGCATCGCCGTCCTGCTGCTCACCGGCATCTACATGCTGCTCGACACCGGCGGGACGCGCGCGCCGCCCGGCTGGCACGCGATGGCGGGCCTCGGCCTGGTGATGATGCTGATCTTCGGCCACATCTTCTTTGCGCCGTACCGGCGCATGAAGCTGGCCATCGCCTGCGCCGACTGGCCCGAAGCCGGCCGGCGCGCCGGCCAGATCGCGCTGCTGGTGAAGATCAACCTCGGCCTCGGCTGGCTGGCCATCGCGGCCGTGATGTTCTGGCGATGAAGGCGCGCGCCGCGGCCTCCCTCGCGCTGCTGCTGCTCTCGCTGTGCCGCGTGCCGCCGCTGCAGGCGCAAGGCAACCCGTATTACGACCCGGCCAAGCCCCACCACACGCCCAGCGGATTTCGCAACAACGACATCGGCCGGGTCGACAAGCCGCCGGCCTCGCCGGTGCAGTTCGCCGGCCCGCGCCGGGCGCAGCCGCCAGGCATCGCGATGGCGCAATTGCCGCCCATCGATGTGGTCGTGATCTCGCACAACCACTACGACCACCTGGACCGCGACAGCGTCGTGCGGCTGGCCGAGCGCGCACCGGGCAAGACCTTGTTCCTGGCGCCCCTGGGGCTGAAGACCTGGCTCGAGGAGCAAGGCGTTCGCGAAGTCGTCGAGCTGGACTGGGGGGATGCGCATCTGCACCGCGGCGTCGAATTCCGCCTGGTGCCGGTGCAGCACTGGTCGTCCCGCAGCCTGGGAGATCGCAACCGGACGCTCTGGGGAGGCTGGGCCGTGTTCGCGCCCGACCTGCACTGGTACTTCTCCGGCGACTCGGGCTACAGCCGCGACTTCGCCGACGCGCGGGAACGCTTCGCATCGCGCCAGCCCGATGGCTTCGACCTGGCGGTGCTGGCCATCGGCGCCTACGAGCCGCGCTGGTTCATGCAGGCGCAGCACATGAATCCGGCCGAGGCGATGCAGGCGCACAACGATCTCGGCGCCCGCCGCAGCCTGGGCATCCACTGGGGCACCTTCAACCTCACCGACGAAGCGCTCGACCAGCCCCCGCGCGACCTGGTCCGGGCACGCCAGGCGCAGGGCGTCGGCGAGCAGGACTTCTTCGTGCTCGGGATCGGCGAGACCCGCCGGCTGGAGCCGCGCAAACCACGACAATCGCAGCCATGAACGACGCATCCATCCCCAATCTTCCCTGCTACCTGAACGGCGAGTTCTCGACCTTGCGCGAGGCCAAGGTCAGTGTCCTGGACCGCGGTTTCATCTTCGGCGACGGCGTCTACGAAGTCGTGCCCGCCTACGCCGGCCGGCCGTTCCGCTTCGAGGAGCACATGGCGCGGCTCGACCGCAGCCTGGCCGAATTGCGCATCGCCAATCCGATGAGCCACGCGCAGTGGCGCGACCTGGTGCTGCAACTGCTGGCTGCCTATGCCGGGGCGATGGACAAGAAGCCGCAAGACACCAACCAGATGGTCTACATCCAGATCACGCGCGGCGTCGCGATGCGCGACCACATCATGCCGCCCGGCCTGGAGCCCACGGTGTTCGTCACCAGCAACCGCATGTACATCTATCCGGACCAGGACCGTGCCGAAGGCGTGGCCTGCGTGACGGCCGACGACTTCCGCTGGAAGAAGGGCCACGTCAAGAGCATCAGCCTGGCCGCCGCGGTGCTGGCGCGCCAGGTCAGCGCCGACGCCGGCGCCACCGAAACGGTGATGTTCCGCGATGGCTTCCTCAGCGAGGCCGCGGCCTCCAACGTCTGGGTGGTCAAGGACGGCAAGCTGATCGGAACGCCCAAGGACAACCTGGTGCTCGAAGGCATCCGCTACGGCGTCTTCGAAACGCTGTGCCGCGACGCGGGCATTCCCTACGAGCTGCGCCGGGTCCCGCGCGACGAGGTGTTCGCCGCCGACGAGCTGCTGCTGTCCTCGGCGACCAAGGAGGTGCTGCCGGTCACCACGCTGGACGGCAAGGCCATTGGAAACGGCCGGCCCGGCCCCATTTACGAGGCTCTGTACGCCGGCTACCAGCGTGCAAAACAGGCCTGAACCATGACATCCGCCCCGAACCCGTCACCCTTCCAGCAAGCCCTGGCCGATCCGCAGCGCGAGTCGCTGATCGACTACCCGTCGCGCTTTCCGATCAAGGTGATGGGCGCCAAGGTCGACGGCTTCGTCCACGCGGTGACCACCATCGCCACCCAGTTCGATCCGTCTTTCGATGCCGCCAGCGTGGAGCTGCGCGACAGCAAGGGCGGCAACTACCTGGGCGTGACGGTCACCGTCACGGTGACCAGCCGCGAGCAGCTCGACGAGCTGTACCGGACGCTGTCCACGCATCCGATGGTCAAGGTCGTCCTGTAACGTCCCGCGGCAAGGCGATTTGCCGCGAGGCGGGCCGGCGCGGCTTGGGTTCAACTGTCATGACAATGTCGATCCGCAACCTCGGCCGGACTCCCTACCTGCCGACGTGGGACGCGATGCGGGAATTCACCGCCGCCCGCAACGACGCAACGGCCGACGAGCTCTGGCTGTGCGAGCACGAGCCGGTGTTCACCCAGGGTGTCGCGGGCAAGACCGAACACGTTCTGGACGCCGGCGACATCCCGGTGGTCCGGACGGATCGCGGCGGCCAGGTGACCTACCACGGTCCGGGCCAGGTCGTCGCCTATCCGCTGCTCGACCTGCGCCGCACCGGCATCTACGTCAAGGAATACGTCTACCGCGTCGAGGAGTCGGTCATCCGCACCCTGGCCCACTTCGGCGTGACGGGCCACAGGGTCCGCGGCGCGCCGGGCATCTACGTCCGGCTGGACGACCCGTTCTCGCATGCGCGGCTGCAGGACGACAGCTTCAGCGGTCTGGGCAAGATCGCCGCGCTGGGCATCAAGGTCAGCCGCCACTGCACCTACCACGGCGTCGCCCTGAACGTGGCGATGGACCTGGAATCCTTTGGCCGGATCAACCCCTGCGGCTACGCCGGGCTGGAAACGGTGGACCTTTCTACAATCGGGGTCTCAACCACCTGGGCCGAAGCGGCCGCCGTGCTGGGCCAAAAGCTCGGCACTTACCTGTCGCCCTGAAAGATCCGCATGTCCTCGACCGAAGTCGTCCGCGAAGCGCAAAGCGCCGAGACCTACAACCCGCTGGCCAAGCAGAAGGCCGCGGCCAAGCTGTCGCGCATCCCGGTCAAGGTCGAACAGGGCGAGCTGCTGAAAAAGCCGGACTGGATCCGCGTGCGCGCCGGCTCGCCGACCACCCGCTTCTACGAGATCAAGCAGATCCTGCGCGAAAGCAACCTGCACACCGTCTGCGAGGAAGCCTCCTGCCCCAACATCGGCGAGTGCTTCGGCAAGGGCACGGCGACGTTCATGATCATGGGCGACAAGTGCACCCGCCGCTGCCCGTTCTGCGACGTCGGCCACGGCCGCCCGGACCCACTCGACGCCAACGAGCCGGAGAACCTGGCCCGCACCATCGCGAAGCTCAAACTGAAGTACGTCGTGATCACCAGCGTCGACCGCGACGACCTGCGCGACGGCGGCTCGCAGCATTTCGTCGACTGCATCCGCCGCACGCGCGAACTGTCGCCGGGCACGACGATCGAGATCCTGGTGCCGGACTTCCGCGGCCGCGACGACCGCGCGCTGGAGATCCTCAAGGCCGCGCCGCCGGACGTGATGAACCACAACCTGGAAACGATCCCGCGCCTGTACCGGGAAGCGCGACCCGGTTCCGACTACGGCTTCAGCCTGAACCTGCTCAAGAAGTTCAAGGCGCTGCACCCGGATGTGCCGACCAAGAGCGGCATCATGGTCGGCCTGGGCGAAACCGACGACGAGATCCTGCAGACGATGCGCGACATGCGCGAGCACCGGATCGACATGCTGACCATCGGCCAGTACCTCGCGCCGTCCACGTCGCACCTGCCGGTGCGCCGCTACGTCCATCCGGACACCTTCAGGATGTTCGAGGAGAAGGCCCGTGAGATGGGCTTCTCGCATGCGGCCGTCGGCGCCATGGTGCGTTCGAGCTACCACGCCGACGAGCAAGCCCACGCCGCGGGCGTCGCCAACACCTGACATGGCCGCCGCGCACGACACTCTGTCGCTGCGCTGCTACGGGCCTTCGCCCGGCACAGCCACGGCCTGGACGTGCCTCGTCCTGGACACCCGGCAGCCGCTCTGGAGGCGGTGCTGACCGGCGTTGCGCGACGACCGGCCATCGGCTCCCGAAGGCACGCCCGATTAAGCTCGCCGCCATGCATGCGAATCTCTACGCGCTGGGCGCCATCGTCCTGTGGGCGACGCTGGCCTCGCTGGGCGTCACGCTCAAACATGTTCCCGCGTTCCTGCTGACCGGCCTGGCGCTGGTGATCGGCAGCATCCCGGCCTGGCCGCTGGTGCGGCAATGGCGCGTTCCGCCGGCGACGCTGGCCCTAGGCATCTACGGCCTGTTCGGCTTCCACTTCCTGCTGTTCATCGCGCTGCGGCTGGCGCCGCCGGTGGAGGCCAACCTGGTCAACTACCTGTGGCCGCTGCTGATCGTGGTGCTCGCGCCGCTGTTCCTGCGCGACGTCGGACTGCGTGCGGTCCACGTTGCGGCGGCGCTGGTCGGATTCGCCGGCGCCGCGATCGCGATCCTCGGCGCCGGCGGCAGTGCGTCGGCCGCATGGTCCTGGGGCTACCTGCCGGCCGTGGCTTCGGCCTTCATCTGGGCCAGCTACTCGCTGGGCACGCGGCGCGTTGCGGCGTTTCCCACGGCGGCGATCGGTTTGTTCGGCCTGGTCTCCGGCCTGCTCTCGCTGCTGTGCCACGCACTGCTGGAGCCGCCCGCGATGCTGTCGGCGCGCGACTGGATGCTGGTCGCGGCGATGGGCCTGGGCCCGCTGGGCGCCGCCTTCTTCCTGTGGGACCGGGCGTTGAAACTGGGCGACCCGCGCCACATCGGCATCCTCAGCTATCTCACGCCGCTGCTCTCCACGGGACTGCTGATGCTGGTGAGCGGGCGCGACTTCAGCCCATCGATCGCGTTGGCGGCCGTGATGATCATCGGCGCCGCCGTTCTGGGCACGCGGGCCCGCTGACGCCGGCTCCTACTTGAAGATCAGGCTGGCCGGGTCGTCCGACTCCAGCACCTGCTCCACCCAGGGCACCAGTCGCGCCGCATCGGCGCGCAGCACCTCCTGCTTGACGGCGAGGATCTGCGCCGGGTGCATCGAGAAGCTGCGCAGGCCCATGCCGAGCAGCAGCCGCGTCAATGTGATGTCGCCCGCCATTTCGCCGCAGACGCTGACGCCCTTGCCCTGGCGATTGCATTCGGCGATGGTTTCGCTCACCAGCCGCAGCACCGCCGGATGGCAGGGGTCGTAAAGATGGGCGACCGACTCGTCGGCCCGGTCGATCGCCAGCGTGTACTGGATCAGGTCGTTGGTGCCGATCGAGAGGAAGTCGAAGTACTTCAGGAAGATCTTCAGCGTCAGCGCCGCCGCCGGGATCTCGATCATGGCGCCCAGGCGGACCGGCCCGTAGGTCAGGCCGCGGTTGTCGAGTTCCGCGCGGGCGAAGTCGAGCAGCGACAGCGTCTGGCGGATTTCGCTGGCGTGGGCCAGCATCGGGATCAGCAGGTTGACTTGGCCATGGGCGGCCGCGCGCAGGATGGCCCGCAGCTGGGTGAGGAACATCGCCGGATCGGCCAGGCTCCAGCGGATGGCGCGCAGGCCGAGCGCCGGGTTCAGGTGGGCGATGTCGCGCAGCGAATCGTCCAGCGGCTTGTCGGCGCCGACGTCGACGGTGCGGATGGTCACCGGCAGGCCCTGCATGCCCTCGATCGCCTTCCTGTACGCGAGGTACTGCTCCTGCTCGTCGGGCAGGTCGCCCTTGCGGCCCATGAACAGGAATTCGCTGCGGAACAGGCCGACGCCGACCGCGCCGGCCAGCACGGCGCCGGGCGCGTCCTCGGGCATCTCGATGTTGGCCAGCAGTTCCACCTTCTGGCCGTCGAGCGTCACGGCGGGCGTGTGGCGCAGGCGTGACAGCCGGCCGCGCTCCAGTTCCGCCTGCCGCTGCTTGAATCCGTATTCGGCCAGGATGATGGGCGAGGGGTCGACGATCATCACGCCGGCGTCGCCGTCGACGATCACCCAGTCGTCCTGCCGGACCAGGTGGCTGGCGCCCCGCGCGCCGACCACGGCCGGGATGTCCATGCTGCGAGCCACGATCGCCGTGTGCGAGGTCCTGCCGCCGACGTCGGTGACGAAGCCGGCGAACACGCTCTGCTTGAACTGCAGCATGTCCGGCGGCGACAGGTCGTGCGCGATCAGCACCAGCGGCACGTCGATGCTGTCGTCGAGCAGCAGGTCCTGCTGCGTCTTGCGCCGCGCCGCCGGCGGCGCCACCGGCGAGCCGACCCCCTTCATGTAGCGCAGGATGCGTTCGGCGACCTGCTCGAGGTCGGCCTTGCGCTCGCGCAGGTACTCGTCCTCCATGTCGTCGAACTGGCGGGCGAGCGCTTCGAGCTGCGTCGTCAGCGCCCACTCCGCGTTGTACAGCCGCTCGCTGATCCAGTGCTTGACGCCGCTGATCAGCTCCTCGTCCTGCAGCAGCATCAGGTGCACGTCGAGCAGCGCGGCGAGCTCGTGCGGCGCTTCCTTGGGCCCCATCGCGGCAATGGTGTGCTGCAGCCGGTGGATCTCGTCGACCACAGCGTTGCGCCCCACCCGCACCCGGGTGATCTCCGATTCCACCTGGCCGGGATCGATGAAGTAGTGGGCGACGTCCACGCGGCTGGACGCCATCAGCACCGCCCTGCCGATGGCGATGCCCCGGGCGACGGGCAGGCCGTGGACGCTGAACGTCATGCCTTCACTCCCCTTCGCCGAAGCGATCGGCGATGAGCGCGAGGATCGCGTCCATGGCTTCCTGCTCGCGTTCGCCGCTGGTCTCGACACCGACCTCGCTGCCGATGCCGGCCGCCAGCATCATCACGCCCATGATGCTCTTGGCGTTTACGCGGCGCTCGCCGCGGCTCATCCAGACGTCGCAGGGATAGCTGCCGGCGAGCTTGGTGAGCTTGGCGGAAGCCCGCGCATGCAGTCCCAGCTTATTGCTGATGGTCGTGGTGGTCTTGATCATTGGTGTTGCGTCTGGGCTGGTTCTGGGGCGCGGTGACAGCCACCTGCATCACGCCCTGGGTGCCGCCGACCACGGCCCGCGAAACCAGC
>JAQGNJ010000235.1 GCA_028291885.1 Ramlibacter sp. | reverse complement strand
CGACGACGGCACGACGTTGTTGTAGGCGCGGGCCAGGCGGGTGATCGAGTCCAGCAGGATCACCACGTCCTTCTTCAGTTCGACCAGGCGCTTGGCGCGCTCGATCACCATTTCGGCGACGTGCACGTGGCGGGCGGCGGGTTCGTCGAAGGTCGACGCGATCACTTCGGCCTTGACAGAACGCAGCAACTCGGTCACTTCTTCCGGACGCTCGTCGACCAGCAGCACCATCATGTAGCTGTCCGGATAGTTGGCGGCGATGGCGTGCGCCATGTGCTGCATCATCACGGTCTTGCCGCTCTTGGGCGGGGCCACCAGCAGGGCGCGCTGGCCCTTGCCGATGGGGGCGATGATGTCGATCACGCGGCTGGTGATGTTCTCTTCGCCCTTGAAGTTGTCGCGCTCCAGCTTCATCTGCTCCTTGGGGAACAGCGGCGTCAGGTTCTCGAACATCACCTTGTGCTTGTTCTGCTCGGGCGGGCCGTCGTTGACCTTGTCCAGCTTGGTCAGCGCGAAGTAGCGCTCGCCGTCCTTCGGCGTCCTGACTTCGCCTTCGATCATGTCGCCGGTGTGCAGGTTGAAGCGCCGCACCTGGCTGGGCGAGATGTAGATGTCGTCGGTGCTGGCCGTGTAGCTGGTGTCCGGGCTGCGCAGGAAGCCGAAGCCGTCCGGCAGGATTTCCAGCACGCCGTCCGCGAACACCTGTTCGCCGGCGCGGGCGCGCTTCTTGATGATGGCGAACATCAGCTCCTGCTTGCGCATCCGGCCGGTGTTTTCGATCTCAAGCTCTTCGGCTTGCTTCAGGACTTCAGACACGTGAAGTGCCTTGAGTTCGTTTAAGTGCATGGAGTTACCCCTTGCGGAGTTCTTGTTGGATGGGGGAGGTTTGGGGCGGGGCGAGAACTGCCCCACAAACCGGGAACTCGAACCGGCGCCGCAAGGCGGCCGGTGAACGTGAGAATTATAGGCCCGTTCGCGGAGCCGACGGACGGGGGCCAGGGACCGGGGCGACGGGGAGATTGCCGGGGCCTGGGCTGCTCCCCTGGCCCCTGCGGCGTTTACGCCGCGAGTTGCTGATCGATGAAGGCCGTCAGCTGCGCCTTGCTCATCGCGCCGACCTTGGTGGCGGCGAGCTGGCCGTCCTTGAACAGCATCAGCGTGGGGATGCCGCGGATGCCGAACTTGGCCGGGATGTCGCGGTTCTCGTCGACGTTCATCTTGGCGATCTGCAGCTTGTCCTTGTAGGTGCCGGAGACTTCGTCCAGGATCGGCGCGATCATCTTGCAGGGACCGCACCACTCGGCCCAGTAGTCGACCAGCACGGGCTTGTCGGCCTTCAGGACGTCGGCTTCGAAAGAACTGTCGGAGACATGCTTGATCAGGTCGCTGGCCATGGTGGGGATTCCTTTAGGGGCGGGATGCGAGACAGCCGCTACCTCGGGCTGTGCCATTACAGTGGGGGAATTGTGACAGAAACCAAGTCCCCGCATGGGGCACGGACCGACCCCTCCCCTATGAATGAGATAGCGCCAAAGCATGATGCGCGCGGCATCCTGCGTTCGCTGATGAGAACCCTGCGTTCGCTGATCGCGGACCGCGGCGCCCACCCGTCGCGCACCGTGGTCCTGGTCCCCTACGCCCAGCTGATTCAGCTGGCGCGGCAGTCCTGGGCGGCGGAAGCGCCGAGCGGCTTCGCGCCGCGCTTCGAAACCACGATGAACTGGGCCGGCGCCGGCGGCTTTTCGCCGGCCGCCGACGACCTGGGCTTCGACATGGGCCGGGACCTGCTGACCGCGCATTCGCTGCTGCAGCGCGCGGGCTTCGGTCCGCAGGCCGAACTGCTCTCGGGCCGGCTGGTGGAAGCGGCATGGCAGCTCGCCGGCGTCGCCGCCGCGGTGCCGCCGCAGCAGCGCGCCGCCTGGGCGGCCAAGGCCCGGCCGCTGGTGTCGGCCGGCTTCGACGGTCCGGTGCTCGCGCTCGAGGCAGCGGTGGCGCGCGTCGCCATCGAATGGGCCGCGGCGTCCGCTTATGCGACGGACGCACTGCTGCAGCAGGACATGGCGTCCACTCTCGACCTGTTCGTCGTGCTGGAAGGCTTCCAGGCCGAGCCGATCGCCGAAACGCTCAAGGCGCTGGCCGGCGACAAGGCTGTCTCGCTGCCGCTCGACGTCGCGGCGCCCCAGGGCGAGGTGTCGCTGCACCGCGCCGGCGATCCCGCCGATGAAGCGGAGCAGGCCGCGGCCTGCGTCATGCGGCAGATCGAAGCCGGCCGCGTGCCGGTGGCGCTCGCCGCGACCGATCGCGTGCTGACGCGGCAGATCCGCGCCATGCTGGATGCGCGCGGCGTCGCCATCCGCGACGAGACGGGCTGGAAGCTGTCGACCACCCGCGCCGCCGCGCACCTCATGGCGGCGCTGCGTGCCTGCGCATGGAGCGCCTCCAGCGACGCGGTGCTCGACTGGCTGAAGAACGCGCCGGCGCTGAAGGCAAGCACGGTGCTGGCGCTGGAGCGGCGGGTGCGCCGCGCCGGCGTGCGCGACTGGTCGGGCCTGCAAGCGTCGGATCTCGGCGACGGCGAGACGCTGCCGACCCTGGTGGCGCAGGTCGCGCAGTGGCAGGAGAAGATGAAGGGCGGCAAGCCCTTGCCGCAATGGCTTGCCGCCTTGCGCACGCTGCTTCAGTCCACCGGCCAGTGGTCGCTGCTGGAAGGCGACGCGGCGGGCGACAAGCTGATCGCCGCGCTGCGCCTGGCCGAGGGAGCGCGAGCCGAATTCGAGCAGCTGCCGCAGGCGGCACGCCGCTTCGACCTCGCCGGCTTCACGGCGTGGGTCAACGAAACGCTGGAGGCGGCGAGCTTCGTTCCCGACGCGACGCGCAAGGAGGAGGTCGTGATCCTGCCCTTCAACCAGTTGCTGGGCCGGCCCTTCGCCGCGCTGGTGCTGCCCGGGTGCGACGAGGTCCGGCTCGCGGTCTCGCCCGAGCCGCCGGGTTCGTGGACCCCGGCGCAACGCGTGGCGCTCGGCCTGCCCTCGCGCGAGACGCTGGAGCAGGCGGTTCGCGCGGGTTGGCGTTGCGCGCTGCAGGCGCCGGTCAGCGACGTGCTGTGGCGCGGCAGCGACGACAGCGGCGAGGTGCTGCTGCCCAGCCCGCTGGTGCTGGCGCTGCAATTCGAAGGCCAGGCCGCCGAAGCCGGCGACATGCGTGAGCTGCGCCAGGTCATGCCGGCGCCGGCCGAACCGCCGCAGGCCGTCGGCGCGGCCTTGCCGGTGGCGGAGATCTCCGCCAGCGCCTACGAGGACCTGCGCCGCTGTCCCTACCGCTTCTTCGCGTTGCGCCAGCTCGGACTGAAGGAGCAGGACGAACTGGACGCCGAGGTCGACAAGCGCGATTTCGGCAACTGGCTGCACGCGGTGCTGGCGGCCTTCCACGAGACGCTGCATGCCAGCTTCGAGCCGCCGGGCGCGGGGCGCACCCGGCTGATGGACATCTGCGCCGACGAGGTCACACGCAGCATGCGGCTGGCCGAAGGCGAGTTCCTGCCCTTCGCCGCCGCGTGGCCGCAGGTGCGTGACGGCTATCTCGAATGGCTGGTGCAGCACGAGGCGAGCGGCGCGAGCTTCGTCAGCTCGGAGACGTCGCATCGCGTGCCGCTGGGCGCGCTGACTCTGGTCGGACGCATCGACCGCATCGACCGGCTGGCCGACGGAACGCGGCTGGTCGTCGACTACAAGACCGAGGACCTGCAGAAGACCAAAAAGCGCGTCGCGACGCCGGGCGAGGACACGCAGCTGGCCTTCTACGGCGCGCTGCTGGAAGACGACAGCCTGGAAGCCGCCTACCTGAACGTGGGCGAGCGCAGCGGCACCGGCAAGGTGGTGCACGAAGGCGTCACGCACACGCGCGACGAACTCATCGCCGGCCTGCTGGCGGACATGGAGCGGATCGCCCGGGGCGAACCGATGGCGGCGCTCGGCGAGGGCACGGGCTGCGATTTCTGCAACGCACGCGGCCTGTGCCGCCGGGATTTCTGGAAATGACCAAATGACGGTGGCAGGACAGGACGCAGTGGCCGCGTTGGCTTACGAGCGCAACGGCAGGCGCATCACCCGGGAGCAGTTTTACGCGATCGCCTGCGATCCGCGGCGCAGCGTCGCCGTGGAGGCCTGCGCGGGAGCGGGCAAGACATGGATGCTGGTGTCGCGCATCCTGCGCGCGCTGCTGGAAGGCGCGCAGCCGCAGGAGATCCTGGCGATCACCTTCACCAAGAAAGCCGCGGGTGAGATGCGCCAGCGGCTGCACGAGTGGCTGCAGGAATTTTCAGGCGCGTCGCCCGAGCGGCTGGCGCAGGCGCTGGTCGAGCGCGGGGTCGAGCCGCAGGCCGTGCCCCGGCTTTCCGAGTCGCTGCGCACGCTGTACCAGCGCCTGCTGGGAGAAGGGCGGCCGGTGCAGATCCGCACCTTCCACAGCTGGTTCGCCGCGCTGCTGCGCAACGCGCCGCTGGCAGTGCTGGACCAGCTGGGCCTGCCGGCGAGCTACGAACTGCTGGAAGACGACAAGGAAGCGGTCGGCCGGGTGTGGCGGCGCTTCCATGGCGCAGTCGCGATGGACCCGCGGGCGCGGCAGGATTTCGAGGCCAGCGTGCGCGCCCACGGCCGGTTCAGCACGCAGAAGGCCTTGCTCGCCGCGCTGGACAAGCGGGTGGAGCTGTCGCTCGCCGATGCGCACGGCGTGGTCGAAGCGTCGGTCAAGCCCTGGGGCGAGCAGTTCCCCGAGTTCGCCGGACTGGCGCAACCCTGCGACCTGCTCGCGGCGGCGAACGCGCACACGCACGCGTTCTCGACGGCGGCAAAGGCGCTGGGGCGCGCCAGCGCCAAGACGTTCTCGGCCAAGGGCCAGGAGCTCGAATGCGCGATCACGGGCCGCGACGTGGATGCCGTTTTCGCCGCGCTCCTCACGCAAAAAGGCGAGCCGCGCAAGTTCAGCGACAAGCTGGCGGGCCTGGACGATGTGCGCGCGGCGCAGGAACTGGCGATCCGGCTCGCCGCCGCCTGCCGCCAGCACGAGGCCTGGCTGCACCACCAGCGCATGGCGCGGCTGGCCCGCCTGCTGGTGGCGCAATTTGCCGCGCTCAAGCGCGAGCGAGGCTGGGTCGACATGAACGACGTCGAGCGCGCTGCCCTGACCATGCTGTCCGATCCCGTGTTGTCAGGCTGGGTGCAGGAGCGGCTCGACGCGCGGGTCAGGCATCTCTTGATCGACGAATTCCAGGACACCAATCCGCTGCAGTGGCAGGCCCTCAACGCCTGGCTCTCGGGCTATGCGGGCGCGGGCAACGCCCCCGGGGTGTTCATCGTCGGCGACCCCAAGCAGAGCATCTACCGCTTCCGCCGGGCCGAGCCGCAGGTGTTCCGGGCGGCGCAGGAATTCGTTGCCGACGGGCTGGGCGGCGATCGCCTGAGCTGCGACCACACGCATCGCAATGCGCCGGCCGTCATGGCCACCGTCAACGCGGTGATGGGTGCGGCGCAGGAGCAGGGCGGCTACGAAGGTTTCCGCGCCCACACGACGGCGTCGAACGCACAGGGGGCGGTGGGGCGGCTGCCGCAGATTTCGCGAGAGCCCGACGCCCTGGGTGCGGTCGCCATGAACCTGTCGACGGGCTCGGATCCGGCCATGCCCGAGGACGCCACGGGGCCTGGACGGGCTCGGCCCGAACGGGAGGGTTGGCGCGACAGCCTCACCGTTGCGCGCGAGCTGGCCGAAGAAAAACTGGTCACGCTCGAATGCCGGCAGGCCGCCGCGTGGATCGCGATGCAGATCGCGCAAGGCGTGGCGCCGGACCAGATCATGGTGCTGGCGAGAAGGCGCGACCGGCTCGCGGTGATGGAGGAGCAGTTGCGGCTGCTGCACATCCCGGCGCAGCAGCCGGAAAAAGCCGACCTGTGCGAGGCGCCCGAGGTGCAGGACATCACGGCCTTGCTGGACGTGCTGGTTTCTCCGACGCACGATCTGTCGCTCGCGCGGGCGCTGAAGTCGCCGCTGTTCGGCATCAGCGACGACCAGCTGGTGCAACTCGCGCTGCACGCGCGGCGGATCCAGGACCAGGGGCGCTCGCGTCCCTGGTTCGAGCTGCTCCAGGATCCGCAACTGGAGAGCCAGGTGCTGCGCGATACCGGCGCAACGCTGGTGCGCTGGAAAGCCCTGGTCGACCGGCTGCCGCCGCACGACGCGCTCGATGCGATCTACCACCAGGGCGACGTGCTCGCGCGCTTCGGCGCGGCCGCGCCACCGGCTTTGCGAGCCAAGATGCTTGCGAACCTGCGCGCGTTGCCGGGCGCGGCGCTGCAGGTGAACGCGGCGCGCTACGCCACGCCATATGCCTTCGTTCGCGCGCTCAAGGCCGGCGGCATCCGCGCGCCGGCGTCCGGACGCGTGGAGGCCGTCAGCCTGCTCACGGTGCACGGCGCCAAGGGGCTGGAAGCGCCGGTGGTGCTGATGCTGGACACCGATGCGCCGGCGACGCGGGCCGAGACCATGGGCGTGATCGTCGAGTGGCCGGGTGAAGCGCCGGCGCCCTGGCGCTTCGCCTTCATCGCCAGCGAAAGCCGGCCGCCTGCCTGCAGCGCGGAAGCGCTCGAAGTGGAGAAGACAGCGCGCCAGCGCGAGGAGCTCAACGCGCTTTACGTCGCGATGACGCGGGCCCGGCGGCTGCTGGTGCTCTCGTCCGTGCAGCCGCACATCCCGGCCGAAGGCAGCTGGTGGCAGCGGCTGGAGCCGTTCTGCGAAGCACTGGCTGCGCCGCCGCCTGCCGCTGCGTCGGGCGTCGCGGACGACGACGCTGCGCGGCCCTTTGCGCTGCCGGTCGTCCCGGTGAAGGCCGCGAGCGGCGAGCAGGAAGCGCTGGTCGTTCCGCGCGTCGCCGATTCGCCCGAATCGCGATTCGGCCAGGCGGTGCATCAGCTGCTGGAGCGCTGGACGCCGGGCGCCGAGATGTTCGCCGCGCCGCAGCTGCGGCGTGCCGCGCGCGACTTCGGCCTGGACGACGCGCAGCTGCGCGAAGCGGCGGCGATGGCGCGCCGCATCCTGGAAGGCGAGGGCGCCTGGGCCTGGCACGCGCAATCGGTGGACTGGCAGGGCAACGAGGTCGAACTGCTGCACGAGGGCGAGCTGCTGCGGCTGGACCGGCTGGTGCGGCGGCGCGGCAGCGGCGAGTGGTGGGTGTTCGATTACAAGTCCGCGGCCCAGCCGCAGCTGCAGCCGGAACTGCTGGCGCAGCTGCGCCGGTATCGCGAGGCCGTGGCGGCGGCGAATGCAGGCGCGGCGGTCAAGGCCGCGTTCCTGACGGGCCAGGGCCGGCTGGTGGAGGTGCAATGAGCAATGCAGTCGTGATCGGCGCCGGGCCGGCTGGCCTGATGGCCGCGGAGGCGCTGGCGCAGGCCGGCGTGCAGGTCGACGTGTTCGACGCGATGCCGTCGGCCGGGCGCAAGTTCCTGCTGGCCGGCCGCGGCGGCCTGAACCTGACGCACTCGGAACCCTTCGAGCTGTTCGCTTCCCGCTTCGGCGAACGCCGCCAGCAGGTCGAGCCCTGGCTGCGGACCTTCGGTCCCGATGCGTTGCGGGCCTGGGCGCAGGAGCTGGGCATCGACACCTTCGTCGGCAGCTCCGGGCGCGTGTTCCCCGCGCAGATGAAGGCCGCGCCGCTGCTGCGCGCCTGGATGCATCGATTGCGCGGCGCCGGCGTGCGCTTTCATGTGCGGCATCGCTGGACCGGCTGGACGCCGTCGGGCGCGCTGCAGTTCGCGACGCCGGACGGTGCGCGCGAGGTCGGCGCCGACGCGGTCGTCCTTGCGCTCGGCGGCGCCAGCTGGCCGCGGCTCGGATCGGATGGAAGCTGGCAAGAGCTGCTGGCCCGGCGCGGCGTCTCCCTGGCGCCGCTGGCGCCGGCCAATTGCGGCTTCGACGTGCAGGGCGGCTGGAGCGAGCA
>JAQGNJ010000219.1 GCA_028291885.1 Ramlibacter sp. | reverse complement strand
CTTGCGCTCTGGGCCCATGAAGATCTTGTCCTTGGCCTTCTCGAAGTCCTGCATCTCCACGACGCGGGCATTGCGGCGCGCTGCCATCAGCGCAGCCTCGTTGCACAGGTTGGCCAGGTCGGCGCCCGACATGCCGGGCGTGCCGCGGGCGATGATGGCAGGAGCGACGTCCAGGCCGATCGGGATCTTGCGCATGTGGACGTTCAGGATCTGCTCGCGGCCGCGGATGTCGGGCAGCGTGACGTAGACCTGGCGGTCGAAGCGGCCCGGGCGCAGCAGCGCGGCGTCCAGGATGTCGGGACGGTTGGTGGCCGCGACCACGATGACGCCCAGGTTGGTCTCGAAGCCGTCCATCTCGACCAGCATCTGGTTGAGGGTCTGCTCGCGCTCGTCGTTGCCGCCGCCCAGGCCGGCGCCACGCTGGCGGCCGACCGCGTCGATTTCATCGATGAAGATGATGCAAGGCGCGTTCTTCTTGGCGTTTTCGAACATGTCGCGCACGCGGGCCGCGCCCACGCCGACGAACATCTCGACGAAGTCGGAACCGGAGATCGAGAAGAAAGGCACCTTGGCCTCGCCGGCGATGCCCTTGGCCAGCAGGGTCTTGCCGGTGCCGGGAGGGCCGACCAGCAGCAGGCCGCGCGGGATGCGGCCGCCCAGCTTCTGGAATTTCTGCGGATCTTTCAGGAAGTCGACGACCTCCTTCACTTCTTCCTTGGCTTCGTCGCAACCGGCGACGTCCGCGAAGGTGACTGTGTTGTTGTTCTCGTCGAGCATGCGGGCCTTGCTCTTGCCGAAGCTGAAGGCGCCGCCCTTGCCGCCGCCCTGCATCTGGCGCATGAAGTAGATCCAGACACCGATCAGGAGCAGCATCGGCCCCCAGCTGACCAGCAGCGTCATCAGGAGCGAGCCTTCTTCGCGGGGCTTGACGTCGAACTTGACGCCGTTGTTGATCAGGTCGCCGACCAGGCCGCGATCGAGATACGTGGCGGTGGTGCGCACCTTGCGGTCGTCATTGGTGACGGCGACGATCTCGGTGCCGCCCTGCCCTTCCTGGATGATCGCGTTCTTGATCCGCTTGCCGCGCACTTCTTCCAGGAAATCGGAATAGCCCATCACGCTGGCGCCGGCGGCGCCGCGGGTATCGAATTGCTTGAAAACTGTGAAGAGCACGAGGGCGATGACCAGCCACACGGCAATTTTTGAAAACCACTGATTGTTCAACGTCTGTCTCCGGGGGAGGGTACTCGAGCTACTTGCGCCTCATTCTAGGCGTTTCAAGGTATGCAATGATGTGTTTTCACGACGCCACCCCCAGGCCAGGAGGGGACATCGCAAGGAATGTCACAGCCCTTACTTCGGCGCTTTCAGGCCGATTCCAACGAGGAAGGTTTCCGACGATTTGTCGCGGGAAGCCTTGGGCTTGATGGGTTTCACGAGCTTGAAATGGTCCTTGAAGAGCTTGACGAGCTGGCTGTAGCCGCTGCCGTGGAACAGCTTGACGACCAGCGCGCCCTGCGGCTTCATGTGATGGAGTGCAAAGTCCAGCGCCAGTTCCACCAGGGCCGCGATCCGGGCCGAATCGGCCGCTTCGATGCCGGACAGGTTGGGCGCCATGTCCGACACCACAACGTCCGCCTGCCGGCCCGCCACCAGCGTCTCTAGCTGGGCCAGCACTGCCGGATCCTGGAAGTCGCCCTGCAGGAACTGGACGCCCTCGACCGGTTCCATCGGCAGGATGTCCAGCGCCAGGATCGTCCCGTTGAGTTCGCCCACCGCCGCGCCCCTGGGCGAGAGCTTGCGCCGCAGGTACTGGCTCCAGGCGCCCGGAGCCGATCCCAGGTCGACCACCAGCTGCCCCGGCTTGATCAGCCCCAGGGTCTCGTCGATCTCCTTGAGCTTGAACGCCGCCCGGGCCCGGTAGCCCTCTTTCTTCGCCTGCTTCACGTACGGGTCGTTGACGTGGTCGTTGATCCACGCCCGGTTGACCTTGGTGCTTTTCGTCTTTGTCATCTGGATGGTGATTCTGGGCCAATACGGAGACCGGACTCGCAGGACGCGCAAACTACGCAGGGACGCGGATCAGAAAATCAGAATTGCCCTGGATTCTTCCGCGTTCTTCGCGTCCTCCGCGTCCTGTCCCCGCTTGCGCATTTCAACGCGGGATAATCGGGGCATGGCCCAAATTCAATTGACAGTGCAGCAGCGCAAGGTTCACCGCGCGCAAGCACACCACCTCGACCCGGTCGTGATGATCGGCAACGACGGGCTCACACCCAATGTCCGCAAGGAAATCGACGCCGCGCTCAATGCGCATGGGTTGATCAAGATCCGCGTCCTCGGCGACGACCGGGTCCAGCGCGAGGCGATGTACCAGTCGCTGGCCGACGACCTGGGCGCCGCGCCGATCCAGCACATCGGCAAGCTGCTGGTGCTGTGGCGGCCGATCCCGCCCAAGGCCAGGGCCGCCGGCGACGACGAGGACCGCAAGCCCGGCCCGCGCGAGTTCAAGGTGCTCAAGTACAGCACGCGAGGCGGCCAGCGGCCCGAGGTGAAGACCCTGCGCGTTCTGGGCAACCAGCGCCTGACCCCAGGCGGCCAGGTGCGGCGGGCCAAGGCGCCGAAACAGAAATCGGTCAAGAAGGGCCGGCAGACCTGAGGCCGCCGGCGCCGACCTTGCACAAGGTCACGCCGGCGCAAATCCACTGCAGCAGGTACATCCCGCTGCCGACGCCGTGCCACAGCCGCAGGTTTTCGCGGGCCAGGATCCGGGGAGCGACGGCGAATTCGGCCAGCAGCGCCAGCAGCAGCCCGGCGGCGATGAACAGCATCGCCCCGCCGGCCCAGTCCATCCTGGCCTGGGTGTCCTTGCCCCGGGAAACCGCCATCAGCAGGAGGCCGCAGCCCAGGGCGATCCAGGTCTGGGCGCCGAACAGCCTGGCCGCCATGTTGCCGGCGATGGCCGGACTCGGGAGGTTCGCGAACAGCAGCGGGACCGTGATGAAGCCCGTCACCGTCAGGCTGCCCCACCAGAAGGCCGCGGCCAGCAGCGCCAGGCCGGACGGCAGGCGCTCCCTGAAGCTCACTGGTAGCTCACCGCCACGATCTCGTAGCGCTTGAGGCCGCCGGGCGCCTGCACTTCGGCGGTGTCGCCCTCTTCCTTGCCGATCAGCGCCCGTGCGATCGGGCTCGAGATGTTGATCAGGCCCTGCTTGAGGTCGGCCTCGTCCTCGCCGACGATCTGGTAGGTGACCTTGTCGCCGGACTCCTCTTCCTCCAGCTGCACGGTCGCGCCGAACACCACCTTGCCGTCGGCTTCCAGCGCGGCCGGATCGATGACCTGGGCGGCCGACAGCTTGCCCTCGATCTCCTGGATCCGTCCCTCGATGAAGCCCTGGCGGTCCTTGGCCGCGTCGTACTCCGCGTTCTCCGACAGGTCGCCCTGGGCGCGGGCCTCCGCGATTGCGTTGATGACCCAGGGGCGCTGGACGGTCTTGAGCTCGTGCAGTTCGGCCTTGAGCTTCTCCGCGCCGCGCTTGGTGATGGGGATGGTCGCCATTTTCTTCACTCCAAAAGCAAACCGCCGGGCGTTGCCGCTCGGCGGTGTTGATCGCCTCAATTATGCCGCGAAAGGTCGCCGCGCCGCATCGCCGGCGGCGCCTCAGTCGCGGCCGGCTTCGACGATTTTTTCGGCCAGCAGCCGCGGGTTGGTGAAGCACAGCTCATGGCTGCCCTGGCACTCCACCAGCCGGAACAGGCCGAGCCGCTCCGACAGCCGCGGGTGCCACGGCATGCTGTGCGGTAGCGCCGTGTCCTGCCGGCAGTTGATGTAGCTCTTGCCGATCTGCAGCGCCGCCAGCTCGGTCTTGAGCGCCACGGGCTCGGTGAATGTCCGGTAAGGCTGGACGTTCAGCTTGTTGTACGCGCTCTCGGCGAGCGTGGCGTCGGCGTCGTTGATGAACGCCTCGCGCCAGATCGGGTAAGGCAGCGCCACGCAGTTGTTGCTGGCCGCGGCGATGCCGTCGAACAGCGCCGTGTAATGCGGTGGAACCATGTCGTTGAGGCATTCGCCGTCGAGCGGAACGAAGGCGTTCCAGTAAACCAGCCGGCGGATGCGCTGGGCGACGGACTGCACGGCCTGGCTGATCACCATCCCGCCGTAGCTGTGGCCCATGAGGCGCACGTCGGAGAGATTCTCGCGCTCCAGGAAGTCGACCAGCGACTGCGAGGCGTCGGTCAGGCCGATGCTGGAACGGTTGTCGCCGGGGCGGTTGCCGGCCAGCGTCGGACAGTGCACGACGTGGCCCAGCTCGCGGATGTGGCGCGCAACCGGCTCGAGCAACTCGCCGGTGTGCCAGGCGCCGTGGACCAGGACGTAGGTGTCAGCCATGCATGTCTCCTTGAGGTGGACATGCAATCTACTGCGCCCGCGGGTCCGCGGCAATTCCGGGAAACTCCCCTCCCCTCGCGTGCGCCTCAGGCGCCGGCGAGCTGCGCGTGCAACTCCTGGACCGAGATCACGCCCAGGTTGTCCATGTGCTTCATGCCTTCCACCGCCGCTTCCGCCCCGAAGATGGTGGTGAAGGTGGTGACACGGGCCAGCAGCGCCGAAGTGCGGATCTGGCGCGAATCGGTGATCGCGTTGCGGCGCTCCTCCACGGTGTTGATCACGAGGGCGATCTCGTTGTTCTTGATCATGTCGACGATGTGCGGCCGGCCCTCGGTGACCTTGTTGACCATCACGCAGCGGATGCCGGCGGCGGTGATCGCCGCGAACGTGCCCTTGGTCGCCACCAGGTCGAAGCCCATGTCCGCCAGCTGCCGCGCCACTTCCACGGCGCGCGGCTTGTCGTTGTTCTTGACGCTGAGGAACACCTTCTTGACCGCGTCGGTCGGCCGCGGCAGCCTGGTGCCGGCGCCCAGCTGGCTCTTGACGAAGGCTTCGCCGAAGGTCTTGCCCACGCCCATCACCTCGCCGGTGGACTTCATCTCCGGGCCCAGGATGGTGTCCACGCCCGGGAACTTGACGAAGGGGAACACCGCTTCCTTGACGCTGAAGTAGGGCGGATGCACTTCCTTGGTCACGCCCTGGGAAGCGAGCGACTGGCCGACCATGCAGCGCGCCGCCACCTTGGCCAGCTGGATGCCCGTCGCCTTGGACACATAGGGCACGGTGCGCGAGGCGCGGGGATTGACCTCCAGCACGAAGATCACGTCCTTGCCGTCCTTCTCCTGGATCGCGAACTGCACGTTCATCAGGCCGACCACGCTCAGGCCCCTGGCCATGGCCGCGGTCTGGCGCTTCATCTCGTCGATGGTTTCCTTTGCCAGCGAATACGGCGGCAGCGAGCAGGCCGAGTCGCCCGAGTGCACTCCGGCCTGTTCGATGTGCTCCATCACGCCGCCGATGAAGGTGGCCGTGCCGTCGGAAATGCAGTCGACGTCGCATTCGATCGCGTCGTTCAGGAAGCGGTCCAGCAGCACCGGCGAATCGTGCGACACCTTGACGGCCTCGCGCATGTAGCGCTCGAGGTCGCGCTGCTCGTGGACGATCTCCATCGCCCTGCCCCCCAGTACGTAGCTGGGACGCACGACCAGCGGATAGCCCAGCGCCGAAGCCTTTTCCAGCGCCTCGGCCTCGGTGCGGGCCGTGGCATTGGGCGGCTGGCGCAGGCCCAGCTCGTGCAGCAGCTTCTGGAAGCGCTCGCGGTCTTCGGCGGCGTCGATCATGTCCGGCGAGGTGCCGATGATGGGCACGCCTTCGGCCTCGAGGTCCAGCGCGAGCTTGAGCGGCGTCTGGCCGCCGTACTGGACGATCACGCCCAGCGGCTTTTCCTTGTCCACGATCTCCAGCACGTCTTCCAGCGTGACGGGCTCGAAGTACAGGCGGTCCGAGGTGTCGTAGTCGGTCGACACGGTTTCGGGATTGCAGTTGACCATGATGGTCTCGTAGCCGTCCTCGCGCAGTGCCAGGGCCGCATGGACGCAGCAATAGTCGAACTCGATGCCCTGGCCGATCCGGTTCGGGCCGCCGCCCAGCACCATGATCTTCTTGCGGTCGGTCGGCTCGGCCTCGCACTCGTCCTCGTAGGTCGAGTACATGTAGGCCGTGTTGGTCGAGAATTCCGCGGCGCAGGTGTCCACCCGCTTGTAGACCGGACGCACGCCCAGGGCGCGGCGCTTTTCACGGATCACCTTGTCGGTGGTCTTCAACTGCCGGGCCAGGCGCCGGTCCGAGAAGCCCTTCTTCTTGAGCAGCAGCAGCGTCTTCTTGTCGACCTGGTCCAGCGTCATGGTTTCCAGCTCGAGCTCGATCTTCACGATCTCCTCGATCTGCACCAGGAACCACTTGTCGATCTTCGTCAGGTCGTAGACCTCGTCGACCGACTGGCCCATGGCGAAAGCGTCGCCCACATACCAGATGCGCTCGGGACCGGGCGCGCCCAGTTCCTTTTCCAGCACCTCGCGGTCCTGCGTTTGTTCCTTCAGGCCGTCGACGCCCACGTCCTGACCGCGCAGGGCCTTCTGGATCGATTCCTGGAAGGTGCGGCCCATGGCCATCACCTCGCCCACCGACTTCATCTGCGTCGTCAGGCGCGAATCGGCCTGCG
>JAQGNJ010000215.1 GCA_028291885.1 Ramlibacter sp. | reverse complement strand
GGGCCCGTCATCGGAACGATCAGGCCGATCTTGAAGGGGGTGTTGTCCTGGGCCACGGACAGGCCGGCCCCGGCCAGCAGGCTGGCAGCGATCGCGGCCTGGAGGATGGTTCTCTTTTGCATGGATGTCTCCAAAAAGGATGTTGTTCGCGCGGCCGGCCCGCGCCACGCGGCCTGCGGGATTCTCGGGCGAAGGCGAACGGAATCAAAGCATGGCTGCGGTCTAGCAGGTATTGGCGTTTTCTATAGCCGGACCACAGGTATGCCCGGCTGATCCGGTGTTCCTCTGGGCGGGCCAGACGGGAATGTACCTGATGGCGCGCGGCCGGCGGCCGGTGGCCTGGAAAGGGCAAACCCGAGATCGCCTAACATGCGGGCCTGTTATCGCAAATCCCGGAGCTTTCCCATGACCCAACTCCCAGCGCGCTACGACCACGTCGGCAGCTTCCTTCGTCCCAAGTACCTGCTCGAGGCCCGCGAGCAGAAGGCCAAGGGCCAGATCACGCCCGAGCAGCTGCGCACGGTCGAAGACAAGGCGATCACCGAAATCGTGAAGTTCCAGCAGGACGTGGGCCTCAAGAGCATCACGGACGGCGAGTTCCGCCGCACCTATTTCCACATCGACTTCCTCGAGCAGCTCGGCGGCGTCAAGACCGACATCCCGGTCACCATCCGCAAGCCCGACGGCACCGAGGAACTGGCGCCGCCGGTGATCCGCGTGATCGACAAGGTCCGCCACGCCAAGGACATCCAGCTGGCCGACTTCGAGTACCTCAAGAGCCAGGTTGCCGCCGGCAACACGCCCAAGGTGACCATCCCCTCGCCCACCATGCTGCACTTCCGCGGCGGCCGCGCCGGCATCAGCAAGCAGGCCTATCCCGAGCTCGACCCGGCGTTCTACGACGACGTCGCCAAGGCTTACGGCGACGAGCTGCGCTCGCTGGCCGCCGCCGGCTGCACCTACGTGCAGATGGACGACACCAACCTGGCCTACCTGTGCGACGAGAAGATGCGCGAAGCCGCCCGCCAGCGCGGCGACGACCCCAACGAGCTGCCGCACCGCTATGCGCAGTTCGTCAACAAGGTGGTCGCGCAAAAGCCCGCCGGCATGACGCTGGCGATGCACCTGTGCCGCGGCAACTTCAAGAGCACGCACGCCGCCGCCGGCAACTACGAGCCGGTGGCCGAGGCCCTGCTCAAGGAAATGGACCTGGACGCCTACTTCCTCGAGTACGACGACGACCGCTCGGGCGACTTCAAGCCGCTGCGCTACCTGCCCAAGGGCAAGACCGTGGTGCTCGGCCTGGTCACGACCAAGTTCGGCGAGATGGAGAGCAAGGACGACCTGAAGCGCCGCATCGAGGCGGCAGCGCGCTACGCGCCGCTGGACCAGCTGGCCCTGTCGCCCCAGTGCGGCTTCTCCAGCACGGTCCACGGCAACAACATCGCCGTCGAAGCGCAGCGCAGCAAGCTGCGCCTGGTGATCGAGACCGCGCAGGAAGTCTGGGGCGAGTAAGCGCCACCGGGGGCCGCGGCCGCTGGTGCGCGGCAATGCCCCCAATGCCAGAGGTCTGAATCTTGCCCGCGCCGCGGCCAGCTCCTACATTGGTGCCGGACCCGCCCCGGATCCGAGGAGCTGACATGAGGCAATTTGCAATGCAGGCGCGCATGCTCACCATGCGCGGCGTGTTCTATCCCACGGGCTACCTGTTCGTGATGATGCCGCGGCTCGAAGACGCCGAACGGCTGGACCACGAGCTGGAAAGCAGCGGCTACCGCGGCCACGACGTGATGCTGGTGCCGCCCGCCACCATCCTCGAGCAGATCGGCACGACCGTCAGCCACGACACGGACACGCTGCCTTCGATCGGCACCGAAGCCGCCACCGTCCGCGAGTACGAGCGGCGCGCCAGGCAAGGCGAATTCGCGGTGATGATCCACGCGCCGACCCGCCAGGACTCCGAACAGGTGATGGACGTGGTCCATACCCTGCCGTTTTCCTACGCCACCCGCTACCGGCCGCTGGTGATCGAAGACTGCGACTGAGGCCGCCCATGTCCCTGATTTCCCGACGCGGCGCCCTGCGCGTCATGGCTGGCGGCACGCTGGTCCCGCTTGCACCCGGGGCCGCCATGGCCCAGGCCGGACGGATGCAATCCTGGCCCCTGGCCACGCCGAACCGCACCGGCATCCACGACGTGGCGCCCGCGCCGGACCGCGGCGTCTGGTTCACCGCCCAGGCCAGCGGCCACCTGGGCTGGTTCGACCCGGGCAGCGGACGCACGGAGCTGATCGCGCTGGGCCAGGGCTCGTCGCCGCACGGCGTGATCCAGGGTCCGGACAAGGCGGCGTGGATCACCGACGGCGGCCAGAACGCCATCGTGCGGGTCGGCTGGCCCGACCGCGCCGTCAAGGTCTACCCGCTGCCCCCGGGGTCGGCGCGGGCGAATCTCAACACGTGCGCCTTCGACGGCAACGGCGACCTGTGGTTCACCGGCCAGAACGGCGTCGTCGGCAAGCTGGCCGTGAAGACCGGCCAGGTGACGGCCAGGCAGTCGCCGCGCGGCCATGGCCCCTACGGCATCTGCGCGACGCCGGCGGGCGACATCTGGTACTGCTCGCTGGCGCAGTCGTTCATCGCGAAGATCGACCTGGCGACCGGCGAATCGCAGATCGTCGATCCGCCGACCCGCAACCAGGGCGCGCGCCGGGTCTGGAGCGACAGCAAGGGCCGGATCTGGGTCAGCGAATGGAACAGCGGCAACCTGTCGCTGTACGACCCGCAGGCCAGGAGCTGGCGGCAGTGGAAGCTGCCCGGCAACTCGCCGCGCGCCTACGCCGTCTACGTCGACGAGCGCGACATCCCATGGGTTTCCGACTGGGGCGGCAACGCGATGTTCTCGTTCGATCCGCGCAGCGAGAAGTTCGAGCGCCACGCCTTTGCGCGCGACGGCGCCAACGTGCGCCAGATCCTCGGCCGGCCTGGCGAAATCTGGTTGCCGGAAAGCGGGACCGAGCACATCACGGTGATCCGCACGGCCTGACGCGCCAAAGCGTCAGCGCTGGGTCTTGTCCTTCGCGTTCTGCGCCTCGATGCGCTCGCGCGCCTGCTGCCAGTCCCTGTCGCTCCAGCTTCGCAGGGCGTAGAAATTGCCGCCGGTGGCCATCGCGTTGCCGCCATCCATCGTGATGCTCTGGCCGGTGAGCCAGTCGCACTGGCCCGGCGCCATCAGGAAGGCGGAGAGATTCTGCAGCTCGCTCATGTTGCCCGCGCGGGCCATCGGGTTGCCGGCCTTGCTGCGGGCGCCGGGCTCCTCGCCCGGGTTCAGCCGCTTGCTCATGCCCTCGGTCGGGATCTCGCCCGGGGCGACGGCATTCAGCCGCACGCCGAAGCGCGCCCACTCGACCGCCAGCGACTTGGTCATCACCTCGACGCCGGCCTTGCTCATCGCCGACGGCACGACATAGGGCGAGCCGTTGTCCACCCAGGTCACGATGATGCTCATGACGTTGCGGTATGGCTGTCCGGGCTGCCAGTCGCCGGCCTTGGCCTGCGCGACCCAGCGCTTGCCGACGGCCTGCGTCACGTAGAACGTGCCGTGGAAAACGATGTTGGCGATCGCGTCGAAGGCTCGCGGCGACAGGGACTCGGTCGGGGCGATGAAATTGCCCGCCGCGTTGTTGACCAGGCCCGTCAGGCCGCCGCTTTGCCACAGCGCCTCGACCATCTCCTGGACGTTCTGCGCGATGCGGATGTCGACGCCGAAGGTGTCGATGCGGCGCTGCGGAAATTTCGCGCGCCAGGCCTCGGCGGTCTCGTCGCAGACGGACTTGCGGCGGCCGCAGATCGCGATGTCGGCGCCCAGCGCGAGGAAGTTTTCGGCCATTGCCTGGCCAAGCCCGGTGCCGCCACCGGTGACCAGGATGCGCTGGCCCTGCATGAGATCGGACTGGTACATGGCGGTCTCCTGAATGAGACCGCCAGTCTAGGCCGCCGCGCACCGCGGCACCAGTCGCGCCGCTTACTGCGGCTCGAGCCCGACCTTCTTGACCAGCGCCGCGTACTTGGCAAGCTCGCGGCGGAACGCCGCCTGCGCCTGCTCGGACGTGCTGATGTTGATGGTGTTGCCCTGCTTGGCCATGGATTCCTTGACGGCGGGATCGGCGAAGGCGGCGACCACCGCGTCGTGCGCCTTCTTCACGTTCGCCGGGCTCATGCCCTTGGGGCCGATCACCGCGAACCAGGCCTCGACCGTGAAGTTGTGCAGGCCCTGCTCGGCAAAGGTCGGGATCTCCGGGGCGGCCGGAACGCGGTGCGCCGTCAGCGTCCCGATCGCGCGCAGCGCGCCGCTCTTGATGTGCGCCTGCACGCTGGGCAGGGCCGCGGTGCCGAATTCCACCTGGCCGCCGATCATGTCGGTGACCATGGGGCCGACGCCCTTGTAGGGGATGTGCTTGGCGGTGACGCCGGCCTCTTCCAGGAGCAGCTCGGTCGCCAGGTGCAGGATGGTGCCGTTGCCGCCGGAGGCGAAGTTCAGCTGGCCCGGCTTGCTCTTGAGCAGGGCGATGAATTCCTTGGCGTTGGTGGCCGGCACCTTGGGGTTGACCACCAGCACCATCGGCGTGGCGCCGAGGACGGCGATCGGGGTGAAGTCGCCCGGCATGTCGAAGGGCAGCGACTTGATCACGCTGGGGAAGATCACGACGTTGTTGGAAACGACGGCGAGCGTGTTGCCGTCGGGCGCCGAGCGCGCCAGCGTCTGCAGGCCGACGATGCCGCCGGCGCCAGGCTGGTTTTCCACCACGACCGAGGCGTTCAGCGCCTTGCCCAGCGCCTGCTGGGCCGCGCGGGTGATCGCGTCGACGCCCGAGCCGGTGGCGTTCGGAAGAATGAAACGGACGGTGCCGCCTTGCGCGGCGGCGATGCGCGGCAGGCCGACGACGGCGGCCGCGGCGGCGCCGGCTCTCAGCACGTCACGGCGGGAGAAGGGTTGGGTATGGGTTTTCATGGTGTTTCCAGGATGGATGGGCGACGCCCTCAGGCAACCACGGATTTTGCCAGCAGCGCGTCGACCTCTTGCGGCGCGAAGCCGGCGCTGGCCAGCAGCTCGCGGCTGTGCTCGCCCAGACGCGGCGGATCGAGCCGCACGCCCAGCCGCTGGCCGTCCATCGTGATCGGGAACAGCGTGGTCTTGACCGTCTGGCCCGCCTTGGGGCCATCGGGCAGCTTCACGTCCGCCAGGCCGCCGGTGGCCAGCAGGTGTTCGTCGTCGAGCAGGTCTTCCGGACGGCGGATCGGCGCGAACGGCAGGCCGGCCTGCTCCATTGCCGATGCCAGTTCCGCCGCACTGCGATGGGCCAGCCGCTCGCGCAGCGCCGCCAGCAGCCGGGGCCGCTGGACCACGCGCAGGTTGTTGGTGGCGAGTTCGGGCTCGGCCTTGAGGTCGGCGAAGCCCAGCGCATCGCAGAACGTCGACCATTGCGCGTCGCTGACCGCCGCCAGGAAGATCTGCTCGCCGTCCTTGACCGTGAACACGTCGTAGACGGCCCAGGGGTTGTCGCGCGCCGGCATCGGCGCCGGGTGCTTGCCCGTCATCGCGTACTGCAGCATGTGCTGGCCCATGAGGAAAACGTTGTTCTCGTAGAGGGCCGACTGCACTTCCATGCCCTTGCCGCTGATGCCGCGCTGGATCAGCGCACCGAGCGCGCCGATGGCGCCGAACAGGCCGCCCATGATGTCGTTGACGCTGGTCCCGGCGCGCAGCGGGTCGCCGGGGCGGCCCGTCATGTAGGCCAGGCCGCCCATCATCTGCACGACTTCATCCAGCGCCGTCCGGTGGTCGTACGGGCCGGGCAGGAAGCCCTTGTGACTGACGTAGATCAGGCGCGGATTCGTCTTCGACAGGGACGCGTAGTCCAGGCCGTACTTCTCCATCGTCCCCGGCTTGAAGTTCTCGGCGACCACGTCGGCCGTCGCACACAGCTTGCGCGCCACCTCGGCGCCCTGCTCGCTGTGCAGGTCGACGCCGATGCTCTTCTTGTTGCGGTTGAACATCGGGAAGAAGCCCGAGCCGGCGCCGAGCAGGCGGCGCGTCCGGTCGCCGTCGACCGGCTCGATCTTGATCACTTCGGCGCCCATGTCCGCGAGCACCATGCCGCAGGTGGGGCCCATCACCATGTGGGTGAATTCGATCACGCGCAGGCCGGTGAGAGGTTGCGGCGCGGTGCTGTTTGCAGGAGCAGTCATGGAAGGTCTTGGTCGGTGGTCTCAGGCCGTCGCCGCTTCGGGCAGCATGGTCTTGGGCAGGCCGGCGCGCCAGAGCGAACCGTGCAGGGTCTCGCCTTCCAGCCACCCGGCGAGCTTGCCGCGCAAGGCGATCAGCTTGTCGAAGTCCTGGCCGGTCTCGATGCCCATGCTGGCGAGCATGTAGGCGAGGTCCTCGGTCGCGACGTTGCCGCTGGCGCCCGGCGCATGCGGGCAGCCGCCGATGCCGCCCAGGCAGGCGTCGAAGCGCGAGATGCCCAGCTCCAGCGCCGCGTAGACGTTGGCCAGGCCCATGCCGCGCGTATCGTGGAAGTGGCCGCAGTTGAGCCGGTCGCCGGCGACCGGCAACACCAGCTCGAACAGCTGGCGCACCATGCCGGGATCGGCATAGCCCACCGTGTCGGCCAGCCCGACCCGGTCGACGCCGGCGTCGAGCACGGCCTTCACCAGGCGCAGCACCTCGGAGTGCTCCACCTTGCCCTGGATCGTGCAGCCGAAGGCCGTGCTGATGCCGACCTCGATCAGCGTGCGCGAGCCGGCGGCGTCGCGCGCGGCGCGGATGCGGCCGATCTCGGCGACGACCTCGTCCGGTGTCTTGCGCAGATTCGCCAGGCTGTGGGCGTGGCTGGCCGACAGCGGCAGCAGCATCAGCGGCGCGCCGGCATCGATCGCGCGCTCGGCGCCCTTCAGGTTGGGCACGAGCACCGAGGCGACCAGGCCCGGCAGCGTCATCGCAAAGGCCAGGACCTCGCCCGCGTCGGCCAGCTGCGGCAGCAGCCGCGGCGGCACGAAGGAGCTGACCTCGATCTCGCGCTGGCCGGCTTCATACGCGCCGCGCAGCCACTCGATCTTCTGTTCTGTCGGCATCACGCGAGAGATGCTTTGCAGGCCGTCGCGCAGGCCGACCTCGCGGATGGTCACGCGCCGCGGCAAGGCGGCTGTCGATGCACTCATGTCTTGTCTCCGGTGTGGGGGTAGGCTGGGGTACGACCCCAGCCTACGTGTTGAGGCCTGAGTTTAGAATTTCCGAAACGACACGGCTCGCATATTTCGGAAGCCCCGCACTTCCAAACTGGAATATCTTGACTCCGGCGCCATGCGCGACCTCGACCTCACCACCCTGCGCCTGTTCGTCGCCGTCTGCGACGCGGGGAACATCGCGCGCGCCGGCGAGAAGTCGAGCATCGTCGGCTCGGCCATCAGCAAGCGGCTGGCGCAGCTGGAAGCGGCTGTCGGCACGCCGCTGCTGGTGCGCAAGCGCCATGGCGTCACGCCCACGCCGGCCGGCCAGAGCCTGCTCGAGCACGCGCGCGGCATGCTCGCCGGCGCGGGCCGCATCGAGCGCGACATGCAGGCCTTCGCCTGCGGCCTGCGCGGCCAGGTGCGGATCCTGGCCTCGGCGTCGGCGATGGCCGAATCGCTGGCCGACGACGTCGCCGCCTTCCTGAAGATCCCGGGGCACCGCAGCATCCAGGTCGACATGGAAGAGCGCATCAGCCCGGAAGTGGTGCGCGGCGTGCGCGATGGAACGGCGTCGCTGGGCGTCTGCTGGGACGCCGCCGACATCGGCAACCTGCAGCACCGCCGCTACCGCAGCGACCACCTGTGCATGGTCGTGCCGCCGGACCATCCGCTGGCGGCCAGCGCCAGCCTTCGCTTCGAACAGACCCTGGACTACGACCACGTCAGCCTGCCGGTCAGCAGCGCGGTGCAGGTGATGCTGCAGCGCGCGGCGGCCCGCATCGGCCGCTCGGTGAACTACCGGGTGATCGTCAGCAATTTCGAGGCGGCGCTTCGCGTCGTCCGCGCCGGACTGGCGATCAGCCTGGTGCCGCGCGAAGTCGCCGCAGTGCATGCCGACGCCTGGGGGCTCAGGCTGATCCCCTTGGCCGAACCCTGGGCCCGGCGGCGCTTCATCATCTGCTTTCGCGACGCCAAGGCGCTTTCGCCGGCGGCGCAACTGCTGGCCGACCACCTGGCCCAGCCGGACACCCAATGACGACAAACCTTTTCGACCTGCCGCCCGGCGTTGCGCCGCGCCTGCTGTTTCTCTGCACCGACGCGGCGCTGATGCGCGAACAGATGGCCGGGCGCCGGCTCACTCGGGCGCAGGCCGGCACGCTGCGCGACGACGTCTCCACCGACGAGATCACGCCGGTGGCCATCATGTCGCACTACGACGACCGGCTCGCCCGCTTCCCCTACACCGGCCTGCAGGCCGCCGGCCAGAAGCCGATCGCCGCGGGCGCCGTCCAGGCCGGCGGCTTCCAGGTGACGGTCGCCGGCGGCCGCTACGGCAAGGGCTCGTCGCGCGAGCACAGCCCCGCCGCCGAGAAGCTGGCCGGTATCCGGCTGGTGATCGCGCAAAGCTTCGAGCGCATCTACCGCCAGAACGCCGACAACATCGGCCTCTTCACCTCCACGGATCTGGGGCTGGTGGACCGCATCGAACGCGGCGAGGCGATCGGCGTCGAGGAACTGCTCGAGGACCGCGATCCGCTGGCCGCGGCCATCCTGCGCAGCGGCGGCCTGCTGCGCTTCGGCCAGCTGCACCTGAGCGCAGCGCAGGCCGCGGGCGACGGGCAGGCCGAACGCCCGCTCACGCTGTTCGAGAAAATCGTGCGCCGCCACGCGCTCGCGACGCCGGTCACGGCCACCCACCCGGGGCCGGGCGAAGGCGCCTTCGTGCGGGCCGACTGGCGCTTCACCCACGAGTACTACACCGGGATGGCGGCGCACATGCTCCACGCCAGCTTCGGCGATGCGCTGAAGCTGCGCGAGCCGGACTCCATCGTGGTGTTCGAGGACCACACCTCGTACATGGACGAAAGCCCCGCCCACCTGCGCGCCGGCCTGGTCCCGAACATGCGCGCCATGTGCCAGGCGCAGCGCGACTTCGCCGCGCGCTTCGGCCTGCGCATGCACCGCACGCCGACGGACGAGGAAGCGCTGGCCGGCGGCGGAAACGACAGCGCAGGCATCTCGCACGCGATGATGGCGGAGCACTATGCGTTGCCCGGCCAGGTCGTGGTCGGCACCGACTCGCACACGCCGCACAGCGGCGCGCTGGGTTGCGTCGCCTTCGGCGTCGGCACCACCGACATGGCGAACGCCTTCGTCACCGGCGCCGTGCGCATGACCATGCCCCGGATGCTGCGGGTGGAACTGCGAGGTCCCGTGCCCGCCGGCGTCACGGCCAAGGACATCGTCCTGCACCTGCTGGCGCTGCCGGCGATCCGCGCGGGCGCCGGCGTCGGCAAGGTCTTCGAGTTCACCGGCGACGCGGTGGGCGGCATGTCCACCGACGAGCGCGCGACGCTCACCAACATGACGGCCGAACTGGGCGGGCTCACAGGCATCGTCGCCCCCGACGCGGAGACCGTCCGCTTCCTGCGCGAACGCCGCGGCATCGCCTTCGTCGTCGAGCCGTGGATGGCCAGCGACGCCGGCGCGACCTATGCGCAAGTATTCACCGTCGACTGCGGCGCGCTCGTCCCGATGGTCGCGGCGCCGGGCGACCCGGGCAACGGCCTCCCCCTGGACGAACTCGCGGCGCCGGTCAAGGTGGACATCGCTTACGGCGGCTCCTGCACGGCCGGCAAGCGCGAGGACTTCGACCACTACCACGAGGTGCTGTCCTGGGCGCTCGATCACGGATTGCGGGTGCCGGACAACGTCTCGCTGTTCCTGCAGTACGGCACGACCGCGGTGCGCGACTACTGCGTCGCGCAGGGTTACGACCGCACCTTCGCCGCCGTCGGCGCGCGCATCCTCCAGCCTTCCTGCGGCGCCTGCGCCAACTGCGGGCCGGGCTCGTCGACCGACGCTGCGCAGGTCACGGTGAGCGCGATCAACCGCAACTTCGCCGGCCGCTCGGGCCCGGGCCAGGTGTGGCTCGCCAGCGCGCCGACCGTGATGGCCAGCGCGCTGGCCGGCGAGCTGGTCTCGTTCGACGCGCTGCAGCGGCGAACCGTGAAGAACGCCTGAGAAATCGGCCGGACGCGGCGCAAGCGCCCGCGAGCGGCCCCTTTTTTCCGGACCGCCGCTTAGAATTTGAGCAGGAGCTGAGGGCCGTGCCGGCGAGATCTCGCCGGTGCGCCTTCGGTCTTTTTTTGTCCGAAACGGCGACCATGCGACTAAAAAACCAGCGTTTCCAAGCCCTCGCCCTGCGCCGTCTGGCGCTTGCCAGCCTCACGGTCGCGGTCGCGCTTCCGGCGTATCCGCAGCCGCGGCCGCAAGCGCAGTCGCAGCCGCAACCGGTGCGCCTGCGGCTGGCCAACAGCCTGTGCACCAGCATGACGGGCGCCGTCCTCACCAGCCAGCAGGTGCCACCGCTGAAGTCCTCGGCTGCCGGTGGCGGCGCCAACGAGGCGCTGGCTGCGCGGATGCAGCAACAGCGCGACGACTACTTCGCGCGCCTGGACGGCCTGGCGCCCTTCAGCGGCCTGTATGTGTCCGGGCTGTCCGACGTCTCGACCGAGGGCCAGGGCCGCTACGCCTTCGGCCTGGAATGGGAGCTGTACAACCAGGGCCGCGACGAAGCGCGCAAGCGCCTGGACCGCGCCAGGCTCGATGGCAAGGCGCAGTACCTGCAGCTGCTGCGCGACGCGGAGCAGCGGCAACTGCAGGAGCAGTTGCTGGCCGTCGACCAGATGCGCAACCGGCTGCTCGCGTTGCTCTACGAGCGCGAAGCCGCCGCCATCCGGCCGGTGCTGGAGCGCAGGCGCCAGGAGCTGGCGGCCGGCCGCACCACCCGGGCCGAACTGGCGGAGATCGAATACAAGGCGGAGCGCGCGGCGCTGCGGCGGGCGCATTACGCGGGTTCGACCGACGTGCTCGTTTATCCGCAGGCCCAGGAGCTGATCAACCGGATCGAATCGGTGGTCCTGCGGCCGAACGACGAGCTGGTGGACCGCGCCGTCTCCCGCTCTCCCCACTACCAGCTGCAGGGGCTGCTCGCCGCCCGCAGCGACTACCTGCCGACGCTCGAAGACAACCTGTCGCTGCGGCTCTACCTGGAGCGCTCCAAGGAATTCGAGCGCGGGCCGCGCAACGTCGCCGGCGTGCGCATCCGCGTTCCGCTGGGCCACGACGGCGCCGTCAAGGATGTCGAGCAGGCTGCCCGCGCGGCGTACCTGGAACAGCAGCAGTCGATCCGGACCAGCCTGCAACAGAAACTGGTGCTCTTGGCCGACCGGCTGCGCCTGAAGCAGAACGACATGCGGTTGCTGCAGGCGGAGAACCGGATGCTGCGGACCAAGGCCGAACTGGCCTGCTACCGGCTGGATTTTCCGGTCAGCTCGATCCCGGGCAATCCGGACCGGGACGTCGAGGAACTGACCCTGCTGCTGCACGAGAAGCAGCGCGAGATCCTGGCCGCGCGGCTCGACGTGCTGGAGGTGCTGACCGAGATCAGTGCTGCGGTGAAGCCCGAGCGGCCTGAGGAGCTCTACTCGCTTGCGCCGTGAATTCGTTGCCCGGCCCGTCGGGCGGCGCCCAGCCGGCATCGGGCGGCGTGCGGAACACGGCGCCCCACTTGTGCTGTTCGGGCACGGCGGAACGGATGCCGGTGGCCAGGTTGTGGTGCGAGAAGCCGCCGTGGAAGTTGACGTCGACCCCGCTCGAGATGTTCTCCAGCCGGTTGAATGCTGAACTCCATTGCAGCGCGATGTGGCGGATGTTGCGCACGTCGCAGCCGCTGACGACGCCGCGGTAGCTGCGCGCGATGCGCAGGTAGCCGCTGCCTTCGTCGCCCTTGTTCCAGGCGCCGTCCAGCCTGCAGTCGCGCAAGGCGAAGCCGTAGCTGTTCTCGATCGATACGGGGTGCCGGCCGGCCGCGACCACGGCGATGCGCTCCATCGTGACGCCCTGCGTCCAGTTCAGCGAAATCCCGTCCACCGCGTAATCGGGCAGCAGGTTCTCGTACCTGTGGGCGACCTCGGCGATGTTCCGGTCGCCCGCGCGCTGCTCGATGGTGAAGCCGCCCAGGTGGACGTCCTGCACCGCGGCCACGCGGTACATCTTCGCCTGGCCCGCCGCCCAGGCCAGCCCCGCGGGCGCCTCCACGCGCACCAGGTTGCCGTCAGCCGATTGCACCCGCAGCAGGGCCTGGCGCAGGAAGGGATAGGTGCGCCGCCACTTGCGGCTGCCGATGGCGTCGAA
>JAQGNJ010000206.1 GCA_028291885.1 Ramlibacter sp. | reverse complement strand
CGAGGGCGACCGCGTGCGGATCTTCGTGACCAACAAGCTGCCGGAGCACACGAGCGTGCATTGGCACGGGCAGCGCCTGCCCAACGGAATGGATGGCGTCTCGGGCCTCACGCAGAGATCGATACAGCCTGGCAAGACCTTCGTCTACGAGTTCGAGGCGCGCAGGCCCGGGACCTTCATGTATCACCCGCACGCGGACGAGATGACGCAGATGGCGATGGGGATGATGGGCTTCTGGGTGACGCACCCCAAGGTCAAGCATCCGCTGATCGAGGAGGTCGACCGCGACTTCGTCTTCCTCTTGAACGCCTACGACATCGATCCGGGCGCCTACACGCCCAAGATCATGACGATGACGGACTTCAACCTCTGGACGTTCAACAGCAGGATCTTCCCCGGCATCGACTCGATGAACGTCAGGCGCGGCGACAAGGTCCGCATCCGCTTCGGCAACTTGACGATGACCAATCACCCGATCCACCTCCACGGGCACGAGTTCATGGTCACAGGCACCGACGGCGGGCCTACACCCAAGTCGACGCGTTGGCATGAAGTCACGACCGACGTGGCCGTGGGGCAAATGCGCCAAGTGGAGTTTCTGGCCGACGAGGAGGGCGACTGGGCCTTTCACTGCCACAAGTCGCACCACACCATGAACGCGATGGGACACGACGTGCCCACGATGATCGGAATCGACCACCGGGACGTCGCCAAGAAGATCAGCAAGCTCGTGCCCGACTACATGGTCATGGGCGAGCGCGGCATGGCCGACATGGGCGAGATGGAGATGCCGATCCCCGACAACACCGCTCCGATGATGGGCGGCAAGGGCCCCTTCGGCGGCCTGGAGATGGGCGGCATGTTCACCACGGTGAAGGTGCGGCGCGACCAGAAGCGCGGTGACTACAAGGACCCCGGCTGGTTCAAACATCCCCAGGGCACCGTCGCCTACGAGTTTGCCGGACAGCTGCCCGAGCCGGCGCGCCCTGCGGTCGCCGCTCCGCGCAAGGACGTCGAAGTCCAGATTCGCAAACCCGCCTCCGGACACACCGGCCACTGATTCAACCCAAGGAGTTCACATGAACATCGAGCAAACCATCGCCGCCGCGGCCGCATCCTGCGCTCTCGCGCTTGGAGCCGGCGCCGCGCTCGCCCACGAAGGCGCGGTCCACAAAGACGCGAACGCGCCCGCCAAGAAGGAGCAGAAGCCCTGGGGCATCCCGGGCGATGCGAAGGCGGCCAAGCGAACGATCGAGATCGCCATGTCCGACGAGATGCGCTTCACGCCGTCGAACATCGAAGTCAAGCAAGGCGAGACCGTCCGCTTCGTCGTCACCAACAAGGGCAAGCTGATGCATGAGATGGTGATCGGCGACAGGAAGACGCTCGACGAGCACGCCGCGCTCATGGCCAGGTTCCCGACCATGGAGCACGACGAGCCCTATATGGCGCAC
Source organism: Ramlibacter sp. (assembly GCA_028291885.1). Lineage (GTDB taxonomy): Bacteria > Pseudomonadota > Gammaproteobacteria > Burkholderiales > Burkholderiaceae_C > Ramlibacter. Next base: position 4,162 of record JAQGNJ010000206.1, on the reverse strand, counting down.
GTCGCCTCTGGCAAGAAGGAGACCCTCGTGTGGACCTTCAACCAGCCGGGTGCGTTCGACTACGCCTGCCTCATCGCGGGCCACTACCAGGCCGGCATGGTCGGAAAGATCAACGTCGCCAAGGCGGGCAAGTGAACGCCGCCCCCGCGCCCATCCTCTCGCGATCAACCCACTCCAGGAGCATTCCCGTGAAATCAAAACTTCACGCCATCCTCGCCGCGTCCGCCATCGCGCTCTCGCTGGCCGGCCAAGCCCAGGCGCAGCAAGCCGCCGCTCTCGCGACGCAAAGCGCCGGCGCGAGCGTGTCCTCCTCCGCGGTTTTCACGGACGGCGAAGTGCGCAAGATCGACAAGGACGCCAAGAAGATCACCTTGAAGCACGGCGAGATCAAAAACCTCGACATGCCGCCGATGACGATGGTGTTCGCGGTCAGGGACGACGCGGTCTTGGACACGGCCAAGGCCGGCGACAAGGTCCAGTTCAAGGCGATCGACGACGGCGGCAAGCTGACCGTGGTCGAAATCCAAGCGGCCAAGTGAGGCGGGGCGCGCAGGCGCCCTTTCGCAGTTCGCTGGGCGGTCCGTCGAGGGGCGGCCCGGTTTTCGAGCCGCCGGCAGAGCGGCGCTTTCCGCGGGAATTCTCCCGCCATGCGTTCCCAACAAAAAAACGCGATTCCCAGAGAAGAAATCGCGTTGTCCGGGGGACTTTCGAGATGTCCTGGAACCCACATGACCGAGATCGAACAAGGCCAGATGCCGATCACATCGTGGTGACCCGCGCTAGCCCGAGGCCCCGGCAGCTCGCATGGCCGCCTCCACCACCGGGCGCGCCCATTCAGGGACGGCCTGCAGCGCGGCCGCTTCGGTTCCGTCTGGAGCGAGAACTCGCCCGTGATCGACGTGCAGCACCAGCACGGGATCGGGAATGTCCTCCCCCGGCTGCGCCTGCGTGCTGTTGTCGAACACCTGCAGCCTCGCCAGGGACGGCAACAGCTTGATGACGTTCAGGCGGGACGTGTTCCACCGCTCGCGGATTTTTTCTTCGGTGATGTGGTGCCCGCCGTGCGCGACGCGCAGCGCAACGCGCGCGATGTGCATTTCCGGCGATGCGAGCCCGCAGTACAGCATCACCACGTCATGCGTTGCAGCTGCCCTGGACAGAAGCGCGGTGATCGTCTCTCCGCCGAGCGTCGTCTCGAAAACGTGGTTGGTGCCGTCCGCGATTGCTCTTTCGAGTGTTGACTTGCCGTATTGCCAGGCGCGGGCGTTCGCGTCGGCGGCATCGGCGCCCAGCTCGCGCACGAGCTCCCGGGCATAGGTGTCCGGGTTGAACCAGCCCAGGCCGTGGCCTCGCAGGATGGATCCGGCCACCGAGCTCTTGCCTGCGCCGTTGACGCCGGCGAGCACCAGGATGAAAGGCCGCACCGCCTAGTAGCCGGCCCCGGCCTTCGGCCTTTTTGCCAGCTTGCCGCTGCTGGCAAAAACGGCGTCGACCTTGCGCGCGGCATCGGGCTGCTGGAGCACGGACAGGCGCTTGGCGAAGTCGGCGGCCAGTTGGTCGAGGACGGAGCGCTCGCGCGCTTTCAGGGCAGCGGCGCCTTCGGTGAGCTGTCTGTAGGTGTTGGCGTCCACCAGGACGAGTTCCACCTCGGCGTGGTTGGTAATGGCAACGCTGCCAGTCTCCCGCACCCCGCGGACGACTTCGCGCCACCTGTTCTTCACATCGGAAGCCGTCCGGCGGCGCAGCTGCTCCAGTTCGGGGAAGTTGGCGATCATGGGGCGCTCCTGAAGCTCTGCAGCCATTATGCCACAATTGTGAATAAATGGTATTTTGCCATCTGCTGGAGTGCGCCTCTGAGCTGGCCGACGACGAGGTCATGGCAGCCTGGGCGCCGTAGGAATAGTTTAACTATAGTTGAACAAAACAGAGAATTCGTTAAACTATAGTGATGCCACAAGTCTCTGCCGCAATTCACTCGCTGCCTCCCGCCAGCGCTGCTGCGCTGCGCAAGCTCGGAGCGGACTTGAGCATGGCACGCAAGCGGCGGCGTGAATCACTCAAGGACTGGTCGGCCAGACTCCAGATCTCCATCCCGACCCTGATGAAGATGGAAAAGGGGGATCCCACCGTTTCGATGGGCGTGTACGCCACGGCGCTGTGGGTGATCAATCGCCAGGACGCCCTTGCCGCTGTTGCAGATCCGAAGGAGGACCTGGGCGCCCTCGAGGCGGAGATCCGGGCGGCGGACCGGCGCTACCGGCCAAGAGAGGGCGGCCATGGCTGACGGCGACATCTACAAGCCGCAGGACACGCTTTACGTTTGGTGGCTAGGCAATCCGGCCCAGCCGGTCCCGGTCGGCCAGCTGCGCCTGGTCAGTGGCGGCCGCGCGGTCGCGGTGCAGTACGGCAATGCCTGGCTTGCCTCGGGCTTTCCCCTGAGCGAGGACCTGCCGCTCACGCAGGACCTTTTCGTGCCGCGGGACAAAGACACGGCAGCCGGCGCGGTGGATGATGCTCGCCCGGACCGTTGGGGCGAACGCGTGATCCGCAAGTTCGAAAAGTCCCCGCGCCTGTCGATCCTGGAGTATCTGCTGTTCGCCGGGGACGACCGCTACGGGGCGCTGGGCGTGAGCCAAAGCGCCCAAGCCTATGTTCCCTGGCGTTCGGCGCCCATGCCAGGCCTGGCAAGCCTGGACGCCATCGCGGAGGTCGTGCGCAAAGTTCTGGCCAATGAGCCGGTGCCGGAACTGCAGCGACGCCTGATCCATCCGGGCGTTTCGATGGGCGGCGCGCGGCCGAAATCGGTGGTCTCGATCGACGGCGAGCCGTGGCTTGTCAAGTTCTCCGCTGGGGACGACGTGGACATGGAACTTCTGGAGCACGCCACGATGACGCTCGCAGCGGTTTGCGGCGTCGATGTCGCCCCGACGCGAGCACTGAAACTTTCGACGGGCCATGCCGTGGCGATCCGCCGGTTCGACCGCGTGGGGGCCTTCAGGCTGCACGCGATGTCCGCCAACGTCGCGCTGCGAGCCGCGGGCGAGGAGCTGGGCTATCCGCAACTGTCTCAACTGCTGCGTCGAATCGCCCCGGCCGCCGAAATCGCGCAGCAGCAGCAGCAGCTCTTTCGCCGGATGGCCTTCAATATCCTGATCGACAACACAGATGATCACGAGAAGAACCATGCCTTGCTGCGGCAGGACGACGGCTCCTACCGCCTTGCGCCGGCATTCGATGTCCTGCCGTCGGCTCAGGGCCTGGGCTACCAGGCGATCCTGGTCGGAGATGCGGGCGCCGACTCCACGCTTGACAATGCGCTATCGCAGCCTCGCGCGTTCGGCATGAACGGCGCCGCTGCCCGAAGCATCGCGAGCGAAATCGCCGGTCACGTGGAGGGCTGGAAGGAGCACTTCAGAGATGCCGGCGTTTCCGATCGGGACATCGACGTTCTTGCCCAATACATCGACGGCGGCAGGCTCGGAGCCCAGCGACGGGAGTTCCTCCAGGTAGCGCCCAAACGAGGCGTACGCAAGGCCTGACCGTCTAGCGCAGGCACTGAGCGGCGTCGTGCCGTTTCCCCTAAATTTGCCATTTATTGCGGCGACAGCGATCATCGAGGTCGCCGTTCACAAGGGCTTCCGTGCGCTGGACATCGTTCCCTACGTTTCCACCGTCATTGAAAGCGCGGATCGGGCGAATGTGCACGTCGTGCTCCCCGCCGACATACCGACAGCTGTTCAACCGCCCTTGGCTCACATGCTTGCGAATGGCTTGGCAATGGCATCACGGGCGCTCAGGTCCGCATCTTGATGCGCGGGAGGCACCAGCCCGGCCACCACTTTTCCACGCCGGGTGATGTAACCGCCGCGTCCGATGGCCAGCGCCGCGGCGCGGCAGTCCAATCGGCCATAAAGCTTACCCAGGCGGTGTCCACCGAGCGTGCCTGGCGCGTCGCTCGCATAGGACTTGCCGCCCGCGCCAATCAGCGTCCAACTGCGCTGCGGGGTCATGACGCGCGAGACTCGGCCGAGTCGTGAAAGAGAATCTCCAGGCCGCGGCGCTCGCCGGAACGCACGCGGCTGATGCCGTGCTTCACGTTGACTCGGTAGTAGGCCTTGGAGCCTTTGTGCGGTCTCTGCGCTGTTGCGATCACCGCGACGTC
>JAQGNJ010000192.1 GCA_028291885.1 Ramlibacter sp. | reverse complement strand
GGCTCGGACATCATGATGGAGATGTACCAGAGCGGCGAACTGCAGCAGGTCCTGGGCGCCACGCAGTCGTGACACCTTCGCAGGCTGGCGGCAAGCGTTAGCGCGCCCCGGCCTTGTTGGCAGGCGCCTGCGCCGGCTGCCAGGAGCGTGTCGGCAATTGCTGACATCCCCATGCGCTTTCCTTCTCACTCCCGATCAGGTTGGCACGGCTTATGCTGAAATCACAGCAGAGGCCGTCGCAAGAAGGAGTGGACCATGGAATCTCGCAGTCTCGTTCCCCAGCAATCGTCTTCCTTCAAGTTGCCGATTGCGAATCTCCGCAACGTGTTCAGGCCGCACGACGTCGAGCGCAAGCTCGCCAAGCTGCCCGGCAAGGACCACGAGAACCTGCGGACCACCTATGAGCGGATGCTGGAGCGCGGTCCCGAGCGCTTCCAGGTCAAGCCCAGCGGCCTGCCCGACATGGCGGCCCTGTACGAGCAGCTTCCCAACTTCAGCGACGCGCTCGACGACGTCAAGCGCCACGTCGCCCTGGCCCAGGATTGCTGCGACGGCCTGGAGGTGACGCCGATGCTGCTGCTCGGCCCGCCGGGCATCGGCAAGACCCATTTCGCGCGCAAGCTGGCGGAGTTGCTGGGCACCGGCATGAACCTCGTTCCCATGAGTTCGATGACGGCCGGCTGGCTGCTCTCGGGCGCTTCCTCGCAGTGGAAGGGCGCCAAGCCCGGCAAGGTGTTCGAGGCCCTCGTGGAAGGCCAGTACGCCAACCCGGTGATCGTGGTGGACGAGATCGACAAGGCCGCCGCGGATGCGCAGTACGACCCGCTCGGTTCCCTCTACAGCCTGCTGGAGCACGACACGGCCGGCTCCTTCATGGACGAATACGCCGAGGTGGCGATCGACGCCAGCCAGGTGATCTGGATCATGACCGCCAACGACGAGCGTTCGATTCCCGAGCCCATCCTCAACCGCATGAACGTGTTCGAGATCGAGCCACCGTCGCTGGATGCGGCGCGCCAGATCGCCCGCAACCTGTACCGCTCGATCCGCGGCGAGCACGGCTGGGGCCAGGTGTTCTCGCCCGAGCCCTGCGACGATCTGCTCGATCTGCTGGCCGAGATGGCCCCGCGCGACATGCGCCGGGCGCTGATGACGGGCTTCGGCAACGCGCGGCTGGACCAGCGCGACGCCATCGCCCCCGAAGACCTGCCCAAGGCCGGCGCTGCCAAGGTCAGGATCGGCTTCGTGCAGTAGGCCAGGGTCGGCGCAGCGCACCCGGGCTGTCGCCGCTCACGCGGCCACGAAGATTGCGTGCAGGCCCAGGGGCATCACCCGCGGCATCACGCCTTGCGCGACCGGGCCGTCGCCCAGGCGCCTTGCGTCGAAGACGGAGAACAGCATCTGGCGCCGCTGCAGGTCCAGCGCGGTTCCAACCAGCCAGCCGTCGCCCTCGCGGCCGCTGCCGGTGCGGGATGGAACGAAGACATGCTCTTCCACCATCACATCGGGGCCGTATTGAAAGCGGTCGACCTTTCCCGTCGTGACATCGAGCCGCATGACCGAGTCGTAGCCGGGCCTGTCGCCGCTTCCGGTTCGCGCCGCGGTGTAGACGTGCGCATAGGGGCGAGCCGTCACGCGCCGGTCGATGCGCGGGAATTCCGCCTGGTGGCCCAGGACGCTTTGCCTGGCCTGCCCTGACTTCAGGTCGATCTCGACCAGCGCAACGGACGATTTTTCCAGCGCGTAGCGGCCCTTCATCAGTTCCACCAGACCATTGGTGGCGTTCCAGGCGCTGACGGAGCGGATGTAGTCCAGGCGGATGACACCGCCGTCTTCACACGCGTTCCCCAGGTGGAAGACAAAGCCCAGGGGCAAGTCGAACCACTGCGGCGCGTCGAGCCGGTCCTTGGGCAGGACCATCACGCGCAGGCCCAGCTGCGGCTTCCACACGTGGCTGGCCAGGAAGGTCTCGCCGGCCGCGGCGCGGTCGCGATCGAACACCAGCGGCGGCACCAGGAAGACCAGGTGCCGCTGCGTCACCGCGAAGTCGTGGACCATGCCGATCCCCGGCACCTTCAGCGTCACCGCATCCGCCAGCTCGCCCGAAGCCCTGACCCGGTAGATCGACAGCAGGCCCTGGGCGCCGGTGACGCCGAAATTCCACAGCGTTCCGTCCGGCTCGATCCGGGGATGGGCCGAGAAGGCCATGCCCGCGTACTCGGGCGACCAGGTCTTCAGGCCGCCGGTCGCCAGGGTCTGCGGATCGATGCGCGTGGCCGAGCCGCCTTCCCACAGCGCCATCAATTCGCCCCCGTGATGGACCATGCTGGTGTTCGCGACGTTGATCGAGTCGGCGGACGTTGGCGCTTCGGCCCCAGGCGGATTGGTGCCGAAAGCCACGCGGACCGGTCTGCCGGCGGCGCTGTCGGCCAGGAACTTGTCGGTCCGCACGAAGCGGCCCTGGTGCACGATGCCGCGATCGGACAGCGTGTACTTCTGCACCATGCCGTCGCCGTCGAACCAGTGGTGATAGCGCTGCCCGGCCAGGCTGTGGCGGGCCGGCCCATTGCGGTAGAAAGCGCCACGCAGCTCGCGCGGCATCCGGCCGCGCAGCGTCAGCGGCATCGGCTCGGCGTCGGCCTGCAGGCCGACATAGCCCAGGGTCCACGGATGGCCGGCGCGCTGCGCTTCGAAGGCGCTGAAGAATGCGTCCGTTTCGGACGTGACGGCGCGGGCCCCGAAGCCCGCGCTGGCGCCCGCGGCGAGCAGGGCCAGGTTGAAATTGCGGCGATCCATGCTGTGCTCCCTGCGTTCAGTGCAGCTTCACGGTGATCGCCGTGTCTTCGCGCAGCTCGATCGCCGAGTCGGCGAACGCCGGCGGTCCCATGCGGCCCCGGGCGTCGCGGCTGAAGCCGAAGCGCTCGACCGGCATGCCGGCGATATTGGTGTCGAGCTTGCGATTGCCGTTCTCGTCGTGGAAAACGGCCAGTGCGTAAGTGCCGGCCGGCAGGTTCCGGTAGACGACCACGGCACGCTCCGCGGCTGCGCTGCGTTCGCCCTGCAGCGGAGTCTTGAGCCAGTCGGCGTCGGTGCCGTACAGGGCTGCTTCGATCGTGCCCTGGCTGGAGCGGGCATTGAGGACTTCGACGGTGAGGTCGAAGGCTTGGGCGGCCGGACCCAGTGCCAGCAGCGAAATCGCGGCGAGCATGTGGCGGGGGATGGCTTTCATCGGGGCTCCTTGGTTGCAAGAAGCCCCACTCTAGAAATCGCTCACCCGCGGCGACACGGCTTTGCGACGAAACGCGGGTTTGGCGGCGCGAAGTGATTTCGCGCCGCCACGGCTCAGTTCGGACCGGAGGGCGCCTTGTCCAGCGGCCGGGTCGGATCGGCCGGCTTCACCGTCGCCGGCAGGTCGTGGAAGTCCCAGGCCCTGCTGGCCGCGAACACCGCGTCGGGGTACTGCGGCTTGCCGCGACTGCCGTTGTAGCGCCCGAGCGCCATGAACAGCTCGCCCTTTTCGCGCTCGATGTAGTGGCGCAGGATGACGCAGCCGAAGCGCAGGTTGGTCTGCATGTGGAACAGCTTGCCAGCGTCGCCGTCGCCGATGACGCGGGTCCAGAACGGCATCACCTGCATGTAGCCGCGCGCCCCCACCGGGCTGAGCGCGAACTTGCGGAAGTTGCTCTCCACCTGGATCAGACCGAGCACCAGGCCGGGATCGAGCGCGGCGCGCTTGCTCTCGTACCAGACGGTCTGCAGGAACTCCTTGCGCTCGACCCATTCGGTCTGGCGCTTGCGCAGCCGCGTGCTCATCGCGCCCAGCCAGCGCAGGTAGGCCAGTCGCGCATCGGTGTCGCGGAACTCCGGAACCGGCGGCGCGGAATTGGCGACAGCCGAACTCAGGGCCGTGCGCACCGAGTCCATCAGCGGCTCCTCGAGCTGCCCGCCCGCGCGGGCAAGCCCGGGCAGCGCGAGCAGACCGACGCCTCCCGGCCCTGCCAGCAGCAGTTTCCTCCTCGAGATCACGGCTTCAGGCGGCCTTGCAGGAATTCGAACACGCCGGCGGCGGGCACCTTGGTCGCCGCGGCGTCGCGGCGATGCTGGTATTCGAGCTGGCCTTCCTTCAGGCCGCGGTCGGAGATGACGACGCGGTGCGGCACGCCGATCAACTCCCAGTCCGCGAACATCGCGCCCGGCCGCTCGCCGCGGTCGTCCAGCATCGCGTCGACACCGGCCGCTGCCAGCTGGTCATGGAGCTTTTCCGCCGCGGCCTTCACGTCGGCGCTGCGGTCCATCCCGATCGGGCAGATCACGACGGTGAACGGCGCGATCGCGTCCGGCCAGATGATGCCGCGCTCGTCGTGGTTCTGCTCGATGGCGGCCGCCGGCAGGCGGGTGACGCCGATGCCGTAGCAGCCCATTTGCATGAACTGCGGCTTGCCTGCTTCGTCCAGGAACGTGGCGTTCATGGCCTGGCTGTACTTCGTGCCCAGCACGAAGATGTGGCCGACCTCGATGCCGCGCTCGATCGCCAGGCGGCCCTTGCCGTCGGGCGACAGGTCGCCCTCGACGACGTTGCGCAGGTCCGCCACCGCCTCGGGCTCGGGCAGGTCCCTGCCCCAGTTCACGCCGGTGATGTGGAAGTCTTCCTCGTTGGCGCCGCAGATCCAGTCGCCCATCACGGCAACCTCGCGGTCGGCCACGATCTTCACCGGTTTCTTCAGCGCGATCGGGCCCAGGTAGCCGGGCCTGGTGCCGAAGTGCTCCTCGATCTCGGCCACCGTGGCGAAGCGAAAGCCCGCGTCGAGGCCGGGCACCTTGCCGACCTTGATCTCGTTCATGTCGTGATCGCCGCGCAGCAGCAGCAGCCAGATCTGCGACTTGACGATTTCGCCGCGCTCGTTGGTCTGGTCGCTCGCCAGCACCAGCGACTTGACCGTCGTGGCCAGCGGCACTTCGAGCAGGGCGGCGACGTCGGCGCAGGTGCTCTTGCCCGGCGTCGGCGTCCTGGTCATCGGCTGGGAGGCCGGCTTGCGCTGGCCGGCGGGCGCGAGCGCCTCGGCCTTTTCCATGTTGGCGGCGTAATCGCTCTGCGGGCTGTAGACGATCGCGTCCTCGCCGGTCGCCGCGATCACCTGGAATTCTTCCGACAGGTCGCCGCCGATGGTGCCGCTGTCCGCCGCCACGGCCCGGTAACGCAAGCCGAAGCGGTCGAAGATGGCGCGGTAGGCCTGGGCCATGGCCTGGTAGCTGGCCTTGGCGGACGCCAGGTCGCGGTCGAAGCTGTAGGCGTCCTTCATGATGAATTCGCGGCTGCGCATCACGCCGAACCGCGGCCGCCGCTCGTCGCGGAACTTGGTCTGGATGTGATAGAAATTCTTGGGCAGCTGCTTGTAGCTGCGCAGTTCCTGGCGGGCGATGTCGGTGACCACTTCCTCGCTGGTCGGCTGGATGATGAAGTCGCGGTCGTGCCTGTCCTTGACCCGCATCAGCTCGGGACCCATCTTGTCCCAGCGGCCGGTCTCCTGCCAGAATTCAGCCGGCTGCACCACGGGCATCAGCAGTTCGACGGCGCCGGCGCGGTTCATCTCCTGGCGAACGATCGCCTCGATCTTGCGGATCACGCGCAGGCCCATCGGCATGTAGCTATAGATGCCGGCGCCTAGCTTCTTGATCATGCCGGCGCGCGTCATCAGCTGGTGGCTGACCACTTCGGCGTCGGCGGGTGCTTCCTTGAGGGTGGAGATAAAGAACTGGGAAGCTTTCATTGGGGGGGCGCAACACGTCCTTCAGCCGCCCGGACCCTTGCCCGGCGGGCACCGGCGTGCATAATGAACTCAGTTAAAAAATTGGGGTTTGATTATGCTTGACCGGGACGGCTTCAGGCCCAACGTCGGCATCATCCTGCTCAACCAGAAAAACCAGGTGTTCTGGGGCAAGCGCATCCGCACCCACAGCTGGCAGTTTCCGCAGGGTGGCATCGACCGGGGGGAGACCCCGGAGCAGGCCATGTTTCGCGAGCTGCACGAGGAAGTGGGCCTGCAGCCCGAGCATGTGCGCATCATCGCCCGGACCCGCGACTGGTTGCGCTACGAGGTGCCTGACAGGTACATCCGCCGCGACGCGCGCGGCCACTACAAGGGCCAGAAGCAGATCTGGTACCTGCTGCAGCTCACGGGCCACGACTGGAACCTGAACCTGCGGGCCACCAACCACCCGGAATTCGACGCCTGGCGCTGGAACGAGTACTGGGTTCCGCTGGACGTCGTCGTGGAGTTCAAGCGTGGCGTCTACGAAATGGCGCTGACCGAACTGGCGCGTTTCCTGCCGCGCCACGACCATCGCAACCGCTATCTTCGAAGCGGCATGCGCTCGCGCGATCATGACGGCAACGAGGCCGTCGACCAGATGCCGGGCGGCGCCTTCGAGCTGCCGCCAGGCGCCACCTTCGAGCCCGACCCGCAAGCCGGGCTCAAGGCCCTCCAGCAGGAAGACAAGCATGCCCCGAACTAGTTCCTGGCTTCTGGTTCTGGCGCTCTTCGCCGGCGCCGCCCAGGCCCAGCTGGCGCCGGCAGACCCGGACTGGAAAGAGGCGGACGCGCCACCCCCGCCGCCACTGCGCACCGACGGCCTGGTGCGCATCGAGCTGCCCCAAGCCACGCTGCGCTTCGGTGTCGACCCCGCTTCGATCGCGATCGGCAAGGACAGGATCGTCCGCTACGTCGTGGTCGCCACCAGCACCAGCGGCACGGTCAATGCCATCTACGAAGGCATCCACTGCAGCACAGGCGAGGTCAGGGTGTACGCGCGCCACAACCCGGACAGCGGCTGGGTGGCGGTGCCGGACGGCCCATGGCGCTCGCTGCACGAGACACGGGCGTCCCGCCACAGCCTGGTGATCGCGCGCAACGGCGCATGCCTGGGCAACGCGCCCAACCAGTCCGTCGCGCAGATCGTGCGCGACCTCGGCGGCGGCGTGAACTGGCGCTTCTGGAACAACTAGGCCCAGGTCCCCGACGCCCCGGATCGCGGGCTTCGTCGGCGCAGCGCTGTCAGCGTGTCACCACGAGATTCGTGCGGTGGACCATTTCCGGTTCGGCGACATACCCCAGCAGGCGCTCGATCTCGCCCGAGGCCTTGCGGCACAGCAGCCTCGCTTCGGCGGCCGCATAGTTGGCCAGGCCACGCGCGATCTCGCTGCCGCGCGGGTCGCGGATGGCGATCACGTCGCCGCGCGAGAAGTCGCCTTCCACCGCCGTCATGCCGATCGGCAGCAGGCTCTTGCCTTCGTCGCGCACCTTCGCCACTGCGCCTTCGTCCACGGTGACGGCGCCGCGCAGCTGCAGGTGGTCCGCCATCCACTGCTTGCGCGCCTGGTTCTTCTGGGTCGGCGCCAGCAGCAGCGTGCCGATCGCTTCGCCGCGCGTGAGGCGCAGCAGGCAATCGGGTTCGCGGCCCCACGCGATGACCGTGGACGCGCCCGAACCGGCCGCGCGCTTGGCCGCCAGGATCTTGGTGATCATGCCGCCGCGGCCCAGGCTGGAGCCGGCGCCGCCCGCCATCGCCTCCAGCGCCGGGTCCCCGGCGCGCGCTTCGTGCACGAAGGTGGCGCTCGGGTCCTTGCGCGGATCGGCGCTGAACAGGCCCTTCTGGTCGGTCAGGATCACCAGCGCGTCCGCCTCCACCAGGTTCGCCACCAGCGCCCCGAGGGTGTCGTTGTCGCCGAACTTGATCTCGTCGTTGACGACCGTGTCGTTCTCGTTGATCACCGGGATCACGCGCAACTGCAGCAGCGTCAGCAGCGTGGAACGCGCGTTGAGATAGCGCTCGCGATCGGCCAGGTCGGCGTGCGTGAGCAGCACCTGCGCCGAGCCGAGGCCGTTCTCGCGAAGCTTGGTTTCGTACATCTGCGCCAGGCCCATCTGGCCGACGGCCGCGGCCGCCTGCAGTTCATGGACCTGGTGCGGACGCGTCGCCCAGCCCAGGCGCTTCATGCCTTCGGCGATCGCGCCGCTCGACACCATGATGACCTCGCGGCCGTCCTGCGCCAGGGCCGCCAGCTGCCGGCACCACTCGCCGATCGCGCCTTCGTCCAGTCCCCTGCCGTCGTTGGTGACGAGGCTGGAGCCGACCTTGACCACGATGCGCCGGGCATCGCGCAGCGCAGCGGAAGCGCTCTTGCCGCTCATTCCGCGGCTTCGCCGGAAAAGCGCGGGTCGACGTAGACGTCGGGCTGCTCGGCCACCTGTTGCGACTTGATGTGGCGGTAGATCGCCTTCTTCAGCGCGTCGCAGCCTTCGTGCGTCAGCGCGGAAATCTCGAACACCGGGCCTTTGTACTTGAAGCGCTTGACGAAATCCTTCACCCGCGCTTCCCGCTCCTCGAGCGGCACCATGTCCAGCTTGTTCAGCACCAGCCAGCGCGGCTTCTCGTACAGCTCGGTGTCGTACTTCTTGAGCTCGTTGACGATGGCCTTGGCCTGTGCAACCGGATCGACGCTGTCGTCGAAGGGCGCCATGTCGACGAGATGCAGCAACAGGCGGGTGCGCTGCAGGTGGCGCAGGAACTGGTGGCCCAGGCCAGCGCCCTCGGAGGCGCCCTCGATCAGCCCAGGGACGTCGGCGACCACGAAGCTCTGCTCCGGCGCGACCCGCACCACACCGAGGTTGGGGTGCAGCGTGGTGAAGGGATAGTCCGCGATCTTCGGCCGCGCGTTGGAAATCGCGGAGATCAGGGTCGACTTGCCGGCGTTGGGCATGCCGAGCAGGCCGACGTCGGCCAGCACCTTCAATTCCAGCTTGAGCTTCTTGGCCTCGCCGGGCCAGCCCGGCGTCTTCTGCCGCGGCGCGCGGTTGATCGCGCTCTTGAAGCGCATGTTGCCGAAACCGCCGTCGCCGCCCTTGGCGATGGTGATGACCTCGCCCGGCGTCAGCAGCTCGTAGAGCACCTCGCCGGTTTCGGCGTCGGTGATGATGGTGCCGACGGGCATCTTCAGCGTGATGTCGTTGCCGGCGGCGCCGAACATGTCCGAGCCCATGTCGTGCTCGCCGCGCCTGGCTTCGTGCCGGCGCGAATAGCGGAAGTCCACCAGGGTGTTCAGGTTCGGATCCGCGACCGCGAAAACGTGGCCGCCGCGGCCGCCGTCCCCGCCGTTGGGGCCGCCGAACTCCTTGTACTTCTCATGCCGGAACGAGACGCAGCCGTTCCCGCCGTCGCCGGCGGCGACATCGATATAGGCTTCGTCGACGAATTTCATGATGCCAATCTTAAAAGGACAAAGCCCCGACGTGTCGGGGCTTTGTTTCGCCCCGTGTTTTCGGGGCTTCGATGCGAATCGGGAAAACGATTACGCCGGGACCACGCTCACGGTCGACTTGTTCATCGAGCCCTTGACCGCGAAGGTCACGTGGCCGTCGACCAGCGCGAACAGCGTGTGGTCCTTGCCCAGGCCCACATTGGTGCCGGGATGGAACCGGGTGCCGCGCTGGCGCACGATGATGGAGCCGGCGCTGATCAGTTCGCCGCCGAACGCCTTCACGCCGAGCATCTTGGGCTGGGAATCCCGCCCGTTTCGCGTAGAGCCGCCGCCTTTTTTCTGTGCCATTTCTGCTGCTCCTGATTTGGCTTAGCCGGCGATCGCGCCGATTTGCAGTTCGGTGAACTGCTGGCGATGGCCCTGGCGCTTCTGGTAGTGCTTGCGACGGCGCATCTTGAAGATGCGAACCTTGTCGTGCTTGCCGTGAGCCACCACAGTGGCAACCACAGTTGCGCCGGACACCAGGGGAGTGCCGACCTTGAGCCCGCTGCCGTCGCCGACAGCCAGGACCTGGTCGATCACGATTTCCTGGCCTACGTCCGCAGCAATCTGTTCTACTTTAATTTTTTCGCCGGAAGCAACGCGATACTGCTTGCCGCCGGTTTTTATGACCGCGTACATGTTGACCTCTTGAAATAGAGATGGATGTTCCGGCCTCGCGGCCAGGACGTTCCGCGGACGGATTTCCGCAGAGCCCAAAATTATAGCACGGTTTGTGCTTGCCAACACCCGGCACCGTCCGCTGCGGCGGCAGTGACGGCCCGCTTCCTATAATCGACCAACTCCCTGCGCAGTCCCCCTTGACCTCTCATTCTTCCAGCACCGCCTCGGTCCTCGCCCTCGTCGCCGCCGACATGGCCGGGGTCGACGCCGTCATCGCGAACCGGCTCGATTCAGGCGCTCCCCTGGTCGGCGAGGTTTCCCGTTACATCATTTCCGCGGGCGGCAAGCGGCTGCGGCCAGCGCTGCTGCTGCTGATCTGCGGCGCGCTCGGCTACCGCGGCGAGCAGCGCTTCAACCTCGCGGCCGTGGTCGAGTTCATCCACACGGCGACCCTGCTGCACGACGACGTGGTCGACGAGTCGACGTTGCGGCGGGGCCGCGCGACGGCCAACGAGAGCTTCGGCAACCCCGCCAGTGTGCTGGTCGGCGACTTCCTCTACTCGCGCGCCTTCCAGATGATGCTGGACGCGGGCCAGATGCGGGTGATGCAGATCCTCGCCGACGCGACCAACGTGATCGCCGAGGGCGAGGTGCTGCAGCTGATGAACATGCACGACGCGTCGCTTACCGAGGCCGACTACCTGCGCGTGATCCGCTCGAAAACCGCCAAGCTGTTCGAGGCGAGCGCCCGGCTGGGCGCGGTTCTGGCGGGCAGCCCGCCGGAAATCGAGCAGGCCTGCGCCGATTACGGCCAGGCCCTGGGCACCGCCTTCCAGGTCATCGACGACGTGCTGGACTACGACGGCGACGCCGCGGAGATGGGCAAGAACCTGGGCGACGACCTGCGCGAAGGCAAGGCGACGCTGCCGCTGATCGCGGCGATGCAACGGGGCACGCCGCAGCAGAGCGCCGTCATCCGCACCGCCATCGAGACCGGCGCCGCGTCGGAACTCGAACACATCGTCGCGATCGTGCGCGAAACCGGCTCGCTCGACGTGACCCGGCACGCCGCCGCGGACGAAGCGCAACGCGCGATCGAAGCCGCCCAGCGGCTGCCGCGAAATGCGTGGTCCGAAGGTTTGCTACAATTGGCGGCTCAACTGCTGCTGCGCCGCAACTGAAGCGATTCAGGCCCGGGGCGCAGGTCTTCAGGCAGTATCGGGGTGTAGCTTAGCCTGGTAGAGCGCTACGTTCGGGACGTAGAGGCCGGAGGTTCGAATCCTCTCACCCCGACCAGGTTTTCATTCTCGAATGTGTCGATGCAACTCAGGGCAGCAGCCTTGGGTCGCTCGCTCACAACTGGCGCTGTGAGCGCTTCAACGCACGACGAGCACCGGCACGTGGGATTGCGCGACCACCTTGGTGGCGACGCTGCCAAGCACCATCCGCATCAAACCGCTGCGGCCATGCGATCCGACCACGATCAGGTCGGCGCTCTCCTCCTGCGCTGTCCTCAGGATGCCTTGCGTGGCGGGCACGTCCTCGGCCACACGCAACATCAGCTCGACCGGATTGCCGGCCTTGCCGCTCTCTTCGCAAAGCGCGGCCACCGCGGCGTGAGCTTGCGCCGCATGTTCGTTGGCAGCGGCCATGTAGGCCTGGAAGCCCGTGGGATTGGCTTCACCGATGCCGAGATAAGGATAGGGGTCGACCACGTAAAGCGCCGTGAGCCGCGCGCCGTGCGTGCGAGCCAGGTCGACGGCCAGCTTGGCCGCGTGAGTCGATGCCTCGGAACCGTCGGTCGCCAGCAGGATGTGCTTGAACATTGCTTGCCTCTCTTGCCCAGGGTCGGGTACCTGCATCCTGCGGCCGGGCGGGCAGGCCGCGTTCGACGCGCGTCAAACAGCCCCGCCGCGGGCGTGGCCATCGTCTCGCCGCGACTGGACAGTCCCGGCCGGATCGAAGGTCTGGCCGAACTCCCGAAGAAACCGCGGCAGATGCTCCGCCGCGAGAGCGTCGATGCCCGCAGCCGCTGCGCGGCCGCCGCCGCCGGGAAAGCCCCGGCACAAGCGGTCCGCGCCGCGCGGACGCGCGATCGGGGCGCGCACGCTCACCGTGTAGCCGCCGCCCGGAGTGGGGCAGTACACGGCGTGCGCCCGCTGCGGCGAGCGCGCCGCCAGTTCGTTGGCGAAAGCCCCGTGGACACGGCGTGCCCAGGCGGCGTCGGGCAGCCGGTAAATGCTGCCGCCCGGCAAGACGCTCTCGGGTTCCACGACCGCCGCGAGCGCCAGGTCATGGCGCCGGCCGTCCCCGAGCTCGTGCGCAATTCGCTCGCCCTGGATGAAATCGAACGGGCTGCGGTGGCCATGGACCGCGTGGTACAGGTCGACCGGTGCGATCAGCAGGTCGGATTCGCTCTCGCCATACGCGTTGTAGTTCAGCGCCTGTCCGAGCTCGCGCAGCTGCTCCGTCTGCTGGCGGCTCAAGCCGCAGGTGCGGGCCAGCGAACGGGCCGTGCCGTCCAGGTTGTCGCCAAAGGCGGCGGCGACGGCCCAGGGGCGGTAGCGGCCCGCCAGCTGCGCGTCGACCAGCACGCTGGTGCAGACGTTGGGCGCCGGGTCGATGTGAGCCCGCAAACCGGGATGCGGCGCAATCGCACCGGCGAAATGGTGGTCGAAGTACTCCACCTGCACACCGCGCCCGAGCAGATCGAGCAACGCGGCGCGGTTGCGGTCCAGCGAGATGTCCAGCACCGTCACGCTGTCGCCGGCGTGCGCGGCGACGCGCTCGAGCAGCCGGATGTCGCGCTTGACGCCGGTGACCAGGGTCGATTCCAGCGGATGCGCCAGCCGCAACTGGTGCAGGGCGCAGATGCCATCGGCGTCGCCGTTGAAGACATCGAAGTGGCTCATGCACGCATCGTCGCGCGAGCTTGCCCGTCCCGCAACTGCCGGACCGGCTTGCTAGATCGCGCCGGCGGCGCGCAGCCCTGCGATGTCGGCGTCGCTGCGGCCCAGTTCACGCAGGATAGCTTCGCTGTGCTGGCCGACGGCCGGGATCGGGTCCATCCGGTAGTCGAAGCTGTTGTTCGCAGCTGGCGGCAGCAGCGCCGTGATCGCGCCGGCCGGCGAGCCGACATCGCGAAAGCGCCCCCGCGCCTCGAGCTGGGGATGCGCCCAGACATCGGCCATGCCGTTGACCCGCGCATTCGCGATCTGCGCCGCGTCCAGCCGGACGATCACCTCTTGCGCCGTGAGATGCGCGAACACGCCCACGATGACAGAGCGCAGCGCGTCGCGGTGCTCGTTGCGCGCCGCATTGCTGCTGAAGCGCGGATCGGCGGCGAGCGCGGGCTGCAGCAGCACCTTGTCGCAGAAGAGCTTCCATTCGCGCTCGTTCTGCAGGCCCAGCATCACCGTCTTGCCGTCGCCGGCCTCGAACGGCCCATAGGGATAGATCGTCGCGTGCGATGCGCCGCTGCGCTGCGGCGGTGGCGCGCCTTCATAAGCGTAGTAGAGCGGAAAGCCCATCCACTCGGCCAGCGATTCGAGCATCGACACGTCGATGTGCGAACCCTGCCCGGTCTTTTGCCGCTGCATCAGCGCCGCAAGCACGGCGCTGTACGCATACATGCCGGCCGCGATGTCGGCGATCGAGTTGCCCGACTTGCAGGGCTCCTGCGGCGTTCCGGTCACCGAGAGGAATCCGGCCTCGCTCTGGATCAGCAGGTCATAGGCTTTCTTGTCGCGGTACGGCCCGTCGTTGCCGTAGCCCGAGATGTCGCAGACGATCAGCCGCGGGTTGGCGGCGCTGAGCGCCTCGTAGCTCAGGCCCATGCGCGCGGCTGCGCCGGGTGCGAGGTTCTGCACCACCACGTCGGCTTTTGCGACCAGGTCCTTCAAGGCCGCCAGCGCCTGCGGCTGCTTCAGGTCGAGCGTGAGGCTTTCCTTGGAGCGGTTGACCCAGACGAAATGCGAAGCCAGGCCCCTGGTGCGGTGGTCGTAGTCGCGTGCGAAGTCGCCGCTGCCGGGACGCTCGACCTTGATGACGCGCGCGCCGAGGTCGGCGAGCTGCCGGGTGCAGAACGGCGCCGCGATCGCGTGCTCCAGCGAAACGACGGTGATGCCATCCAGTGGGCGCATCAGAACGACCTTGGCAGCCCGAGCAGGTGCTCGGCCACATAGGAATAGATCAGATTGGTGGAAATCGGGGCGACCTGATAGAGCCGCGTCTCCCGGAATTTCCGCTCGACGTCGTATTCGTGGGCGAAGCCGAAGCCGCCGTGCGTCTGCAGGCAGACATTGGCCGCCTCCCACGATGCCTTGGCGGCGAGGTACTTGGCCATGTTGGCCTCGGCGCCGCAGGGCTGCCTGGCGTCGAACAGCGAGCAGGCCTTGAAGCGCATCAGGTTTGCGGCTTCGGTCTCGATGTAGGCATCGGCGATCGGGAACTGCACGCCCTGGTTCTGGCCGATGGGCCGGTTGAAGACCACGCGCTCGGACGCGTAGCGCCTGGCCTTGTCGACGAACCAGTACGCATCGCCGATGCACTCCGCGGCGATCAGCGTGCGCTCCGCGTTGAGGCCGTCGAGGATGTAGCGGAAGCCCTGGCCTTCCTCGCCGATCAGGTTCTGCTCAGGAATTTCCAGCTTGTCGAAGAACACTTCGTTGGTTTCGTGATTGACCATGTTGCCGATCGGCCGCACCGTCATCCCGTTGCCGATCGCCTGGTGCAGGTCGACGATGAAGATGCTCATGCCCTCGCTCTTGCGTTTCACCTCGGCCAGCGGCGTGGTGCGCGCCAGCAGGATCATCAGGTCGGAGTGCTGGATGCGGGAGATCCAGACCTTCTGTCCGTCGACGACATAACGGTCGCCCTTGCGCACGGCCGTGGTCTTGAGCTGCGTGGTGTCGGTGCCCGTGGTCGGCTCGGTCACGGCCATGGACTGCAGCCGAAGCTTGCCGCTGGCTATGCCGGGCAGGTACTTCTGTTTCTGCTCGGGCGAACCATGCCGCAGCAGCGTGCCCATGTTGTACATCTGGCCGTGGCAGGCGCCGGCGTTGCCGCCGGAGAAGTTGATCTCTTCCATGATCACCGAAGCCTCGGCCAGGCCCAGGCCGGAGCCGCCGTACTCCTGCGGGATCAGGGCGGCCAGCCAGCCGGCGCCGGTCAGGGCGTCGACGAACTCCTCGGGATAGCCGCGCGCGTGGTCGATGCGTTGCCAGTAGGAAGAGTCGAATTGTCGACAGAGGGCGCGAAGGGCTTCGCGCAGTTCCTGGTGCGAATCGGGTGTGGGAATCTCGGTTTTCATGCTTTGGTCCTGCGGGGAGGCAAGTATCGCCCCGCTGCCGCGGGCTTTTCGCCGGGCAGTGAATCCCCGACGCCACACTTGGGGCCCCTTGCCTGCCCGGCGATTTACAGCGGCTGGGCAATCAGCGATGATTCGCGCAACCCGCCGCCTGCTGTCAAGGCGGCTTCTCCTAGTACATTTATTCCCCCATGGCCGCAGTCGATCCCGCAGTTACCGACGCTCCAGCCGTTGCCCTTCCCGGCCTTGCCCGGGCGCTGGTCTCAGCCGGCAAGCTGGGCCAGAAGGCGGCGGAGGACATCTACCGCAAGGCCCAGAGCAACCGCACGCGCTTCATCGCGGAGCTGACCGGCTCCGGCGCCGTCTCGGCCTCGGACCTGGCCCACACCATGTCGACCGCCTTCGGCGCGCCGCTGCTAGACCTGGAGGCGATCGACCTCGCGCGCCTGCCCAAGGGCCTGCTGGACACCAAGATCTGCCAGGACTACCGCGTGGTCGTCCTGAGCAAGCGCAGCAACCGCCTGATCGTCGCCACGGCCGATCCGTCCGACAGCCAGGCCGCCGAGAAGATCAAGTTCGCCACCCAGATGGGGGTCGACTGGATCATCGCCGAGTACGACAAGCTGTCCAAGATGGTGGAGGCGACCGCCACCACCGCCAGCCAGGAGATGGACAGCATCATCGGCGACGACTTCGAGTTCGACGACGCCTCGATGGAATCGGCGGTGATCGACGAGAACGAGGGCGCGGTCTCCGAAGTCGAAGACGCACCGGTCGTCAAGTTCCTGCACAAGATGCTGCTGGACGCCTTCACGATGCGCGCGTCAGACCTGCATTTCGAGCCCTACGAAACCACGTACCGGGTTCGCTTCCGCGTCGACGGCGAACTGCGCGAGATCGCCTCGCCGCCGATCGCCATCAAGGACAAGCTGGCGTCGCGGATCAAGGTGATCTCGCGGATGGACATCTCCGAGAAGCGGGTGCCGCAGGACGGGCGGATGAAGCTCAAGGTCGGCCCGGACCGGGTGATCGACTTCCGGGTCAGCACCCTGCCCACGCTGTTCGGCGAGAAGATCGTGATCCGGATCCTGGACCCGAGCAGCGCGAAGTTGGGCGTCGACGCGCTCGGCTACGACCCGGTGGAGAAGGAAAGGCTGCTTGCGGCGGTGCAGCGGCCGTACGGCATGGTGCTGGTGACCGGGCCGACCGGCTCGGGCAAGACCGTGTCGCTCTACACCTGCCTGAACCTGCTGAACAAGCCGGGAGTGAACATCTCCACGGCCGAAGACCCGTCGGAAATCAACATGCCGGGCGTGAACCAGGTGAACGTCAACGAGAAGGCGGGCCTGACCTTCGCGGCGGCCCTGAAGTCCTTCCTGCGACAGGATCCCGACGTGATCATGGTCGGCGAAATCCGGGATCTCGAAACCGCCGACATCGCGATCAAGGCGGCGCAAACCGGCCACCTGGTGTTGTCCACGCTGCACACCAACGACGCGCCGACGACGCTGACGCGGATGCGCAACATGGGAATCGCGCCGTTCAACATCGCATCGAGCGTGATTTTGATCACGGCACAAAGGCTTGCGCGCCGGCTTTGCCCAAACTGCAAGGCGCCCGCCGACATTCCGCATGAGACATTGCTGGACGCAGGGTTCAAGGACGAGGAAGTCGACGGGACCTGGACGCCATACCGCCCCGTCGGATGCAGCATGTGCAACAACGGCTACAAGGGCCGGGTCGGCATCTACCAGGTGATGCCGATCACGGACGAGATCCAGCGGATCATCCTTCGGGATGGCAGCGCAATGGACATCGCGGAGCAGGCCAAGCAGGATGGGGTCAACAGCCTGCGCCGGTCCGGACTGAACAAGGTCAGGATGGGCGTCACTTCCCTGGAGGAAGTCGTGGGCTGCACAAATGAATAAAACAGGGAAACAAGAGGGGTACGTCTTACATGGCCACGGCAGCAACCAAAGTCTCTGAGTTCGTCTTCGAGTGGGAAGGCCGGGACCGCAACGGCAAGCAGGTGCGGGGGGAAACCCGCGCCTCCGGCGAGAACCAGGTCATGTCGTCGCTGCGGCGGCAGGGCGTCTCGCCGACCAAGATCAAGAAGCGCCGGATGCGATCGGGCGCCAAGATCCGGCCCAAGGACATCGCGATCTTCACCCGCCAGCTCGCCACCATGATGAAGGCCGGCGTGCCGCTGCTGCAGGCCTTCGACATCGTCGGCCGCGGCAACGCGAACGCCAGCGTGACCAAGCTGCTCAACGACGTGCGCACCGACGTGGAGACCGGCACATCGCTGTCCGCCGCGTTCCGCAAGTACCCGCTGTACTTCGACAACCTGTACTGCAACCTGGTCGAAGCCGGCGAAACCGCCGGTATCCTTGACGCGCTGCTGGACCGGCTGGCGATCTACATGGAAAAGACCGAGGCGATCAAGTCCAAGATCAAGTCGGCGCTGATGTACCCGATCTCGGTTGTCGTCGTCGCCTTCGTCGTCGTCGCCGTGATCATGATCTTCGTGATCCCGGCGTTCAAGGAGGTATTCAGCTCCTTCGGCGCCGACCTGCCCGCGCCCACGCTGATGGTGATCGCGATGAGCGAGTTCTTCGTCAAGTACTGGTGGCTGATCTTCGGCGGCATCGGCGGCGGCTTCTACT
>JAQGNJ010000186.1 GCA_028291885.1 Ramlibacter sp. | reverse complement strand
AAGAACAGCGACGACAGCACCTGGATCTGGAAGTTGGCGCGCAGCTTCACGTTCGCCAGCCGGGCGGCCATGGCCTCCAGCACGTGGCGCGCGTCGCGGTCCAGGTCCTCGAACGGCTGGTCCAGGCGGAAGTTGTCGACCATCCGCACGTTGGTTTCGCGCAAGGTCTCGTGGCTGGGGTAATAGGCGCGGTAGGTCGGCGTCGCGGCCGGTTCGTCGTTCTCGATGTACTCGGTGCTGACCGCCGGCCGCACGAAGATGAAGTCGTTGTGGAAGTGCGTGCGGTGCAGGATCTTGGTCGTGACCGAGTTGAAGAAGGTCTCGGCCAGCTCCGGCTGGTGGTGGTCGACCAGCAGGCCGATGTAGTGCAGCTTGACCTGCTGCCAGACGTCCATCGGCTGCTCGCCGGCCTTGAATTCCTTTTCCAGCCGGGTCGTCGCTTCCTTCACCCGCAGGTCGTAGAACTCGATCCGCTCGCGCTGGGCCCGCTGCTGGCCGTGCCAGTCCGCCGTCTCGAACCGGTGCTTGGCACGCGCCGACTCGGTGCGGAACAGGCGGTAATGGCGGTTGAAGCCGTCCATCATCGCCTTGGCGATGTCGTAGGCCAGCGGAGAGTCCAGGCGCTGCGGGAAGGTTGCCACCGCGGCTAGCCCCCGCTCCTGGCCGCGACCACGGCTCCGACGGCGGCGCGGTACAGCGGCTCGATGCTGTCGGTGCTGGTGACGGTCATCTTCAGGTCCTGCAGCAGGCCGTCGTGCACGCCGAAGGCCCAGCCGTGGATGCTGACCTTCTGGCCGCCGGCCCAGGCGTCGACCATGACGGTGCTGACGCAGACGTTCACCACCTGCTCGATCACGTTCAGCTCGCACAGCGCGTCGGCGCGCTGGCGTTCCGGCAGGCTTTCCAGCAGGACCTTGTGGCGGTCGCGGACGTCCTGGATGTGGCGGATCCAGTTGTCGGCCAAACCGATGCGGGCGCCGTCGAGGGCCGCCTGCACGCCGCCGCAGCCGTAGTGCCCGACGACCATGATGTGTTCGACCTTGAGCCGCTCGACGGCGAACTGGATCGCCGACAGCGCGTTCAGGTCCGAATGCACCACCACGTTGGCGACGTTGCGGTGCACGAACACCTCGCCGGGGTCCAGGCCGGTGATCTGGTTGGCCGGCACCCGGCTGTCCGAGCAGCCGATCCACATGTAGCGCGGCGACTGCTGCTTGACGAGGCTGGTGAAAAAGCCCGGCCGGTCCCGCTCGACCTGGGCGGCCCAGGCGCGGTTGTGGTCGAACAGGTCGGAAATGTTGGCACTTGTCATGGGCGCTCTTTCATGTCGTTTGCGCGAACAGCTCGCGGCCGATCAGCATGCGGCGGATCTCGCTGGTGCCGGCGCCGATCTCGTACAGCTTGGCGTCGCGCCACAGGCGACCCAGCGGATAGTCGTTGATGTAGCCGTTGCCGCCGAAGACCTGGATGCCCTCGCCGGCCATCCAGGTCGCCTTCTCGGCGCACCACAGGATGACGGAGGCGCAGTCCTTGCGGACCTGGCGCACGTGTTCGCTGCCCAGCAAGTCGAGGTTCTTGCCGACCGTGTAGCAAAAGGCGCGGCCTGCCTGCAGCACGGTGTACATGTCGGCGACCTTGCCCTGGATCAGCTGGAACTCGCCGATGCTCTGGCCGAACTGCTTGCGGTCGTGGATGTAAGGCACGACGTTGTCCATCACCGCCTGCATGATGCCGATCGGCCCCGCGGCCAGCACGGCGCGCTCGTAGTCGAGGCCGCTCATCAGCACCTTGGCGCCGCCGTTCACGCTGCCAAGCACGTTGGCGGCCGGCACTTCGACGTTCTCGAACACCAGCTCGCCGGTGTGCGATCCGCGCATGCCGAGCTTGTCGAGCTTCTGGGCCACGGAAAAGCCCTTCATGCCCTTTTCCACGAGGAAGGCCGTGACGCCGCGCGCGCCCAGCTCCGGCTCGGTCTTGGCATAGACCACCAGCGTGTCCGCATCCGGGCCGTTGGTGATCCACATCTTGTTGCCATTGAGCAGGTAGTAGCCGCCCTTGTCCTGCGCCTTGAGCTTCATCGAGATGACGTCGCTGCCGGCGCCCGGCTCGCTCATGGCCAGCGCGCCGATGTGCTCGCCGGAGATCAGCCTGGGCAGGTATCTGCGGCGCTGCTCCTCGCTGCCGTTGCGCTTGATCTGGTTGACGCACAGGTTGCTGTGCGCGCCGTACGACAGGCCGACCGACGCGGAGGCGCGCGAGATCTCCTCCATCGCGATCATGTGCGCCAGGTAGCCCATGCCGGCGCCGCCGTATTCCTCGGGCACGGTGATGCCCAGCACGCCGAGCTCGCCCATCTTGCGCCACAGGTCCATCGGGAACTGGTCGTCGGCGTCCAGTTGCGCGGCGCGCGGCGCGATCTCCGCCCGGGCGAATTCGTAGACGGCGTCGCGCAAGGCGTCGATGTCTTCGCCGAGCTGGAAGTTGAGGCCTGGAAGGTTCATGGTTTCACCCTTGGATGTCGGTTGCGCGGCTCGTGTCCGGTTGACGTTTACGTCAACGTCAACGTCAATTATGCCTGCCGTGCTTTCCCGGTTTTCGCCAGCAGCGAGCGCGCTTCGCGCTCGTGGGCGCGCACCTCCTCGAGGTTGGCCTGGAGGTCGGCCATCTGCTCCTCGAGCTGCTTGCGGTGCTGGGCCAGGATGGCGAGGAATTTCTTCAGCTGCGGGCCGGTGTCGCGCGGGCTGTCGTACATGTCGATCAGCTCGCGCGCTTCGGTCAGCGACAGCCCCAGCCGCTTGGCGCGCAGCGTGAGCTTGAGCCGGGTGCGGTCGCGCGCGCTGTAGACGCGGCTGCGGCCGCCCGGGCCGCAGCGCTCGGGCCGCAGCAGCCCCATGTCCTCGTAGAAGCGCATCGCCCGGGTGGTGAGGTCGAATTCCTTCGCCAGGTCGCTGATGGTGTAGGTCGTGGTCGGCATGGGAAAACGCTGCGCTGGACGCCCAGCCTACCCCGATTTTGCCGGCCCGGTCGCCAGCCAGGACGGCGGCGGCACCTCGGACAGGACGAAGTAGAAGGTCGTGCCTTCGCCCAGCTGGGACTCGCCCCAGACCCGCCCCTGGTGCCGGGTCATGATCCGCCGCACCGTGGCCAGGCCGATGCCGGTGCCGGGAAATTCGGCCTCGGTGTGCAGCCGCTGGAAGGCGCCGAACAGCTTGTCGACGTAGGCCATGTCGAAGCCGACGCCGTTGTCGCGCACGTAGAACACCTTGGTGTCCGGCAGGCGCCCGACCTCGATCGTCGCGCCTTCGCGCTGCGAGGTGAACTTCCAGGCGTTGCCGAGCAGGTTCTCCATCGCGATCCGCAGCAGCCGCACGTCGCCCAGCGTCAGCAGCCCGTCGCCGATGCTGATGTCGACGCGACGCTGGGGATGGGCCTCGCGCAGGCCTTCCAGGGCTTCCCGGGCCAGCGCGCCCAGGTCCACCTCCTCGTATCGCAGCGGCGCCCGAACCACCTTGGCCAGTGCAAGCAGCGCCTCGATCAGCTGCTCCATCCGGCCGACGCCGGCCTGGATCCGCGCCAGGAAGTGGTGCGCCCGCTCGTCCTCCAGCGTCGCCAGCCGGTGCGACAGCGCGCGGCTGAAGCCGCCGATGGCGCCCAGCGGCGCGCGCAGGTCGTGCGACACCGAATAGGAGAAAGCCTCCAGCTCCTGGTTGGAACTGCGCAGGGCCCGCTCGATCGCCTTCAGCTCGGTGATGTCGGTGTCGATGCCGACCCAGAACGCGACCTGGCCCTGGTCGTCGAACACCGGCGAGCCGCGGTACGACATCGTGTGGTAGCTGCCGTCCCGGGTCCGCAGCCGCCGCACGCCGGAAATGGGCGACAGGGTCGCCAGCGCGGTGTCCCAGTTGGCCGCGACCTCGTCGCCGTCGTCCGGATGGACCGCGCTCAGGCCGCTGTGCCCCAGCCACTCCTGCGGCGTGCCGCCGACCAGTTCGTACCAGGCGCGGTTCAGGAAGGTCAGCCGCTGGCCGCTGGCGTCGGTGTTCCACACCACTTCGGGCGCCTGCTCCGCGAGCGTGCGGTACAGCCGCTCCTGCTGCGCCAGTTCGGCTGTGCGCGCCGCGATGCGCGCCTCCAGCCCCGCGTTGAATTCCAGCACCTGCTGGAACAGGCGCGCATTCTCGATCGCGATCGACGCCAGCTGCGACAACTCCAGCGCAACGTACTCGTCGCGCTCGCTGAACTCGCCGGCCTCCTTGTCGGACAGCATCAGCAGGCCGATGTTGCCGCCATTGCGGTCGACCAGCGGCACGGCCAGCAGGCCGCGCAGCGCCGGGTGGCTGGAGATTGCGCCGAAGTTGCGCCAGCGCGGGTGCGCCAGCATCTCGTCGTGCGTGAGCCGCAGCGGCCTGCCGGTTTCGCAGACCAGGCCGTAGATGCCCGTGCCGTCGGGCGCCGGGATGGCGCCGCGGTACGCGGCGTACTTGTCGGAGAGCGAGAAGGCCGATACCGCCTGGGCCCAGTCGCTGCTGACGGTCAGGCTGACCACGCCCTGGTGCGCGCCGATGACGTGCCTGGACTGGGCCACCACCGCCTGCAGCGTTTCCTCCAGCGACTTGCGGCTGGTGATCTCCTGCGCCGCGTCGGCGGACCGCTGCAGCATCCGGGTGAAGTCCTGCAGCTCGCGCTCGCTTTCCATCAGCGCGCGTTCCGCCTCCTTGCGCGCCGTGATGTCGCGCTGCACCGCGATCCAGTGCGTGTAGCCGCCCTTTTCGTCGGTCAGGGGCACGATGTCGACCTCGAGCCAGAGCTCGCGGCCGTCGCGCGTGTAGCTGACCAGCTCCTCGCGCACCGGCTGCCAGGCCGCCACCGCCGCCTCGATCCGCGCCCTGGCCGTGGGGTCGGTCTTGGGCCCATAGAGCATGCGCGGGTTGGCGCCGATCGTCTCCTGTTCCGAATAGCCCGTGAGGCGCTCGAAAGCCTCGTTGACGAAGACGATGTGCTGGTCGGGGCCGGCCCCGGTGATCAGCACGATGTCGTTCAGCCGCGCCACCGCCTTGCGCAGCAGCACCAGGTCGGCCTCGGCCTGCTTGCGCGCCGTGATGTCCTGCACCACGCCGCCGTACCAGACCGGGCGGCCGTCACCGCCGCGGCGCATTTCGGCGATGTCGTGCATCCAGGCGACCTGGCCGTCCGGGCGGATGATCCGGTACTCCATGTTCATCGGCCGGCCGCGGGTCACGGCCGCCTCGCGCGCCGCGCTGTGGCGTTCCAGGTCGTCGGGATGGACGCGGTCGATGAAGTCCTCGATCGTGCCGGAAAACCGCTCGGGATCCACCCCGAACAGCCGGAACACTTCCTCCGACCACCACAGCCGGCCGGTCACCAGGTCGGTGTCCCAGTTGCCGATCCGGCCCACCCGCTGCGCCTCGATCAGCTTGAGCTGGGTGTCGCGAAGCTGCCTGAACTGCAGGGCCTGTTCGTCCTGCAGCCGCTGCATGGCGGTCACGTCGGTGAACACCACCAGCCCGCCGCTGATGCCGGAGTCGCCGCGCACCGGCTGGTAGCTGCATTGCAGCAGGCGGCCCGCGGGCACCAGCGAATTGCGCACCAGCATCTGCAGGTGGCGGCCCGTTTCGCCGCGCAGGGCCCTTGCCGTGGGCAGTTCCTCGGGCCGGTACAGCGTCGTGCCGTCCGCGTGGTACAGGCCGTACACCTGCGGCCACAGGTGCGGCTGCGCCGCCGGACCATGGAGCGGGAACAGGCGGGCCGCGGACTCGTTGAACAGCAGGAACTGGCCGGCCGCGTTCACCGCGATCAAGGCGTCCTGCATGCTGTTGAGGACCAGGTCCAGCACGGCGAAGGCGCTGCGGCTTCGCCCCAGTTCGGCCTCCCGGTCCTGCTGGCGCAGCTGCAGCGATTCGGCCATCAGGTTGAAGGCGGCGCCGATGCGGGCGAACTCGCCGCGCAGCCGCCGCCCCTGCATCGGGACGCGCACGTCCAGCGCGCCGGCCTCCAGCCGCCGGACGGCGGCGACGATCTCGGCGGCCGGCCGCACGATCACCCGGCCGCCGATCCACCAGGCGGCGGCGATCCCGAGCAGCAGCGTGAACACCAGCACCAGCAATTCCTGCCGCAGCGCGGCGATGGTGCCGCCGGAGATGCGGACCTTGTCGATGCTGACGATCGCCACGAAGCCCTCGCTGCCGAGCCCCCGGCTGGGCGAATAGGCGTAGATGCGGGCCACGCCCTCCGCGTCGACGCCCTCGCCGACCCCGCTGTCGCGGCTGCGTGCCGCCCGCACCATGTCCGCGCCCCGCAGCGGCCGCGGGACCTCGCGGCCGGCGCGCGTCGGGTGCTCCATCAGCAGCCGGTCGTGGCGGTCGACCACGATCACCCGCGCGCCGTCGGGCAGCTGCGTGCGGGCGAGCGCCGCGGTCGCCTGGTCCAGCGCCAGGCTGGCGAAGACGACGCCGGCGACCTGGCCGTTGCGCATCACCGGCATCGCGAACGGGATCGCGCGGCGGCCCGAGAAGCGGCCCATGATCACCTCGCCCATGACGAACCGCCGCTGTGCGACCGCTTCCCGGAAGTACGCCCGGTCGGCCGCGCTTGCGGAGCTGCCGACGTGGCCGCCGCCGACCGCGTCCGCGGCATGGCAGACGAGGCTGCCGTCCGGCGCAAACAGGCCGATGTTGGAATACGCCGGGAAGCGGCGGCGCAGGTCCTCGAAGTAGTCCTGGCAGGCTTCGGGTCCGTCGGACTGCAGGTGCGGCATGCCGCTGATCGCGCCGAGCAGCTGCTGCGCGGCTTCGACATTGCGGTCCTGGTTGGCGGCGACCAGGGAAGCGGCGAATTTCAGCTGCGACTGTGCCAGCTCGGTGCCCGAACGGGTTTCGCGCAGCGCCAGCCAGAAGGACAGGGCGAATAGCGGAAGGATGGCCGCCACCATCAGCAGCACCAGTCGCTCGCGAAGACTCAGCCTGCCCTGCATCGGCCTCCTTCGTTGTCGCCGCCGGGTGGCGAGGCGCACGCCGCAGTGTAAGGCGGGCGATGCTCCCGGCCGTGCAGCGCCGTCACCACGCCGGCAACGCTTCGTCCTTGAGCTGGCCGCGCAGCTGCGCGTAATCCGGCACCACGGTGCGCACCGTGTCCCAGAAACGGGGACTGTGGTCCATCACGCGCAGGTGGCTCAACTCGTGCGCCACGACATAGTCGATGACGGGCAGGCGCAAGTGGATCAGCCGCCAGTTCAGCCGGATCGACCCGTCGGAATGGGCCGTGCCCCAGCGCGTGCCGGCGCTGCTCAGGGCCAGCCGGGTCCAGCGCACGCCCAGCTGCGGCGCATAGTGGTCCAGCCGCTCCTGGAACACGCGCCTGGCCTGGCGCATCAGCCAGGCCTGCACCGCGTCGCGGATCTGGTCCGCCGAAGCCGTCTGCGGCAGGCCGACGTGCAGCGTCAGGCGGGCGACGCCGGGCAGGGCAGTGGCGTCGGTATTGAGCACGGCTCCGACCTCGTCGAAGTCGTGGCGCGGGTCCAGCACCACGATCGCCTGCTCGCCCATGAAGGGGAAGCTCGCGCCGTCCTTCCACGCGATCCGGGCCGACTCGATGCGCTGGCGGCGTTCGTTCGCGTCGTCCAGCTTGCGCAGGATCCAGGCCGACTTGCTCTTGACCGCCGCGTCGATCTCGTACAGCGGCACCCACTTGGGCGAGGTGACGGTCAGTCCGTCGGGGCCGACGGTGAAGCCGATGTTGCGGCGGCGGGCGCGCCTGAATTCGTAGGCCACCAGCGTTGCGCCCAGCATCGCCTCGCGGTTGGCCCGCGGATGGCGAAAGCTCGCCGCCGCCATCACCTGGTCGAAGGGAACGGCGGGAGGCGCGTCGTCCGCCGCGGGAGCCGCGCTGTCGGTCGCGCGCGAACCGCGCGTGGCGCGAGGCCGGGATGTCTTTTCGTCGGGAACCGGGGTGGGGGCGGGGCTGGCCGATTCGAACAGGTCGAGGGTGAGCTGGAGCAGCCGGTGCATGGGGCCCGAGTTTACTTTTTCTCGTAAGCCTGCGGATCGAGACGGTGCATTTCACCCTCGATCCACGCCTGCACTTCGCGCATCAGTTCGTCGGGCTTGCGGCCCTGGCTCGGGATCGGCTTGCCGATCGAGACGTCGACCACGCCGGGACGCTTGATGAACGCTTTGCGCGGCCAGACCTTGGCCGAGGTCACGGCGATCGGGATCACCGGCGCGCCGGTTTCCACCGCCAGGCGGGTGCCGCCGTTCTTGTAGGTGCCGGCCTGGCCGCGCGGGATCCGCGTGCCCTCGGGAAACATGATGACCCAGATGCCCTGGGCCAGCAGCCGCTTGCCCTGCTCCACCACCTTGTTGAAGGCCTGGGCGCGCTGGCTGCGGTCGATGTGGATCATGTCCATCCGGCCCATCGCCCAGCCGAAGAAGGGCACGTAGATCAGCTCCTTCTTGAACACGTAGGCCAGCGGGTGCGGCATGAGCGTCGGCATCAGGAAGGTCTCGTAGGTGGACTGGTGCTTGACCAGCAGGATGGCCGGGCTGGTCTTGCCGGTGGGCAGGTTCTCCATGCCCGTGACCCGCACCTCGATCCCGCACAGGATGCGGGCCGCATCGATCTGCCATCCCAGCCAGCGCGCGGCCTTCCAGTACATCTGCTCGCCGTTGCACCACAGGGACGCGGTCACCATCCAGATGCCCCAGGGGATCACGGTCACCAGCATCCAGAGGGCGTGAAGAATCGATCGCAGCAAGGGCATGAGGTGAACGGGAAAGCGGTCAGGCCGCGGCGGTCTTGGAAGCGGCCTGGCGCGCGATCAGCCAGTCGGCGAAGGCAGCCAGGTCCTCGTGGACCCGGGTGCCGGGCGGGAACGGTTCGGGCAGGGGCAGGCCGCGAAACGGCGCGCCCTTGCCGGTGAGAACGAGGTGCGGCTCGCAGCCGACCAGAGCGCCGGCCTGGACGTCGCGCAGGCCGTCGCCGACCACCGGCGTCCCCTTGAGCTCGACGCCGAAGCGCTCGCCGATCTGCTCGAACAGTCCCGGCAGGGGCTTGCGGCACAGGCACTTGTCTTCGGCCGTGTGCGGGCAATAGAACACGGCGTCGATGCGGCCGCCCTGCGCCGACAGCATCTTGTGCATCTTGGCGTGCATGGCGTTGAGCGAGCCGACGTCGAACAGGCCGCGGCCCAGGCCCGACTGGTTGGACGCGATCACGCAATGCCAGCCCGCGTGATTGAGCCTGGCGATCGCCTCCAGCGCGCCGGGCAGCGGCACCCATTCCTCGGGCGACTTGATGAATTCGTCGCTGTCCGAGTTGATGGTTCCGTCGCGGTCGAGGATGACGAGTTTCATGGGTGTGGGGGCGCTTCTGCTTCGCGATGCCGACGTTCTGGCCGCGGCACGATGTTCTCGACGCGTCAAATCATACGGCCAGCCGCGACAAGTCCGCCACCCGGTTCATCGCCTGGTGCAGCGTCGCCAGCAGGCCCAGCCGGTTCAGGCGCAGGTCGGGTTCTTCCGCGTTGACCATGACGCCGTCGAAGAACGCATCGACCGGCGCGCGCAGCGCCGCCAGCGTCTGCAGCGACGCCGTGTAATCGCCGGCATCGAACTGCGCCGCGGCGCGCGGAGCGATGTCCTTCATCGCGGCGTGCAGCGCCTGCTCGGCCGGCTCCCTGAGCAGCGCATCGCTGACGTGCGCATCGGCCTTGTCGGCTTTCTTCAGGATGTTGGAGATGCGCTTGTTGGCGGCGGCCAGCGCCGGCGCCTCGGGCAATGCCGCGAAGGCGCGCACCGCCGCCAGCCGCTTGGGAATGTCGCCCAGGCGCTGCGGACCCAGGGCGATCACGGCGTCCACTTCCTGCGCGCTGTAGCCCTGCTCGCGCAGCAGCCCGGAGAGCCGGTCGGCGATGAAGGCCGAGAGCAGCGACGCCGTGTTCGCGGCCGCGCCGGGGAACAGCGCGAGGGCTTGCGCGATCAGCGTGTCGAGCGACAGCGGCAGGTCCTTTTCCATCAGCATCCGGACCACGCCCAGGGCATGGCGGCGCAGCGCGAACGGGTCCCTGTCGCCGGTCGGCAGCTGGCCGATCGAGAACAGGCCGGCCAGCGTTTCCAGCTTGTCGGCCAGCGCCACCACCACGCCGGCGTCGCCGCGCGGCAGCTCGTCGCCGGCGAAGCGCGGCTTGTAGTGGTCCTCGATCGCGTCCGCCACGTCGCCCGGCAGCTTGTCGTTGAGCGCGTAATAGCGGCCCATCGTGCCCTGCAGCTCAGGGAACTCGCCCACCATGTCGGTCACGAGATCGGCCTTGGTCAGCATCGCCGCCTGGTCGGCGCGGCCGGCAAGCGCGTCGCTGCCGAGCTGGGCCCCAATCACCCTGGCCAGGGCCCGCACCCGCTCGGTCCGCTCGCCCTGGGTGCCCAGCTTGTTGTGATAGACCACCTTGGCCAGCTGCGGCACGCGCGATTCCAGCGTCTTCTTGCGGTCCTGGTCGGAGAAGAACTTGGCGTCCGCCAGCCGCGGCCGCACGACGCGCTCGTTGCCCTGGATGACGGCGCTGGCGTCGTCGGGGCGGATATTGCTGACCACCAGGAAGCGGTTGGTCAGCTTGCCCTGCGCGTCCAGCAGCGGGAAGTACTTCTGGTTGGCCTTCATCGTCAGGATCAGGCATTCCTGCGGAACCTGGAGGAACTCGCTCTCGAACTGGCAGGTCAGCACGTTCGGCCGCTCGACCAGGCCCGTCACCTCATCGAGCAACGCTGCGTCTTCGATGGGTCGCGCGCCACCACCGACCTTCGCCGCGGCTTGCGCGAGCTGGCGCACGATCTCGGCGCGCCGCGCCTCGAAACTGGCGATGACGGCGCCGTCCTGTTCCAGCGCCGCGGCATAGCTGTCGGCGTCGGGCAGCCGCACCGGATCGACCGACGCCTCGAAGCGGTGGCCGCGTGTGGTGTTGCCGGACTGCAGGCCCAGCGCCTGGACCGGAATCACCTGGGCGCCGTGCAGCGCCACCAGCGAATGCGCGGGCCGCACGAACTTGACGTCGCTCCAGCCGTCGGCCAGCTGGTAGGTCATGACCTTGGGGATCGGCAGCCTGGCGATCGCCTCGTCCAGCGCCTTCTGCAGGCCCTCGGCCAGCGTCGCGCCCCTGGCGGTGCTGTCGTAGAACAGGGCCTCGGCCTTGCCGTCGATGGCGCGCTTGAGTCCCGCCGCGGCCGACGCATCGGCGCCCAGCGCCTGCAGCTTTTTCAGCAGCGCCGGCGTCGGATTGCCGGACGCGTCCAGCCCCACGCTGACAGGCATCAGCTTCTGCGAGACCGCTTTGTCCGCCGCCCGAGCGGAAACGCCGGTGATGTGGGCCGCGAGCCGCCGCGGCGATGCATAAGCCGTGAGGGACGACCCCGCCGTCGCCAGCCCCTGCGATTTGAGCTGCTCCAGCAACGCGCCGGCAAAGGCCTCGCCCAGCTTTTTCAGCGCCTTGGGCGGCAATTCCTCGACGAACAGTTCGACCAGGAGGTTTTGCGTGCTCATGCCTTGGCCCCTTGCGCCGTGGCCGAAACAGATGCCTTCTTCGGCATCTGCGCCACCCATTCGGGCGGCGCCATCGGGAAGCCGAGCCGCTCGCGGCTGTCGTAGTAGCTCTGGGCCACGCTGCGGGCCAGGTTGCGGATCCGCCCGATGTAGGCCGCCCGTTCGGTCACGCTGATCGCGCCGCGCGCGTCCAGCAGGTTGAAACTGTGCGCCGCCTTGAGCACCTGCTCGTAGGCCGGCAATGCAAGCTGCTGCTCCATCAGGTACTTCGCCTGCTTCTCGTGGGCGCCGAATGCGGTGAAGAGGAACTCCGCGTCGCTGTGCTCGAAGTTGTAGGCAGACTGTTCCTTCTCGTTCTGCAGGTAGACGTCGCCGTACGAGAGCTTGTCGGTCCACTTCAGGTTGTAGACGTTGTCCACGCCCTGCAGGTACATCGCGAGGCGCTCCAGGCCGTAGGTGATCTCGCCGGTGATCGGCTTGCAGTCGATGCCGCCGACCTGCTGGAAGTAGGTGAACTGCGTCACCTCCATGCCATTGAGCCAGACCTCCCAGCCCAGGCCCCAGGCGCCCAGCGTCGGGTTCTCCCAGTCGTCCTCGACGAAGAGGATGTCGTTCTTCTTCAGGTCGAATCACAGCGCCTGCAGCGAGCCGAGATACAGCTCCAGGATGTCGGCCGGCGCCGGCTTTAGCACCACCTGGTACTGGTAGTAGTGCTGCAGGCGGTTCGGGTTCTGGCCGTAGCGGCCGTCCTTGGGGCGGCGGCTCGGTTGCACATACGCCGCTTTCCAGGGCTCGGGCCCGAGGGCGCGCAGGAAGGTGGCGGTGTGCGAGGTGCCGGCGCCGACTTCCATGTCGTAGGGCTGGAGCAGCGCGC
>JAQGNJ010000256.1 GCA_028291885.1 Ramlibacter sp. | reverse complement strand
GCTCCGGCTCCGGCTCCGGCTCCGGCGCCGTTGCCGTTGCCACCCGCACCGGTTCCCCCGGCGCCCGCGCCGCTGCCTGCACCGGTGCCGCCGCCTGCGCCTGCGCCTGTACCCGTGCCGCCACCAGTGCCCGTGCCGCCCACGGAGCCGGCGCCTGTCCCGGTCCCGCCGCCCGCACCCCTGCCGGAGCCCATTCCCGCACCGGAACCGCCGCCCCAGCCGGCACCCGCGCCCGCGCCTTCCGAGCCGGTCGCAGATGCCGGTGGTGTCGCGCCGCCAGTCGAGATCGATCCGTCCGTGCCCGCGGCCGGCGATCCGCCGACCGCGGACGCCGAGATGCCTGCCGGGGCCGCGCCGCTGACCGCCCACGTGGCGCAGACGCCGATGGATCCGGTCGCGCCGCAGACCGTGCCCGAGCCGATCTTCGTCGCCGCATCGCTGGAGCCGTTCAACACGCTCAGTGGCAGCCGGGCGGCGCCGTCGGCCGGACCAGCGCTGGGAAGCAGCACTTTCACGCGGACGGAAACACCGGCCGCACCGGACTCGCGCGTGCTGGAATCGATCGACGCCGGTTTCCCCGCGGTTCGCGACAAGCTCGATGGCACGCAGGCCGCCAGCTTGAGCCCGTTCAATCCGATCCCGGACATCAGGGCGAACGGCGCCGGCCTGAGTTTCAGCGTCCCGCACGATGCCTTCGTCCACAGCGACGCGAAGGCGGTGGTCAAGCTGGAGGCGCAGCTCGTGGGCGGCGATCCGTTGCCGGGATGGCTGACGTTCGACGGCATCTCCGGCCTCCTGAACGGCAGCCTGAGGGCCGGAACGGCGATGCCGAGCCTGCAACTGGAGATCATCGCCCGCGACGATGCCCGGCGCGAAGCTCGCACCACGTTCACCGTCTTGGGCAGCGAGAGCAGCGGCAGCCCGGAGCTGGCGAGCACCCTGGGCGGCTTCCCCGTAGCGCGCATGACGTTCGAGGACCTGGGCGTCCCGGCGGCGCAGCGCAGCTCCGACATGCTGGTGCGCTTCCGTCCGGTGCCCGGCCAGAGCGTCGAGTCCGGACGGCTGTCGTTCAGCGTTCCGACGGACGCCTTCGCCCACACCAACCCGCGCGCCACCATCCGGCTCGAGGCGCGGCTGGCCAATGGCGACCCGTTGCCGTCGTGGATCGCCTTCAACAGCGTGACCGGACGCCTGGCCGGCACCGCACCCGAGGGCTTCCAGGGTGTGTTGCAGATCCACGTCACGGCACGCGACCAACAGGGGCTGCAAGCAACTACAGAGTTCACAATCGAACTCGGACGTATGGCATCGACATTGATGCCGGCAGAAAAACCGGCCGGCGCCGCGCACAAGGGCGGCGACCAGGACCAGGGCGGGACGGAAGAAGCGGCGCCCGAGCGCTCGGACCGGGGCGCGGCCGACCGCGACGGGCAGGACGGCAGCGTCGCCGCCAGGCAGCGCGATGACCGTGCGCAGCGGCAAACCGTCAAGCGCGGCGCCGCCGGATTCGCCGACCAGCTGCGGGCCGTGCGCGAGGTGCGCACCGGCGCCATCGATCTGTCGCTGCTGGATCGCGCGCCGGCGGCGAAGGCGGCCCAGCGCCAGGCGCCGGGCGCGGCCAAGTGATAGAAGGAAGAGGACCCCGAGTTGCACCATCGTTCTTTGTCAAAGCCAGGCTTGGCCCAGGTCGGCCGCGCGGCGGCATGGCTCGCGTCGGTGCTGGTGCTGGCCGGCTGCGCGGTGACGCCCAAGCCGCTCACGCTGCAGGAGAATTCCGCAGCGGCGCAGGAAGACCTGGCATCGATCATCGGCAAGCTGGAGCCGCTCAGCGGTCCGATGACGCTGCCGCAAGCCACGGCGCGCGCCATCCGCAACAACCTCGATGCCAAGATCCGGCAGATGGAAACGATGGCGCAGGTGCGCCAGCTGGACCTGTCCCGTTACGACATGCTGCCGCGGCTGGCGCTGTCGGCGGGCTACACCTCGCGCAACAACGACGCCTTCGGCCTGGGCTACCAGCCCGATGGGACGATCTCCTCGGTGCCGTCGTCCGCGGTGGAGCGCTCGCACAGCACCTACAACGCGGCGCTGACCTGGAACGTGCTGGACTTCGGCCTGAGCTACTACCGCGCCACGCAGAACGCCGACCAGGTCCTGATCGTCGAGGAAAGGCGGCGCCGCGCGCTGCAGAACCTGGTGCTGGACGTGCGGCTTGCATGGTGGCGCGCCGAGGCGGGGCAGCGGCTGCTGCCGCAGATCGACTCGATGCTGTCGCAGACCGAGCGCGCCGCCGAACGCTCGCGGCTGATCGAATCGCGCCGGCTGCTGCCGCCGCTGCAGATCATCGCGTACCGCCGCTCGCTGCTGGACCTGCAGCAGCAACTGAGCCTGAAGCGCCAGGAACTGTCGCAGTGGCGCAGCGAGTTCGCCGAGCTGGTCGGCCTGCGTCCGGGCGAGAGCTACCGCCTGGTCAGCCCGGCGAGCCGCGCGCCGCCGCTGCCGGAACTGACGGCCCGCGCCGACGACCTCGAGGCGATGGCGCTGGAGCGGCGGCCCGAGCTGGCCGAGGAGCGGCTGCGCGCCCGCATCACGCTGGTGGAGGGCAAGCGCCAGCTGGCCTCGCTGCTGCCGTCGATCAACCTCAACATCGGCGCCAACTACGACAGCAACCGCTTCCTGATCAACAACCAGTGGAACGAGGTCGGCGGCCTGCTGACCTTCAACCTGCTCAAGCTGCTGGCGCTGCCGGCGATCAAGCGCAACCAGGAAACGCAGGAACAGCTGGATCGCGCACGCCGCGAATCGGTGGTCATGGCGGTGATGACGCAGACCCGCGTCGCCGTCAACCGCTACGACCTCCTGCGCCATGAACTGGGCGTTTGGAACCAGGCCGTCGCCGACGACCAGGCACTGCTCAAGGCGATGCAGTCGACACAGGAGGCCGGCCTCGAAACCGAGCTGGAGCTGATCCGCTCGGCCGCCCGGCTGGCGATCACCGAGGTCAACCGCGACACGGTGCATGCGAACCTGGAGCACGCGATGGGCCGGGTGATGAACTCGGTCGGCTACGACGTCGTCACCGCCGAGACCGACGCCGACCAGGGCGCGACGCTCGCGGCGCAGCTCGAAACCGCGCTCGGCGGCTTCGAGCAGACGAATTTCGCCTTGCTTGCAAACCAGCCCTTGCGCTCCGCCGCGATCGGCACCATCGTGGGCGTGCCCGCTGCGGCACTCGCTCCGTTCACGGACGCGATGCGCACCGTGATGCGCGTGGTGCAGATCCCGCTGGACGACAGCGGCGCCAGCGTCGTCGCCAACGTCACGGTCAAGCTGGGTCCGCCGGGCGACTCGGGCCGGCCGGTCGAACTGAGGGTCTCGCTCACCGACGCCGGCAGCGGCAACCTGCTGCACACCTCGCACATGAAATCGATGCTGGTGGAGCCGGTCACCGGCGCCCAATGGCAGGTGCTGGGCGAGGCCGCCGTGTTCAAGGCCGCCGAGACCCTGCGCCGGCTGCTCGGGTCCTCGCCGGCCCTGCCGCGCGACACCCTGTCCCTGTCGGAAGGCCGTGTCCTCAGGCTGGACCGCAGCTGGTCGGGCCCGCGCTCGGCGCCGTCCGCAACGCAATGACCCTGGATCCAAAGTAGCCCCCATGTCCGTTTTCCTCTGCAATCCGATCCGGCTGCTCGCGCTGGCTGCCTTGTGCGGTCCGCTGCTGCAGCCGGCCGCGTTCGCGCAGGCGGCGTCGCCCCGCGCCGACGAGCGCCCGCCGGTTGCGGCGCCGGCCGCCGCTCCCCTTGCCTCCGCCGCCGACGCCACGGACATCCGCGCCCTGATCGTTGCCGAGCGCGAGGCGACCATCTCCTCCCAGTTCGCCGGTCGCCTGACCGCCGTGACCAAGCAGGTCGGCGACACTTTCCGCGAGGGCGAGCTGCTGGCCTCCTTCGATTGCAACGAGCGCAGGTCCGCCGTCAAGAGCGCCCAGGCCGACGTCCTCGGCGCGCGCGAGACCCACCTGGCAAAGCTCAAGCTGCAAAGCCTGGGCGCGGTGAGCGACCTGGACGTGACCATGGCCGCCGCGAACGCCGAAAAGGCGCAGTCGCAGCTCGAACTGGCCAAGACGCAGGAGCGTTACTGCGTCGTGCTCGCGCCGTACTCGGGCAAGGTGGTCAAGGTCCGGGCCAAGGCCTTCGAATCGGTCAGCCTGGGCCAGCCGCTGCTGGAGATCGTCAATCCGGCCAGCCTGCGGGCGCAGCTGTTCGTGCCGTCCAACTGGATCCGCTGGATCAAGCCGGGCACGCCGTTCCTGCTGGTGATCGACGAAACCGCAAGGAGCTATCAGGGGCGCGTCCACAAGATCAGCGGCCGCGTCGACGGCGCCAGCCAGACCATGGAGATCACCGGCGCGTTCGACCAGGTGCCGGGGCAACTGCTCCCCGGCATGATCGGCAAGGCCAGCTTCAAGGGCGTCCGATAGCCGGGTCCGCCATGCAAGCCGATGATCCCGCCCAGGCGCTGATCCGCTACGAGGCGGAACTGGTGGCGGCAACTTCGGCCGCCGAAGCCTGCTTTGTGGCCGTCAACCGCCTCGGCGCGGTGATGCCGTACCGCCTCGCCGTGCTCCTGCATCCCGACCCGCTGCGCGGCGCCCGCGTCGCCTCGGTGTCGCACCTGTCCGAGGTCGACGAGAACGCGCCTTTCTCGCAGTGGCTGGCCCGCCTGGTGCGCCTGCGCGGCCAGGAGCCGGTGACGGTGCTCACGCAGGCGACCGCGCCCGCGGAGCTTGCCGCCGACTGGGCCGAATGGCTGCCGGAGCAGGCCGTGCTGTGCCGGCTCACCTCGCCCTC
Organism: Ramlibacter sp.; assembly: GCA_028291885.1. Classification (GTDB taxonomy): domain Bacteria; phylum Pseudomonadota; class Gammaproteobacteria; order Burkholderiales; family Burkholderiaceae_C; genus Ramlibacter. Next base: position 342 of record JAQGNJ010000256.1, on the reverse strand, counting down.
GGGCGCCGAGCTGGGCTGGATCCTGGCGGCTTTCGACGAGCCGCTCGAGGCGCCGGCGCTCGGCTTGCTGCAACTGGCCTGCAGGCAGGTGGCGCTGGTGCTGGCGGCCTGGCGCGGTCGCGGCTGGCGGCTGCGCTGGCGCAGCCAGAGCCGCCGCACCCGGATGATCCCGCTGGTGGCGCTCGCCGTTGTCGCCGTGCTGATGTTCATTCCCGTGCGCTTGTCAGCGCTGGCGCCGGCCGAGGTCACTCCGCTTGCTCCGGCCGAGATCTCGGTGCCTGTCGATGGCCTGCTGGCCCGGTTAAACGTCGCGCCCAAAACTCTGGTCAAGGCCGGCGCCGT
>JAQGNJ010000129.1 GCA_028291885.1 Ramlibacter sp. | reverse complement strand
ATGTTCGGGCCTTCGCCCGGCGTGCCCTTGGCGCTCATTTCCTTCAGGCGGTGCACGCCCGTGGTGGTCTCTTCCGTCACGCCGACGATCTCGGCGCTCTTGCGCGTGTACCAGGTCGGGTCCTGCTTCAGCTTGGCCTTGATCGCGGCGAACAGGCAGGTCTCTTCTTCGCTGGTCGGGTTGGCAACGACCGACAGGTCCTTCTCGGCGCGCTGGCCGAGGTGCATCAGCAAGGTGGCGTCGCCGCCGTCGTCCAGGATCATGTTCGGGCCTTCGCCGGCCGCTCCCTTCGCGCCGAAGTCGAAGATGCGGTGGGTGTAGTCCCAGTAGTCTTCCAGCGACTCGCCCTTGACGGCGAACACCGGCGTGCCGCCGGCGGCGATCGCGGCGGCGGCGTGGTCCTGGGTCGAGAAGATATTGCAGGAAGCCCAGCGCACGGTCGCGCCAAGGGCCTGCAGCGTCTCGATCAGCACGGCGGTCTGGATCGTCATGTGCAGCGAGCCGGTGATGCGCGCGCCCTTGAGCGGCTGGCTCTTGGCGTACTCGGATCGGATCGCCATCAGGCCCGGCATCTCGGTTTCGGCGATGCGGATTTCCTTGCGGCCCCAGGCGGCCAGGGCGATGTCGGCGATGGCGCTGTCTTGCGGCGCGGCGGTCTTGAGAACGGCGTTCATGATTCCTCTTTCGGCAAAAACAGGTCTTCGGAGACCACGCTTGAGGGGGAGATTGGAGGCTCACCTCACGGAAACGTGGGCGAGCGTCGTTGCGGATGGAACCCGAGCCTCACGCCTGTGCGGCGCTGCAACGCTCCTCGGATGGCCGCGATTTTATAGGAAATCGGATGACCTCCCGGCAGGAAAGCCGCCTGCACGGCCGTGCCGCGAAAAGCGGTAAAAATTCTTCATGGTCCCAACCTCTACCGTCCTGACGCCCCCGATCGAGCCCATGCTGGCCAAAGTCGCGGATGAGCTGCCCCACGGCGAGGGCTTTCTGTTCGAGCCCAAGTGGGACGGCTTTCGCGCGATCGTCTTCCGCAAGAACAACGAGGTGGTGATCCAGAGCCGCGACCTGCGGCCGCTTGACCGCTACTTTCCCGAGCTGGTGAAGGCGCTGGGCGAGATCCTGCCAAAAGGCTGCGTGGTCGACGGCGAGATCGTCGTCGCCCGCGGCCAGGGCCTGGACTTCGACGCCCTGCAGCAGCGGCTGCATCCCGCGCCGTCGCGGGTCGCCCGGCTGGCGCAGGAGACGCCCTCGTCCTTTGTCGCCTTCGACCTGCTGGCGGCCGGCGGCAAGAGCACGATGGCCCTGCCGCAGTCCGAGCGCCGCGCGCGGCTGGAGCAGCTCCTCGGATCGGCGAAGCCGCCGGTGTACCTGACGCCGATGACACGCGAGCGCGGCATCGCGCTGGACTGGCTGGAGCGCTTCGAGGGCGCCGGCCTGGACGGCGTGATGGCCAAGCCGCAGGACGCGCCCTACCAGCCCGGCAAGCGCGCGATGCTGAAGATCAAGCACGTGCGCAGCGCCGACTGCGTGGTCGCAGGCTTTCGCTGGTACAAGGAAACGCGAGACGCCGTCGGCTCGCTGCTGCTGGGGCTCTACAACGATGCCGGCGTGCTGCAACACGTCGGCGTCACGTCCGCTTTCACCATGGAGATGCGCCGGCAACTGGCCGACGAACTCGAGCACCTGCGCAAGAACGCGATGGAGAACCATCCGTGGCGGGATTGGGCCAATGCTTCGGCCGGCGGCGCCGACGCGATGCCCGGCGAGTCACAGGACGCGCGCCGAATGCCCGGCGCGCGGAGCCGCTGGAGCGGCGGCAAGGACCTGAGCTGGGAGCCGGTGCGGCCGGAGCGGGTCTGCGAGGTCAAGTACGACCACCTGCAAGGCGACCGCTTCCGCCATGCGACCCAGTTCCTGCGCTGGCGCGAGGACAAGCGGCCGGAAGACTGCCGCTACGACCAGCTCGAGGTCACCACCGCGTTCGAGCTGGAGAAGGTGTTCGGGGCCGGCAGGAAGTAAGCGCCCTCACCAGCCCAGCCCGAAACGCAAGGCCAGCATGACTCCTGTGCCGCAGACGATGGTGCCGAACAGGCTGCGCCGCCACGCATAGAACGCCAGGCCCGCCAAGGCGCCGAAAATCCGGGGATCGCGCAGGGTGTCGATAAGGTGGCCCTGGGTCATCACCAGTTCCGGCGCGACGACGGCGGCAAGCGCGGCGGTCGGCGCATAGCGAAGCCCCTCGCGCAACCAGCGCGGCATCGGCAGTTCCTGGTCGGGCCACAGGAAGAACGAGCGGCACACGAAGGCGATCACGGCCATGCCGCACGTCGTCAGGAAGATCTCCAGCGCACTCATGGCCTGGACCGGGCCCGGACGGCTCGCGCATGGTCGGCCAGCACGCCGAAAGCGACCGCGGCGGCGATCGCCACGACGATGTTCAGCTTCAGCGGCAGCGCATACGCGGCCACTGCCGCGCAGGACGCCACGATCGCGGCCACCCAGGTGGACGGCTCGCGCAGCTGCGTACAGGTCAGGGCCAGCAACGCCATCGTGCCGGCGAAACCCAGGCCCCATTCCGCCGGGATGACGTGGCCGGCGACGATGCCGGTGATGATGGCCGCCTGCCACACGACGAAAGTGAGCAGGGCGCAGCCCAGGAAATAGTCCTCGTGCCTGGGACCGGGCGCCGGTTCCGGGAAGCGCCGGATGAACAGCGCGAAGTTCGAATCGCCCATCAGCAGACTCAGCGCGAGGCGCTGCCGACGCGGCAAATGGGCGAAGTAAGGCCGGTAGTGGAAGCTGTACGCCAGGAACCGCAGGCTGACGCACAGCGTCGTGACCCAGACCACCCAGATCGGCGCACCCGCGGCGATCAGCGGCAAGGCTGCGATCTGGGCAGACCCCGCGTAGACGACGACCGACATGAAGATGGCGAGCGGCAGGCCCATCCCGCTCTTGGCCATCGCCACGCCAGCGACCAGGCCCCAGGCCCCGATGCCGATCGCCATCGGGATCGCATCCCGAGCCCCCTCCTGAAACATGGGCCGTCGCGCGGTGGCGAGCGCGTCGGCGCGAAAACTTGCGGCAAGGGACCTCAACGACACACGCTCCTCCTGGAAGCGGTGATTGTCGCCCGGACCGCGTCGCTGCCTGCACGAACCGCAGGCTCGTGCCTCAAGGTCCCCCGGACACAGCCGCCTTCGCCTTCTTCTTTTTGTCGGCTGCTTTTTTCCCGCCCGGCTCCGCATCCGGGTCCAGCGCCTCCTGTTTGGGCCGCAGGCGGGCCGGCACATGTTCGAGGTTGACGCGGATGCGCGTCCACAGCGACGAACTTCCGCGCATGCGGTCGACCAGCACGTCGGCCGGCTCCAGGTGGGCGGCGGCCT
>JAQGNJ010000109.1 GCA_028291885.1 Ramlibacter sp. | reverse complement strand
TTGCTCAGGTACCACATGAAGGTGAGGCACATGGCGTAGAAGAGGTGAGTGAACTTCGTGAACGTCGCTGGCACCACCTCGACTTCGCCCGGCTGCAGGCCGTCGGTCCATAAGACGCAGACCAGGGCGATAGCAACGAAGGCCAGCCCGTTGCTGACGGAGGGACGATGGCGCGCGCGCCGCGCGAGGCTCCACGCCAGCGCCGCCGATCCGCTCAGGTTGACGATGATCCAGCAGCGGTAGGCCCGGCTGGCGCCGATGCCCGCGGCATCGCCGTCAATCACCAGCATCCAGGTCAGGGCCGCGCATCCGGTGCCCATCTGCACTAGCAGATAGCGGTAGGTGCGCCGCCGGCCGTTGTTGGACAGTCCGATCAGCAGCATTGCGACCGCCACCGTCAGCGTCTGATTGCGGATGCAGAGCGCCACCAGCAGCGCGCGCTCGTCCGCTCCCAGCTGGCGCAGCGTCTCCAACGCCACCATGTGGAACAGCCAGAAGCAGGCCGCCAGGCACATCGCGAGGTCCACCGGATTGTTCCAGCGCCAGTACTCGAGGCGGGACCGGTGGATGATGCCAATGGCCATCGACAGGCCCAGCACCGTGGCTAGCAGTGTGGGCTTGTCGATGCCGACCACGTCTAGAGGATGCCACTCTGGGCGGCAACGCTGCTTGCTTCCGCGCGACTGTGGACGTGTAGCTTGCGGTAGATGTTCTTGATGTGGGCATTGACAGTCTGCGGGCTGATGCACAGCTGCTGGCCGATCTCGGTGCTGGTGTAGCCGGAGGCGAGCATCTTGAGAACCTCCCGCTCGCGCCGTGACAGCTTCTGTTTGAGGCCGGCGCCGGACCAAGCCAGCATCGGCGACAGCGGCCGCAGGCGGTGCAGCAGCCGCCGCGCCAGGCTGGGTGTGATGGACGCACCGCCATTCGCGACCTGGAGGACTGCCTGCGCGAAATTTCCGAACCAGGAGTTCTTCACCAGGTAGCCAGTCGCCCCCAGTTCGAACGCGTGGACCGCGTGTTCCTCGTCCTCCATCACGGAGATCACTACCACCTCGACCGAGGGACGCGTCAGCTTTACCGTCTCGATCAGGTCAAAGCCACTGCCGTCGCGCAGGTTGAGATCGACCAACAGCACGTCGAAGTCGTGGGTGGCTGCCAGCCGGGTGCCGTCGCGCACGCTGCCGCCCTGGGCGACGAGATCGGTGCGCCGGTCGGTCAGCAGTTCCTGCGCAATCACCTGCCGGATATGGGGATCGTCGTCGACGAGCAGGACCCGGACCGGCCGTTCGGCCTGGCCTGCCAGGAATCCAGGCCACGCTGGCGAGCCGGCTGGCGTGGTCAAGGGGATGCCAAATTCGCGCGAGCCGGGGTCGGCCTTTACTTCGCTGAGGCGGTAAACGGGGACCGACATGTCAGGCTCCCGCCCGTTCGGACCGGGCCTGGCCCGCTGCGCGCGTTGGCCGCCGGGTGCGGATGAACGGCCGTAGCGGCAGCGTCCGGCGAAGCCATGCTGCCTCCGCCGCGACCGCGTCGCGCACGCGCAGCGGGGCGATCTGACCGACGGGAGCGACATCGGATTCCGGGTGCGTGGCCAGTACCGGCCGTCTGAACGTCAGGATGAACTCGGAACCGGCCCCCAGCCCCGCGCTTCGGGCCACCACACTGCCGCCATGCAGATCCATCCACTGGCGCACCAGCGACAGGCCCAGCCCGAGGCCCTTGTGGGCCCCGGGCTCGACCTGCGCATAGCGGCAAAAGATCCGATCAAGCTGATCCGGCGGGATGCCGATCCCTGCGTCGCGGACCGCTATCAGGACTTCCTCACCGGAAGCCATGACTCGTACGGTGATGGTGCTGCCTGGCGGCGAGAACTTGGATGCGTTGTGCAGCAGGTTACCCAGCACCTGCATGATCTTGTCGGGGTCGACGTCGATCGACCCGGCGTCGGCATCCAGCGCCGCGATCACATGCTGGCGTGCCGGGGCGGTGAATGCCGTGGCCAACGAGACCGCATCGGTCACCAGCGAATCGACTGACCGGCTCCGCAGCTGGAGCCGCGCCGTACCGCGGTCCAGTCGCGCGGATTCGAGCAGGTCTTCGACCAAGCGCGTCACATGCGACAATTGCCGCTCCATCCGGCCGGCCGTCGTCCGCAGGGTGTCAGGATCGGGGCAGAGGCGGACCAGCTCGAGTCCCGAGCAGACGGCCGCCAGTGGATTGCGCAGTTCATGGGCCAGCAGCGCAACGCATTCGGAGTTGCGCGCGTCGGCCTGGCGGATCAGGCCGAGCGCCGCGGCGCTCTCCCGCCGGGCGCTGGTTGCGAAGTGGCACAGCAGAACGACCATCATGGCCAGGGCCACGAAGGATGCTGTTGCGGCCTGACCACCGGTGGGCCCTTGCCACGCAGGGTGCAGCTGAGGCAGCCTGAGCAGCAGCAGGCAGAACATGGCGGTCGCCAGGCCGGAGCGCCAGGTGCCAAACCATGCGGCGGCCACGATGGCGGCAACCAGGGGAATTCCGAGTGGTGGGGTACCCAGGTAACGGGTACCCATCGCGTCGATCGTGACTGCGATGCCTGCGGCGCAAATGCTGAGGGCGATGTGGGGAGCCGCTGCAGTGGCCACCGCCGCGGCGGCAGCGGCCCGGGGACGGCTGCCTCGGACCGGACGTCTGGTCGGCGCGGCCGGCGTCACCGGACGTAACTGGGATTGCGCGACGCCAGGCGTCACAGCGGGAGCTTTCATCATCTTGTTACCCCTTGAAAGATCTTTCACTCCTCCTTCCAAACGCGGCAGTTGGACACTTCTGCGCTGTACTTGGCGAAGGGAGTGAATTGGTTCTAGTGGTAATAAGTGTCGAGTCCATGCTGGGGACTGCCAATCACCATATTTGGCGGGCGCCGACGGGGCAGCCAGCGCGTCATGCGTCCTGGCATGCTTCTGGAGGACAACGTAGATCGACACGTTCGATTGATGAGCTGCGGGCACGGCGTCTTTGCGCCAAATAATGCTAGATGTATCAAATGCAACAAGTAACACAATGTGGCAGGGTGCAAACGTTCAAAGCGTGGTCTGGACCGGGACGTTGCTGACCACCCAGGCGTAGAGGGCCACGAAGACCAGCGCGTCAAAGATCGCTCCGAACACGAAATACAGTAGGGGCATGAACAAAAGCGATAGCTTGCTCAGGATGAGGACATGCAAAACCACCTGGTGCGGCACCATCAATGCCAGGAACAGCAGGAGCAGTGCCGTGTTGCCGAGCATTTTGAGCAGGTTCTGGTGCATCAGGAAGTAACCCATTCCGAGCATACCGGGGCTGGCCAGGATAAGGGCCCATCCCATCGACAGCAATTGTTCGCCGTGTTGCGCGCTGTTACGAGGGAACAGTCCGGGCCATAACCAGAAAACCAGCACGGACACCACCAGGATCACGCACACGATGCGCAGCGGGAACCGGAGCGGGTAGGCCGCGCGCCGCAGGCGGTACGAGAGCGCATAGGCGAGTACGCTGCCGCCCAAGATCAGCCATGGGGCGGTGCCGCCTGCAGCCTCGGCCGGCCCGAGCGACGCAAGCGGCATGAACATCGTCCTGCCATGCGGCCCTGGCAGCAGCGCCAGCGGGAGCTCGAGCCGCACCGCCCAGAATGTCATGCAGGCCTGCCAGAACCCGTAGAGATGCTCGCGATAGTGCCAAAGCAGGCCGCAGAGCACCAGCGGCAGCACGGTCGCCCGGGCCAGCATCGCGGGGGTGAACTCCACCCGGGCGAACGCGCGATGCGGACGGACTCCCGTCAGCCGCGCCTTCATCCTGAGCGCCGAGGCGAACGCCGCATCGAAACGGGCATCCGGCCTGTCGGCGTCGGGGTCGCTGAGCGGCGCCTTGGGCATGATGCTGGTCAAAAGTCGTGGAACACGCCGACTGTGACGCCAGTGCGCAGGTACAGCGGATTGGAGTACCGCACCAGGCCCAGCACTGCGCCGCTCTGCGGCGTCACCCAGTGCCGCCAGCTCAGGTTGGTTTCCCGGCTGCGGAAGTTGACCAGCTGGGTCTGCGAGCTAATCGTGAGGTATCCCTCGCTGCCCCAGGTGTGGCGTGCGACCACCAGGTCCTGCCGGTGGCGGCCCCACGTCGCGACGACGAACTGCTGCCGGGTGTGCACGCCCCCCGGATTGCTGGCGTTGAAGCGCACGCCGCCTTCCAGGATCCACGGCGCAGTGAAGTAATAGGTTGCGCCCAGCAGCAGGGAGCGGTCGGTGTGGCCGTCCGGCGCGTGGTAGTAGCCGGGACCGACAGTCAGCACCAGGTTGCGGTCTGCCAGCAGCTTGCGGCTCAGCGCCGCGTCCACCCGGACCCGCGGCAGGTAGAAGGCGCCGTCGCCGGCGCCCACGGCAAGGGATCCATACCAGTCCTGGTCGAAGGTGTAGCTGTCGCCTACCGCGACGATGGCGCCATCCGCGCCGAACCGGCGCATGGCCGAAGCCTCGCCGCGTAGCATGTGGGGCCCCAGCCCGAACCGGCCGGTGGCCGTGACGTCCCGCCACGCACCGTAACCGTCGCTCAGGTGCTGAGCGCCGAAGCTGACTTCCAGCGACCGGACAGGCGCGGTAGGCGCGGGAGGAGGTGCAGAGTCCGGGAAGTCGGGCAATGGTCCTGCCGCGGGCTGGGCAAGGACGTGGGCGGCAGCCAGCAGCCCGATCATGAACAGGGTGGATCGCAGCAAAGAACTCTCCCATCGTTGGTTGTCGGGCAAGCTCAGGCTGGCCCGCGGTCCAGGCAGTTTGCCGCGGGCGCGCGTGCCGTCAAGCCCCGGCTCAGCAGGATCTGGTAGGCGGTCTCGTCCGTGACCGACCAGCGCGCGCCGTGCCGCAGGCGCGCCGACCGGGCGATCCAGCATGCCGCGCTCTCGGTGTCACCGTGCTGCAACGCGATCACCGCAATCAGCCCCCAGGGGTAATCGGTCGCCCCCTGCGCAAGCCACTCGCGCCGGTGTTCGCGCATCCAGCTGCGGTAGTAGGCTGCCGCTGGCTGCGGCAGATGCGGGAAGCCAACCAGCAGCGGAAAGATCTGGGCGACGGCGTCCGGATAGAAGCCGGGCTTGACCGATCGGTGCTCCAGCTGGGTCGAAACCAGGAAGCGGCCGTCGACCGGGTTCCAGAAGGTGGAGTGGATTGCCTTGGCCAGAGCCCCCGCCTCGACCTTGGCGCCGGGCCCGGACGCCTGCGCCCGCAGCCACCAGACTTCCAGGTTGTCCATGAAAAGCCCGTGCAGCGACAGGTGCGACACCATGTAGATTCCGCGCGACGGCTGGTACAGCCGGTCAAGTGCCGCCCGGGCGGCAGCATGGCTGCGCTGCCAGCCCGGGTGGGCTGCAAGGGCCGCCGGTGTCAGTTCGAGCAGCCGGCTCCACATCGCCAAAAGTGAGTCGTCGGCGTCGGCCCGCTGGCATGGCTCCCAGCGCTGCAGCACGCCTCTGCAAAATCGGTCGAAGGTGCCGTCGGGTTTCTGGCGAGGCAGCAGCCAGGCCACGAGCCGCTGGACATGCGGATCGACCTCGAGGCCACTGTCGTGCGCCAGCAGCAGCGCCTGGATGGCGAAGTAGGGGTCCATCGAAGCGCCTTCATGGACCACCGAAATGGCGCCGGCGTCGTCGGCATAGCCGCGGAGGTCGAGCGGCAACGGACCGGCCAGGGTGCAGCGGGACACCAGCACGGCGGTCAGCCAGACGAGAGAGTGCAGCAGGGTGCGCCTCATGCCGGGGCCTTGACCATGCCCAGCACCCAGGCCCGAATCTCGCCATGCACCAGTGCGCCCGGCTCCAGGATGATGGTGCGGGCGCTGAGTGTGGTCGGCGCCGATGGCAAGCCGACCACCGCGCGCGCGCCGACCCGCACGTCCGATTCGCACACCAGCGGTCCGAAGGCCCGGGCCTCCGGCAGCACATAGACGCGGCTGCCGCAGGTCACCGCGCCTTCGACCACGGCGCGGTGGCCGATGCGGACACCGTCGCGGGCCTTGATGTCGCCGACCACCGTCGTGTGGGCGTCGATGGTGAGGAAGCCCCGCACCACCAGGGACCCGGTGAAGCGCCGCCCGGGGGGCAGCGCGCAGTCGCCGTCCACCAAGTAGGTGGAGGCGGACTGCTGCACGGCGCCGGGAAGCTCCAACATGCTGGCGCACAGCTGCGGCGCGAACAGGTTCGGGGCGAGCCGGTCGGCCCCCGCACCCCCGGCACGCACCAGCGGGGCACGGATCCGCTCGAACCAGCAGCCGCCGGCGAGTTCGACTGCGACGCCGGCCGACAGCCGGCCCACGGCGCCACACTGCTCACGCAGTCGGGCAACGCCTTCGGCATGGGCCCACTGGGTGATGCAGGAGTCGCAGCCCAGATCCAGGTCGCCGGCGACGTACAACGCCGAGAACCTGCTGCCGCCCCCGGCCCGCAACCGGCCTGCAATATAGAGTGGCTGGTGCACCCTCAAGGCCTTCGCCGAATCAAGGTCGCTCCTCGCGATCAGCGGCCGGCTGGCATCGGACGCAAGCTGACTTGGCGAGCCGTTGAAGAAGCCGAAGCCGTTCGCCGCACCGGGATTGCGCAGGGCGGCGAGCGCCCTGGCCTGGAAGCGTTTGGCGAAATGCTCGATGTCGGTCGTATATTCGGCGGCGATCCCCAGTGCGGCGGCGTCGGTGGGGCGGCGCCACTCGCGCACGACCGGGATGAAAAGCAGCGCGAGCAGCCCGCCGGTGACCGTCAGGAAGGCCGCCAGTGCCAGCGCGAACGACCAGTTCATTTGGCCTCCGCGGTGCGGTAGCGGATGGTCTTGGTCCACACCAGCTCGCGCCGCAACACGCGGTCGAGCATCAGGCTGACGGCAGCGTCCGAGATCGCGAACAGGCTGACGGTGAACCCCAGCAGGTTCAGTGGCAGCAGGCGCAGCCGCTTGCGGTTGCCGTCCAGCACCACCGCTGCGATGATTTCGTAGAAGGCGGCGAAGTTTCCGAGGGTGCCGTACACCATCACGGCAAACAGCGGAACCACCGGCGCCAGCAGATTTGCGCCCCCGACGAAATACAGGCAGAGCGCCAGCACCCAGCCTGCCAACATCAGCAGCGGCAGCACGAACACGAACAGCAGGAGCACGCCGTCGATCCGCTGCATCAGCGTGAGGTGGGGGCTGGTGGCGAAGCGCCCGAGGTAGCGCGCCAGCACCTGGTTGTGGCCCTTGGCCCAGCGCTTGACCTGGCCGATGCGCACCGTCCACTCCTCCGGCACCTCCTCGTAGCATTCGGAGCGGTTGCTGTAAACGGTCTTCCAGCCATGCAGCATCAGCCGCACGGTGATGTCGGTGTCCTCGGCCAGCGTATCGTCGCGCAAGCCGCCGACGGCGTGGACCGCGGACAGTCGCACGCCGCCGACGGTGCCGCCGTACTGCGGCAGCAGGTTCAGGTTCATGCGCGCCTGCTGATCGACCTGGTAGCCGGCCGAACGCTCCAGGTCGAGCAGGCGCGTCAGCAGATTGCGGCCGCAGTTGATCGGCACGACGCGGCCCATGACGGCCCCGACCTCGGGGTCGAAGAACGGCGCCACCAGCTGCTTGAGAAGCCCGGCGCCCGGGATGTAGTCGGCGTCGAACATGATCGCGATGTCGCCCTGGGCATAGCGCAACGCATCCTTCAGCGCGGCGGCCTTGCCAGCCTTCCCGGCACTGCGGTGGAACGGCGAGATCCGTTCCGGGAAGCGGGCGGCGTAGTCGTCGACGATGGCCCGGGTGCCGTCGGTCGACCGGTCGTTGACCGGGACGATCCTGAGCTGCCCGCGCGGATAGTCGCTGGCCAGCAGCGCATCGATGCAGCCGGCAATCACCTTCTCCTCATTGTGGGCGGCAATGAAGACGGTGATCACCGGCCAGCTGGCAACCGCAACGTCGATGTAGGGGTGGCGCTGCCTTGCCGCCAGCCGGTTGATCGTGAACACCAGGTGGCGGATCCCGTACACGGCCATCACCAGCAGGATCAGCACCAGCGAGGCCACGAGCAGCGCTGCTGTCAGGTCGCCCGCGCCCAGGGCGGTGCCTCGCTGCTCCCCGGTCGGGTTGGCGGGCTGCAGCCAGACCAGCGGCACGACGCCGCCAACCAGGGTGCGCAGCAGGCGGCGCACGCCTGGCGTAGCCAGCGTAGTCCGTCGGCGTTCGCCGCGCTCAAAGGCGGGGACGTTCATTTCAGTCTCCCGCGGCGTCAGGCAGTCTGGGCGATCAGCCGCGGCGACCCGACCAGGGCGTCCTCCAGCAGGTCGAAGATCTGGCGCGACGCGGTGCCGTCGCCGAATGGGTTGGCTGACCGTGACATACGCCCGTAAGCGTCGGCATCCATCCAAAGACGCCGTACCTGCCGCACGATGGCCGCGTGCGTCGGGCCGACAAGGGCGGCACAGCCCGCTTCCACCGCCTCGGGCCGCTCGGTCTCCTCGCGCAGGACCAGGACCGGGACGCCATAGGTGGGCGCTTCTTCCTGAAGGCCGCCCGAGTCCGTAAGCACCAGCCAGGCGTTGGCCAGGGCCTGCTGCATGCCGGGGTAGTCGAGCGGCTCCGTCAGTGTGACGTTGGCGACGCCGCCCAGGATGGCCTGGACCGGGCCGCGCACCACCGGGTTCAGGTGGACCGGAAACAGCACCCGCAACTGCGGGATCTCGGCCGCGATCTCGGCGATCGCATGGCAGATCTCCGCCAGGTCATTGCCCCAGTTCTCACGCCGGTGAGCCGTCACCAGCAGCTGGCCGCGGCCGTCCACGCAACGCTGGATGCCGTGCCGGCTACAGGTCCATTGCTGGGCGTCGATCACGGTGTTGCCGGTCATGTGGATGGTGGCGTCGTCGATGCCCTCGGACAACAGGGCCGCGTGCGAACGCAGGGTGGGTGCAAAGTGGAAGCTGGCAATGCGGCTGATCATCTGGCGCAGGCCTTCCTCGGGGAAAGGGCGGTCCATGTTGTAGGTGCGCAGTCCGGCCTCGACATGCGCGAGCGGGACCCGGTTGTAGAACGCCGCCAGGGCGCCGAGGAATGCGCTTTCGGTATCGCCCTGGACGATCACCAGCGACCACGGCCTGGACATCATCACGAGGTCGAGTTGCTGCCGGCAGCCGACCGCGAAAGCCTGCAGGCTGCCCCCGGTGCGCCGCAGGACGATGTCCGGAACGATGTCGAAGCAGCCGAGGATGGGCGTGGCCATGCCGTCGTGCTGCCCGGTGTGCAGCCAGTGCACTTCGGCCCAGGGCGATTCCAGCAGGGCGTGATAGAGCGGCGCCAGCTTGATGATCTCCGGCCGCGTTCCGGCGACGATCAGGATCGGCTTGCGGACGGTGCTGCCATGGCTGCCGGCGCCGGCAGCGGTTTCGCTGTGACTCAGGTTTCTCATGCTGTTTTCCTTGGTTGTTGACGGTGTCTGGATTTCGCGGTCAGTAAGCCCAGTACGGGCCGGAGCCGGACGGGGTCGCGGCCCCGGAAAGTGCCAGGGCGACCGTACGGCCGAAGAAGAAGGGCAGTCCCCAGTCGAAGTTCTGCGACAGGCCGTAGGGACCGGCTGCGTGCAGCGCGGACGTCCCGGCAGTCAGCAGGGCGATGTTGTCGATGGTGAAGCTGACGGTGGCCGCGCCGGTGCTGGCGGTCAGCAGCAATGACTCCCGCGGACAGTAGAAGTCGCCGCAGACCGGCAGGTCCGGGTCGTCGAAGAAGATGCCGTTCGATCCCGAGTCGATGAAGGAGCGGCTGTACGCGCGCCCTTTGTAGACCGTGGTGAAGTAGCCCAGCCGATCGGTCGGATGGATCGTCGCGCCCGCGAGCTGGTTGTTGGGGGCGGTCCCCAGGCCAAAAGTCAGCGTCCCGACCACCGCACTGGCGCCCCCCGCAGGCACCGGCGGCAGGGTGATCGAAAGGCCGTTGTCGTGGCCCGCCAGCGATGCGACAGGGTTGCTCAGCTGCGACTCGAGCGGCAGCGCGCTGACCACGCAGCCGGCCGCGTCGCAACCGTAGTAGGTCCGCTGCACGGTGCTGGCAACACAGCGCTCAGCGCAATCGTGCAGGAAAAGACCGACGCCCAGGATGCCGTTCGCGCCCAGGGCGATAGCCGTTCCCTGATTGAAGCCGATGTTGCTGCAGGCGGTCGGGATGGCGGCGTAGGGTGCGGACGGGTCCGAGACCAGCTGGATCGGGATGGCGGCGGCGACGGCGCCGCCCAGCTGGACGTCGGCACGCCGCAGCGAACCCCAGCTGAAGCCGCTGACGAACTGCCCGCAGGCGCCGGCTGCGGCCCCGGTCTCGGTGGCGACCGCCGGCAGCATGGGCGTGATGTCCAGTGTCGCGGCCATCAGCCTCAACCCGACCGAACCGGTATCGACCAGGACGCGATCGACCGTGCGGCAGGTCGCCTGGCCCGGGACACACACCGTGACACTGACGAAGGGCATGTTGAAAGAGGTCCCCACGGGCCCGCGGTCCACGACCACCTGCATCACGTTGGTCCCGGGGGCCGCTGGCGCAGCCAGCACCGACAACACTGCCGTGCCCGCGACCGAACCCCCGGATCCGCTGCAGCGGATCGAGAAGGACTGCCGGCCCGGGCTTCCGGCCGACAGCGTGAGCGCGCCCGATGGTGCCTGCGGACCCGACCAGGCACCAGAGGCGGCACATTCGCTGGAGCCCGGCGAGGACCAGGTGAGAACGGCAGCCTCGCCCGCGGCGACCTTTGGCGGCGCCACCGTGATGGCTAACGTCGGCTGCGGCGCCGGCCCGGCCGGCGAGCCTCCGCCGCAGCCAGCCAACAGGGCGACGCCGGCCAGTACCATCGCGACGCCGCAGCTCGCACACATTTTGCTGAACCGGTTCATTGGCCGTTCCTCAGCGGATCTCGTCGATCGAGAACCCGGCCGGCAGCAGCTCCGGGACCCAGGCCTTGCCATCGAAGGCGCCGATCCGCCCGCCGGAGACGATCACCACGCCGCCAGCCTGCAGCCGCAGGTGGGTGAACTGGCCGCTGCGCTGGCCACGCGCCAGCAGGGCGCCGACATGCGCGCCGAGCAGGTCGCGCATGTCGGGCAGGTCGGGTCCGCACCAGGCCACCGCAAAGACCAGCCCGTCACGATTGACATACTGACGGATCTCGGTTCCCGCTTCGATCGTGACGGTGGTCGAATAGACGTCAGGAATCGCCCTGGGCGCCAGCGTCCAGGCGGAAGCGGAAGGGGAAGGGAAAGCGGATGACGGCGCGGCCCGGCTGCCCAGCCCGGCGACGGTGGCCGAGCTGACCAGCGCGAGCAGCAGGCCGATCGATGTCTTCATGTTGTTCTCCCGTGCTGCGGTCATCGTTTGTCCTCGCCGGCTCACCTGCAGCGGGTGACCGCGCGCAGTGCGCGCTCTTGCAGGCGCAGCATCAGATGCAGGTACCTACGGCGGGTCGCGAGGCTGCCGGCATATTCCGCGCGCTCCTCGGCGCGCTCGATCAGCCGGTCATAGCGGGCAAGGCGCTGGCGGTTGGTGACGCAGGCGGCCGTTGCGTGCGGGCCACCCCGTGGTGATGGTTCCTGTTGCATGGCGCTCTCCAAAAAGCCCCTGAGACCAGGTCTCAGGGCAACAACCCGGGCTTGTGGCGTGGATCCCCGGGCCGGACAACAAAGCCTTACTGGCGGTCGCGTTTGATCCCCGCTCGTTGCTTGGGCCTTTCTCTTTTTTCTGGAAGAGGCGCAATGCTGCGCGTCAGCACGAGATCGGACGCGGGCGCGACGGCGGGCACCGGGACCGGATCGGCTTGCGCCGGCGGCTCCACCGGTTGCACCATGGCCACTGGGACAGCAGGCACCGGCACTGGGGTGAAGAACAGGTATTCGGCGCGCCCCATGCGCGGCGACCAGTTGTAGCCGGCGCAGTGCGTTTCGCCTTCGGCCGCATGGCACGGCAGTTCCAGCACGCGCGGATAGATGGTTGCCGCTGTCGGCGAGCCGGGCAGGTACTGGGGCGCGTGGTAGATGTCGTTGGCGACCGCCGACGCGTTTTCGAGCCCGGTCGTGCCCGGTTCGCCGGAGCCCAGCACGGCGCGGCCGATACGGACCTGGGCGCAGGAGGCCCCGAGCCACAGTGCGCATGCCAGCGCGATGAGTTTAGCGGCCGGGTTCATTGCGCGTCACCGGTGGACAGCACATCTTCGGGGCCGGCGCGGTCGTCGTCCGCCGACGCAGGCTGCTGCAGCACGCGCACCGTCACGGATTCGGTCACCGCCTTGCCCGCGCGCGCCAGCGAAATCGGCATGGCGAGGTCGCCGGCCGGGGCTGCACCCGCGAGTGCTGGCGGCGCACCGGGGGCGGGCGGTTGGACGGTTTCAGCCCCTGCCGGCGTTGCGGCAGGAGGTGCAGCGGGCGTAACATTCACGGCCGGCGGAATGGGCGTGGCTGCCGCGACCGCCGGCACCGGTGGAGTCTCCAGTACATTGGCCGGCGCCGGGACGGCTGCTACGGATTCCTGCGTTGCCGGGGCGGCGGCCCCGGGCGGGGCGTAAGCGACCGGTCGCAGGGCTGGCCGGTCCGGCGGCGCAACGACCGGGGTCACCACGACCGCCGACGAGACGCTTGTCGTTGCCCGCACACCCGCGAGCTGCTGGGCCCGGGTGGTCTGCGGGCACACGAAGCCGGTCAGTTCGAGCGCCTCACGGGCGTCGTGGTCCATGCAGTCGAGTGCCAGCGAGGCCGCCTTCATGCCCTTGTTCCACAGCTCGCGCGACATCTTGATTCGCTTGCAGTGCTCGTCGGTGTAGGTGTTGCCACCGCTGGCGCCGAAGCCGGCCACGGCCACTCCGGCCGACCACGATCCCATGCAGGTGTCGTTCGATGAGGTCAGCGGCGGGGCATTCATGGAAGGCACGTTCCGCACTGTTGTGGTCCCGCTGTATTCGATCCTTTCGGTGCGGGTCCCGCTGAGGATCTGCTCGGTCTTGCCCGACTGCTCGATGCGCGAGGTCATGTCCTGCACCGAGGCGGACTCCACCCGCGAGGTCGGCGGCGAAGTGAACTGGATCGTCGTGACCGGATTGACGGTCGCGCTAACGTTGCCGCCGGTGGCCCCGGCAGTGGAGCCGGCGCTGCCGCCGGCGCCGCCCGAGGACAGCGACGCGGAGCCGTTCCACTGGGTGTTGCCCTGGTTGTTCGACGCCGAGGTCGCACTCTGGCTGGCGCTTGCCCCGGACGTGTTGGTCGATGCGTTGGTGCCCGTGTTGCTTGCGTTTGAGTTCGAATTCGAGGTCTGCGCCGATGTCGCCGTCGACTGCGCATGCGCCAGAGGGGCCGTACCTATGGCCGCTACAACGGCCAATGCTAAGAGCTTGTTCATTGTCGTTCTCCACGCGTTGATGTTTGGAGCCCGGGGAAGGTCGCACCGTCCCCGGGATAGCAGACGGTCGTCGTTATGGGCGGGTCATGGTTCCGCCGAAGAAACCGCCCTGCATCGCGCCGAAACCCGAGCCCAGCGTTCCGAAAGACGCTGCCGCGCCGGAGCCGTTGCTCGGGGCTGCCATGTTCAGGACGACGTTGCCGATGGTTCCGCCCATGGCGGCCGAGCTCCCCGGTACCGGCGCGTTGATGTTGGCGGCAGTAGCGTTCTTGGCGACGGCGAAGCTTGTGCCGGTGGCCGCACCGGGCGCGCCGCCGACAGCTGCCTGGGACCGGGTGCCGACCCGGGCATCGGAGAACGCATTGACCACGCCGCCCGAGCCGCCTCCGGCACCGCTGGCCGTCCCCACGGTCGCTCCGGTGGCCCGGCCGTTCTGAATCACATCCGACAGGGCGAATCCGGGCCCCGTGCCCGTGCTGAGCGTGGCGGCATGAGTGAAGCCGCTGGTTTCCGCCGTGGTGCCGGCTGCTGCGGACCAGACGCCATTTGCAAAAGGCGCGGTGGCGCCGGAATAGTTGGCCGCCGACGAGTTGGATGCCACGCTGCTGACCTGGTTACCGGATGCAGCCGAAGCGCTCTGCGTCATGCCACTCACGGTCGACACGGCGGCCACCTGCGCGAACACAGTGCCGGTGGCCATGAGGGCCACGGCGATAAGGGTCTTCTTCATGATAATCACCTCTTCGTTAAAACCGCAACGCTCTGATCGTCCGCGGCTCGTTGCTTACCGCGTCCGGACAACGCGCCTGCAAAAGTTTGAAATGACTTCTTGCCAGCGAGGTGTCGGAAGCCAGTCTCGAAGTTCACAAAGAGGCTGCCAATCGCCAGTAGTGGCTATGCTGTTACACGTTGCCGGGCGGCCATGTTTGTGTCAGATCAGGCCGCATGCCGCGCCAGCAGAGGCCGCCCGGCGGATGGGATCGATTCCAGGGCAGGGTAGGTTGCTGGTGACTCTCTATTTGTATTCTTCGCAACAAGTCACTCACGTGTTGCGCACAACGCGGCTATCTACCCTGGTTTTCGGTTTACCATTCTCCAAAAATATCAACTCTGCGATGCGCAGTGTGGCGCGGACAAGGATGGAAAATGTAGGAGGTCGAATGAAGAACATCCGCACCGTCGCGGAGGGGGATGCCGACTGGTCGTTCAGGCGCCTGGCTGTCGTTGGTTCGGCGATGAATGATGGCCCCACGTCGGTCGACGCCGTGCAGTCGATGTGGCCGGATTACATGGAGGGGCAGGCCGCGAGGCCGGTGCGTGTCATTCTCGTCGACGACGACCCGCATATCCGCAAGGTGATTTCGAACGAACTGATGGCGGACCGGCGGATCGATCTGGTCGCCCAGGCATCGGGCTTGCGCCAGGGACAGCGCCTCGTTTCCAAGCATCGCTTTGACGTCCTGCTGGTGGACCTCAATCTCGGTGACGGCAGCGGGTTCGACCTGATCAAGGAAGTGAAGATGCTCCATCCAGATGCCGAAGCGATCGTGCTGTCCGTGATGGAGGACGAGGACCACGCGATGCTTGCGTTCGATCTCGGTGCGACCGGTTATCTCGTCAAGAACTGCTGGTTCGGAAGCTTCTCTCAGGCGGTCCTGCAGGTCGTGAACGGCGGCGCGTCAATCACACCCAACCTCGCACGCCGCTTGCTGCACCGCTTGCGCCCGAGCGCGGCGCAGACCGGGCTTCGGCCCGATGTTCACCTGTCCCAGCGTGAACAGGAAGTGCTTCGGATGGTTGCGTCCGGGTACACCAGCGCCGAAATCGGAGTCGAGCTCAAGATCAGCATGCAGACCGTCAACGCGCATGTGAAGACCATCTACCGCAAGCTGCGCGTCCGATCGCGCGCCGAGGCCAGCGCCTTCGCCGCCAAACGCGGCCTGCTGTGAGAGCCATTCTGGTTGCGCCCGTCGTCCCCGGCATACCCGACACCGGCGGGCGCACCGTCTGACTGCCGCATACCGAGCGCCCGGGAATAGGCGTCGCGGTTTGCCCCGTAGCAACTGCATGCCTCCTGCAGAAGTGCGGGGCGGTCCAGCAGCAGGATGTGGCCGCGTGCCGCGCCGATCAGACCCCTGCGTTCGAACGTTCCGATTGCTGAGGTGATGCCGGCGCGCTGCGCGCCCAGCAGCGTTGCGAGCCTCTGGTGCGTCACCAGCACGTCGTCCGTTGGTGCGCAATCAGCGTGCGTCAGCAGCCAGCGCGCCAGCCGCTGTGCCAGCGGATGGAACCGGCAGCAGGCGGCGTGCCGCGCAGTCTGGGCCAGGATCATGCGTAGGTACCGCTGGAGCATCCGCCTCAGATCGGGGTCCGCATCGGCCAGGGCATCGAACTCACGATTCGCAATGCGCCATGCATGGCCGGGTGTCGAGACGATGGCGCGCAGTTCGGTCGGCCTGACGCCGATCCACGATTGCACCCCGAACAGGCCCTCACGCCCGACGGTCGCGACCTCCATGCCGTGCCGGCCGTCGACGGGCAGCAGCACCGAGATCACGCAGTCGGTAGGAAAGTAGCTGTACGAATCGCGGCCGCGCCCCAGCTGCACCGCTGGTCGCTGATGCACCTCGACGTGCTCGCATCGATCCAGCAGGCGACGCCGCTGGATCGATGCGAGCGTGCCTACAAGGCGATTGGCGGTGGTCTGGTCGATCTGCTGCTCCCGGCGGCGACGAGTGTCGCCTTCGCTCACCCTAGCCGATCGTGGCGTGTCCACACGTCAGCGCCAATCCCAGACACCGGTATTACACCTCGACGCGTCCAGCGAGCACGTTGAGTGTTCGTTGGTAGAAACCGAGTTCGTTAATCGTCACCAGTGAGCGCTGGTTGACGAACTTGCCTTGGATCTGGCGCAACTGCGTCCGCGCGAGCGCGGTCTGCCCGCGCTTGGCGGCAACCAGGCCGAGAATGGCCCAGGGATAGGAGTCGTAGCGGCCGTCCGCCCAGCCGGCTGCGTGCTGGCCCAGGTAGTTCCAGGCGCGATCGAACATGGGGGCCAGTTCCTGCACTCCGAAAGCCTGCGGAAAGACCTGACAGGTGGCACCGGGATAGAAGGCTCGCTCGGTGACCGAGAAGGCATCGCCCGGCGTGAAGCCTGAGGTGGTCGTCTTGAACTGGCGCGCCAGACCGGCGGCCACGTTGCTGCCAAGCGCCTGGTAGTAGGTCCCCTCCTTGGAATCGCCGGCATCCGTGAGTAGGGCGCCGAAGTCGCGCAGGCCGCGGTAGACCTCGCAGTTATCCATGAGGTAACCAATCGAGTTGGTCTGGCCGCGCGGCGACTGGAACACGGAAGTCATGCCGTTGGGCTTGAGTGTCATCGCGAGGTTGCGGTAGGCGACCTCCAGCAGCACTGCCTTGTTGGCGTTCCACCAGG
The DNA here is from genome assembly GCA_028291885.1 of Ramlibacter sp. Taxonomy (GTDB): domain Bacteria; phylum Pseudomonadota; class Gammaproteobacteria; order Burkholderiales; family Burkholderiaceae_C; genus Ramlibacter. The sequence goes on along the minus strand of JAQGNJ010000109.1, from coordinate 39,902 downwards.
CCACGTTACCACTCGCCCGCAGATAACGGGTTGCCAGCGACAGGAAGGTCGCTGCATAGGAGTCGTCCGAATCCGAGTCTACGATCGTGCAGGTGTACGGATCGGCCCGGCCCCAGGGGAAGTTGACGTCCGAGATTGTGCGCTCCGGCGTCAGGTGCCCGATGTACAGGTCCAGGTAGGTGCGGATGTACTTGTCCAGGTCCGCCGGTGCGAGGCTCTGCACGATCGGCAGCAACCCCAGCGCCGTGAAGTACCAGTTCAGGCGGCCATTGGGGGCAATCTCGTAGCCTCCGGCGTAGGGGCCGACATTGACCCGAAGCGCCTTGATGGCGGCCACTGCGTCTATGGGCGTGTCGCTCGTCTGGGCGATGACCAGGGAGGGTGACAGGAGGGTTCCTGCGACGCCAAGCGAGGCGCAGGAAGAGAGAAAGGCACGTCTTTGCATGAGATTTCGGGAAACACACCGACATTGCCCGGGGTGGCGGATGAGTGTCAGAAACTGGTCCCCGACGTCGGCTGGCCGCAGTCTCATGGCAACGGCAGAGCATCCGACTTTTGGTGCTCTGCCGTACACAGGCAGAAACAGTCTGGTCGCCGTGCTAGGGTTATGACGGCTCGTGCAGGCGGGACCGTGCGCTGCGGCCCAAGTTCGCCCGGGGTGCTGTGTCACGTTGTGTGAATCGCAGCAATTTCGGAGACCTGACGGGCCAACGGCGGAGCCATTAGTGATGAAAGCGAGGCTTCTGCACGCCCTGCGACAGCACCAGGCCCGGGCTCGTCGGACGGTGTGACAATATCGCAGAGTAGGATACACAAGACGTACGCCCTGACACCAGTCGCGCGCAGCTGGGGGCGCCTGGCCGATCGGCGACGGATTGCTCTATGCCGACACTTTCGAATCGCCCGCGCCGGGCCCGGCGGCTTGCTGCCTGGGGCGGCGCCGGCCTGCGTGACTGCGTGAGGGCGGTCCTACCTGGCTCGCCTTCCTCCGGTGAGCTTCCGCTGCTCGGGACGTTCCTGTTTGCCCCGTGCGCCGGGATCCTGGCTGGCCTGTTCGGCTTGATGGTTTTCGACTCTGACGGCCGCTGGATCCACTGGGGGCCCGTTGCCGTCGTGTCCGCGTGGGCCCTGGTGGCCTTGTACGGAACAACCAGTGTCGGTCCGCACGCCGGAATGCCGGTGCGATGGACTCTCACAGCCACCACTGTCGTCTTCGTCCTGTATGCCGCGCTACTCTGGTGGATCGTCGGCGGGCCCTGGTGAGAGAAAACGGGGCTCCCGCTGCCGCGTGCCGCCCATCGCGGCCGCAGTTGGCGCCCCGGAAGCGGGCAAATCACCACTGCTGAAGGCAACCGCTGAAATCAGACCCCTTCCTTGCCTTGGCGACTGGAATTCAAAGGCGCAGGTGCACAGATGCCCCGAGGTCGTCAGTGTTAGCAAGGTCTGGTATTGACCGGCCGTCAACGTGAGATAGCCCTTGACGCCACGACGTGTGCTGATGAGCACTCCGACTTGCCAGTCTTCCTGCGTCCGGACATCGGCAGTGCCGCGCCTCACGGTGAGATCAAACTCTCGCGCGATGCCCCGCGGCGGTTCCTTCAGCGTGCCGCGCAACTGCAGGACTGCCCCGTCCAGCAAACCGAAGGCCGTCGAGTGGGGCGCACGCGCGATGACGTGCGCCTGCCAGTCCATCACCTGGCCTTGGCAAATCAGCAGCGCTCGATCTCCGTGCTTGGGCATGGTGTGGGAAGTGTGCCGGCGGGCCCTGCGTTCTGGCTAGACAAGTACGTGCTCGCCCGGAGGTCCGGACGCGGAATGGCCTTTCCGGTACGTTCCGCGAACAGCTGGACGTCAGCCCTGCTGACAGCGGCGACCGCACTTGGTCAGTCAGACGCAAGTTCCCGGCCTGAAAGCATCTGCTGCACGCGTGGTACGACCGTCATGTGGCGGTGGGCTCGGAGCAAGTTTGAGCGCGAAGTCGACGCGTCGTCAAGACGGAACGCGACCGACGGTCCCGTCAGGCATGACGCATCCGGCCATTGCGCGGAACGGCTGGCTGCAAGCAAAAGGACGCCGCCCGCTGCAGGGACCGAGGACCGCAGCGGCAGTGCAGACGGCGGCGTGCGCGCCGCGCTGACCGGGCGGCCCCCAAACAAAGCGGACGGCGTCCCACTTCGGTGCATCGCATCCAATTCGTCGCAACGTCGTTCGAGCGCTGCTAAAAGGCCGTGTGGCTTGAGGCGGCATCGTCAAGCAGTTGGCGGGCCCTGCCGGCGTCGAAATGTTCGACCAGCCGTACCGCCGAAGGCGGCGGTGTCAGCAATTGCGTCAGTTTGGTCTTGCGCCACTCGAGCGGCGTCCCGATCAGTGGCGCGCCGTTGAGCGCGAGCAGGTCAAGCGCAGTACACGACAGGATCGGCATCCTCGTGCCGGCGTCGCCGACTGACCCGCGCCTGCAGACGACTGGAATCGCGGCGTCCCGACGCGTCCAGTGCGCAGGCCAGGCCGTCGAGGACGTGGGGCCCAGCATCACGCAGCGTCGCCAGCCCGGCGCAGATCTCCGGGAACCAACTCGTCGCGTCGGCACCCTTGGAAGTCATGAGGGTGACGCGACCGTGATCGACCCCGGCCATAATGCGCCATCCCTCTAGCTTCCCTTCATCGACCCACTCCGGCTCATCGAGGGAAAGTGTCCGGTGCTCGGCGAGGAGCATGGGGGCGGGGATGATCATGCTGCGCTCGGAGAAGGTTCCGCCGGTATTGCGCTGGAGGTAGGCAGTCGCCCCTTGCCTGATCACGCACGGAGCCCTGGGGCCATTCCGGAAACTGTGTGCCTCTGATCGCAACATTCATAATTTGCTTCGCTGTCATCCAATTGAACGGCACGCCGGTGTCATCTGCGTCGCGGTTGCGCAGGCCGGCTGTCAGCAGCCAATATGATGCGGCATGCATTCTCCGTGTCCCCGATGTGCGGCCGTCATCCAGGCGGATGCGCGCGAATGCCCTTGGTGCCTTGCCGTTCTTCACAACGAGCCGAGTTCTTCTCAAGGGACCTCCCCAGGAGCAGGAAGTCCGCCGTACCTTGGGTTGTTCGTATGCGCGCCAGTGGCGGGCGTACTCGCGGCACTGGTCGGGCTCATGATTGCGGATCCGGCTGTCCGCTGGCTGCAAGCCGTCTGGAATCGGTTGGCATTGTGGCTGGGGTGACAGGGATGGCCCGGGCGCCCTTGCAAACTGTCGGTTCGTCGGCGCAGCTCGACGACTCCGAAAGCAGGTTCGATCGGGTAGGACGCCTTCTGTCCGGCATGCTCCTTCAGTTGCGCTGCCAGGCGGTCCTCTGCCTGCGCAAGCTCGTCACAGGACTGCTTCCACACATGAATCGCCCCGGGATTGGTGGAGGCTGCTTGGTTTAAGTCAGACCTCCACCATGGTGGCCTGACTGGCGAGTTGCCGGTGGTAGTTTGCCGCAGCTTCTGCAGGCGGTATGTACCCAATGGGTCCGAGCAGGCGATGGTGGTTGAACCAAGACACCCATTCCAGGGTTGCCAGTTCCGCCGACTCCTTTGTTTTCCAAGGCGCCCTGCGGTGGATCAAGTCGGCCTTGTAGAGGCCGTTGATGGTCTCGGCCAAGGCGTTGTCGTAGGAGTCGCCCTTGCTGCCCACCGACGGCTCGATACCCGCCTCGGCCAGTCGCTCGGTGTAGCGGATGCTGACGTACTGCGATCCGCGATCGGAGTGACACACCAGACCTGCATCGCGCTCTGGCTGCCTCGCGTACAGCGCCTGCTCCCATGCATCCAGCACGAGGTCCGTTCGCATCGAACTGCTTACCCGCCAGCCCACGATGCGACGCGCGAACACGTCAATGACGACGCCACGTAGCTGGCGAAGCAATCAGCGATATCAGCCCGTCCTGGCAACGGAATTCCACTGCCCCTCATTCACTGCGTGCGTCCGTCGTCTCGCAGCATCCTTTTGGCAGCCCGCCAGAATGTGCTGCTCTGCTTTCCGCACGGCGTCTATCTTGCTCCCCGACGCGATTGCCTCGAAGATGCGCCGGTGCTCGCTTTGGAACTTGCGCATGTTTGCCGCGTTCGTTGATATTCTGTCGACGAAACAGGTGCAGCTCCTTGACGAAGCCGGAGTACACGCCAGCCGCCGTCTTGCTTCCGCAGAGCGCCACGACTGCAGCGTGGAATGCGAGGTTCAAGCGTAGTACTCGGTGCTGTCACCCGCGTCTGCCGCGTCGTCCACCTCGCGACCAGGTCCTGAGTTGCTCGACGTCCTTGGCCGACCGCTGTTCCGCCGCCAGGCCGGCGATGAACGAAAACGTATGTCGGGACGCCCGCTCGCCTCAGGTCTCCAGCAAGCGGTCGATGACCATCTTCACCGTGCGCGCGGGTTGTTCGCGTGCCGGGTTGTGGCCGCACTGTCCTAGCAGGATGGCGTCGCACTTCGGAATCTTCTTCAGCAGCGGTAGCACGCTCTCTTCGTAGGGGCAGGGCTTATCGTCCCGGCCGTGAATGAGCGTCACGCGGGCGCTGACGCGGGCCAGCAGTTCGCGCGGCAGCCGCAACGAGTCCAGCAGCGCCTGCTTGTCGCCGCTCATCATCCGGCCGAAGTACGGCCCGATGTCGCCCAGCTGCAGTGTGGCGTAGCGATCGTCCACCAGAGCGTCGGTGATGTCGGCCGGGTTCAACATCGAGCTCATCATCGCTTCACGCAACTGTTCGCGGCTCGCCGGGAAGGTCCAGAACTTGTCGAGCGGCGGATTGAGCCGCTGCTCGCCGCCGGCGGTGCCGGTGGCAATCACGTGGCTCACGCCCGGCGTGGTGGCCGCCAGGTGCAGGGCAATGGCACCGCCGATCGAATGTCCCCAAACCCGCAGCGTGCTCTCGCCGCGCTCGGCGCGCACGCGCTCGGCGACGAAGGCGGCCTGCCGGCACCACAGCGGAAAGTCGAAGTACGGGTCGGCCTCCTTTCGCGACGACAGGCCGAAGCCGACCAGGTCCATGCCGACGACGCGGAAGTGGGGCGTCAGGGCGTCGGTCACGGCGGAGAAGTTCGCCGGAATGGAAGTGCCCGGTCCGACGCCGTGGAACAGCAGGAGGGTGGGGCCGCTGCCGCCGGTGTAGATGTTGATCTCGTGGCCTTCGAAGGCCCAGTGCTGCTTGGAGAGTGTCATGGTGCGATGCTGAAGGGAGGGGGTGGCGACGGCGTCAGGCGAGCACGGGCGCGCGCGAGGCCGCCAGGGCGGGTTGGTAGAGGTCCGGCATCATCTCCGGGCAGGGCTCGTGGGCCACGGCTTCGCGCAGGGTGAGCCAGGGCAGCAGGCGCTCCCCAACCTCGATGCACTCGTAGCGGCCGTCGGCGAAGCGCCAGGGCTCCTTGCGCACTTCAAGGATGGAAATGTCGGCCGGCGTGCCAACCGCCAGCGTGCCCAGTTGACCGGCTTCGCCCAGCACTTGGGCCGGATGCACGGTCGCCGCGCGGATCACGTTCGCCAGCGGCATGCCAAGGGCCCAGAGGCGGCTCATGGCACCGAGCAGGCTGTAATCGAGCTGGCTGTTGTCGTGGTAACTGTTGAAGTCCGCGTGCAGGTCGCTGCTGATCGTGTAGGGTTCGATGCCAGCGGCGAGCATCATCCGCGCGATCCGGTAGCTGAAATTCACCCCGTACCCGATGTCGAAGTGAACGCCCTGGTCGAGCGCGCGGTGGACCACGGCCGGCACCTGGCGTTCCTCGCCGATGATGCCGTCCGGCATGCTGCTGTAGATGTGCGCGAGGACGTCGCCCGCCTTGAGCAGCGGCAGCACCTGCTCCAGCACGCTGCGCGGCGCCGGCCGTGACGACTCGATCACCGGGAACAGCTGCCCGGTATGCACGTACAGCGGCAGTCCAGCCCGGCGGCCGACCTCCGCTGCCTGCTCCAGCACCTGCGTGCCCCAATGCGACAGCGCGCCCGACTCGCCGTGGCACTTGATGCCGCGCACCTGGCGCGGATGCCGTTCCATGGTGGCCAGCAGGGCCGCGGCGTCGGTCATGCCCGGGTTGTGCAGGATGTCGCCCTTCATGCCGCCCATCAGCGCGCCGGCGGCATTGATGGAGACGAAGGCGCGCACGTCGGTGGCGGCGGGGTCGGCTACGAAGGCCTTGAAGCCGCCGAACGTCCACGGGCCGGTGCTGCCTTGGTCGACGATGGTTGTGGCGCCCGAGCCCACGCCGGCGCCGTCCGCGCGGACGCCGAAGTTCGTGACCCACTCATAAACGTGCACATGAAGGTCGATGAGGCCGGGGCACACCAGCTTGCCATCGGCTGCGATGCGCCGCCGTGCGGCAGCGGACCGAAGGCCGCCGTCGCGTGCCTGCACCACGGCGGCGATCCGCCCCTGGCGGTCCACCGCCACGTCGGCCAGTGCGTCGATGTTGCTGGACGGGTCGATGACGCGGCCTCCTTCGATGACGAGGTCGATCTCGGCGGCCGGTGCGGAACGGGTTGCGGTCATGGTGGGTGCTCCGGGAGTAGGACGGGGTTGAAGGTGCTGGACAGAAGAAGATCAGGGGGCGTCCGGTGCGCGCGTTCGGGTGCGCTCGGGCCGTCGCGGAGCGGCCGCCGCCGGCATGGCTTCCTGGATGCGCCTGGCAGCGAGCTGCAGGCGCGGCAGGATGTCGGCCACGCTGCGGCGCTCGGCATCGCTGTCGACGACGTAGCTGACGTTCAGGGCGGCCAGGGTCGTGCCCTGCCGGTCCTTCAGCGCCACGGAGATGCCGCCGATGATCTCGTCGTACAGGCAGGACGAAGAGGCCCATCCCTGGTTGCGGGCACGGGCGATGTAGTCCTGCAGTTCCTGTTCGGTCATCACGGAGCGCGGTGTGAACCGGGTGTACTTCACGCGCTTGAGCACCGGCTGCAACTCGTTGTCCGGCAACTGGGCCAGCAGGATGTGACCCAGTGAATGCAGGTGCGCCGGCAGGCGGCTGCCGGTGCTGGGATCGAACGTCAGAAGGCGCTTGGCCGGCACCCGCAGGATGAAGACGACGTCGGCTCCATCGAGCACGCCGATCGAGATCGTCTCATTCAATTCATCGGACAAGGCCTCGAGCACGGGATGCGCGAGTGCCCAGAAGGGCAGGGCCGCCAGGTATTCGTAGCCAAAGCCCAGGACCTTCGCGGTCAGGCCGAAGTGCTTGCCCCGCTGCGACAGGTAGCCCAGTTGGTGCAGTGTGAGCAGCGCGCGGCGCGCCGCGGCGCGGTCCTGGCCCGTGAGGTCGGCCACTTCCGCCATGGTCAGCCACGGCCGCGCCGCCGTGAAGGCATGCAGTACCGCAAGGCCCTTTTCCAGCGACTGCAGGTAGGAGTCCGGACGCAACCCGCCGCGGCTTTCGTCGGCGCCGGCTTGCGCTGAAGCCGGCGCGCGCGGCGTTGGGCGTGCCGCAGGCCTCGCGGGACGCGGAGCGACTTCTGACTTGACCGCATTGATTTCAGATTTCATTCCTACCCTTTACACAGGACGCGTGCCAACGGCGGCAGCCGCTGACGCATGTCATCGCTTCGGTCGCGGATTGGTGCTTTCACCAATATCCGTACAATTTGCCGCGACAAGTTCAATAATTGACAGTATATTTGAACCAGACCACGGCGTAGCCCAAAATTCCGTGCGTAGTGGTCAAGTAATGGCTGGCACAGCCCTTGCTTCGGTTCGGATACCTTTTCATCGACAGGTCACCACCAATGAACGCACTCCGCACGTCGCCCTTTCGTCTTCCTTCAACCGGGTCTCTGCGCCATTGGCCAGCGGCAGCACTCCTGGGTCTGGTGGTGGCGCAGGCCCAAGCCAAGGACGTGACCTTCGTCACCGACTTCGGCGTCAACGGGCGGCACGCGTACTACTTCGTGGCCCTGGAGAAGGGCTACTACAAGGAGCAGGGCCTGGACGTGACCATCGTGCGCGGTGGCGGCTCGGCCGATGCGATCAAGAAGGTGGCGGCCGGCCAGGCACAGTTCGGATTCGCCGATGCCGGTTCGCTGGTGCTGGCACGCGCCAACGACAACCTGCCGGTCAAGCTGGTTTCGGTGGTCTACCAGAACGCTCCGCACACGCTGTTCGCCCTCGAGGGCAGCGGCATCAGCAGCCCCAAGGACCTGGTGGGGCGCAAGGTGGCGGACACGGCCAGCAGCGCGGTACTGCTGATGTTCGGCGCCTACGCGAAGGCGTCCGGCATTCCCAAGGAGAAGGTGAGCTTCGTCATCGCCGACGGCTCCGCCTTGCCTGCCATGCTGGCGACCGGCCGGGTCGATGCCATCGGCCAGTTCTCGGTCGGCGAGCCGCTGCTGGCCAAGGTCGTGGCGCCGCGCAAGCTGGTTCGCCTCGCCTACAAGGATGCGGGCCTGGACTTCTACGGCAACGGCATCGTGGCCTCCGAAGAGACGATCAGGAGCGACCCGGAGACCGTTCGCAAGTTCGTCGCCGCCACGATCAAGGGCATGCAGGAAGCCTTCCGGGATCCGGTGGCCGCGGGCGCCATCCTCAACCGGCTACAAAAGCAGGTGGATCCCGACATCGGTGCGGGCGAGACCCGGGCCGTGGCCGAACTCGCGCAGGTGCCGGGCACGCCCATGGGCAGCCTCAATGCGAAGAAGATGAAGGCGACAGTGGACGCGGTCGCCAGTGCGTTCGAACTCAAGCGGACCGTCAGCGCGGAGGAAATGATCGCTTCGGGCTTCGTGCCGCGCTGAGCCTTCCATGAGCATTCCCGTGATCGGCCAAGCGCGCGACTTCCGGGCGAGCGCGTGGCGCGCGTGGGACCGCGAGACCCTCGACGCCGCGTACAACAACGCCGCGGCGGTGGCGGGCAGCGCCGAATGCGTCGTCGACTGGGAGCGCCGCAGCGAAAAGGCGCGGTCGCGCGCCGATGCGAGGCTGGACCTGCGCTATGGGCCGGCGCCGCGGCAGACAATCGATTTCATCCCTGCCGGCCCCGGCGCGCCGACGCTGGTCTTCTTTCACGGCGGCTACTGGCAGTCGCGCTCCAAGCACACGTTCACCTTCCTCGCCGATGGCCTCGTTCCCAACGGCATCAGCCTGGCCCTCGTGGGGTACACGCTCGCACCCGAGGCCACGCTGGACCAGATCGCGGCGGAGAGCCGGTCGGCGCTGGATTTTCTGGTGCGCACGGTGCCATCTCTGGGCGCTTCATCGGACGGCTTGCGGCTGGCCGGCTGGTCGGCCGGCGCGCAGCTTGCGGCCATGGTGCTGGACCACAGGGCGGTGCGCGCAGCGTTTTTGGCCAGCGGGGTCTATGACCTGGAGCCGATCCGCCATACCTACCTGAACGAGAAGCTGGCGATGGATGAGGCCTGCGCGCTGCGCAATTCGCCATTGCACCATGTTCCCGCCGCCGGTCCGCCCACATGGGTCGTCGCAGGCGGCGCGGAATTGCCGGAACTGCGTCGGCAGTCGGCCGAATTGGCTGCCGCGCACACGCGCGCCGGCCTGGCCTGCACCCATTGGGAAGAGCCGGGCGCCGATCACTTTTCCATCCTCGAGCGCCTCGCCGATCCCGCTGGATCCCTCGCACGACGGATGGCCAGTGCGCTGATGCGCGCATGACACCCATCCCGGCCTGTCGCCTTCCGTCCTTCCACCTGGAGTCACCCCATGGCAGCTGTCCTTTCCGATATTAGTGCGCCACCCGCGGCGACACTGCGCCCAGCCGCGCCCACCCCTGCGGCAGTCGGGCCAACCTTTCATGTCAGCCACCTGTCCAAAACCTACCAGACGCGGGAAGGCCCGGTGCGCGCGCTGGACGACATCAGCCTGGACATCCCGCAGGGCGGCTTCGTCGCGATCGTCGGTGCCTCCGGTTGCGGCAAGTCCACCCTGCTGAAGATCCTCGCCGGCCTGGAGGCCGCCAGCGAGGGCACCGTGCTGCGCGACGGGCGCGAACTCTCCGGGCCGTCGCGCGAAGTGGGCATCGCTTTCCAGGAGCACGTCCTGTTCCCCTGGCTCACGGTGCTGCAGAACGTGATGCTGCCGGCGCAGTTGTACGGGCTGCCCAAGGAAGAAGGCTTGCAGCGCGCCCGGTCGCTCACGGCGATGGCGGGCCTGGGCGGCTTTGAGCATCGCAAGCCACAGGACCTCTCGGGCGGCATGAAACAGCGCGCGGCCCTCTGCCGGGCCCTACTCGCGGATCCCCAGGTCCTGCTGCTCGACGAGCCCTTCGGCGCATTGGACGCGCTCACGCGCGAGGAACTGTCGCTGGAATTGCTGCGCCTGTGGGAAGAGACGCGCAAGACGGCCCTGCTGATCACGCACGACATCAACGAAGCCGTGATGCTCTCGGACACCGTGGTCGTGATGTCGCCGCGGCCGGGCCGCATCGTCGAAACGATCACCATCGACCTGCCTCGCCCCCGCGGCCCGCATACGGAACTGCACCCGCGCTTTCGCGAACTGACCCACCACATCCGCGGACTGATCTTCGCCCGCAGGAGCCAGGCATGAAGCAGAACTCCCGTACTGGCCAGTGGCTGAACGGCGCCCTGCCGGTGTTGACCCTGCTTGTCTTCCTGGTCGCGTGGGAAGTCTTCGTCCATGGCTTCAAGGTGCCGCAATGGATGCTGCCGTCACCCACCAGCATCGCCCAGGTCTCGGTGGAGTGGCGCGCCGAGCTCATGCGGCATACGTGGGTGACACTGTATGAAACGGTCATCGGCTTCGGCCTGGCACTGGCGATCGCGCTGCCAGTTGCAGTGCTGGTCGCTTACACGCCGGCACTGAAGAACACGATCTACCCGGTGCTGTTGGCCTTGCAGTCCGTGCCCAAAGTGGCGCTGGCGCCGCTAATCGCCCTGTGGCTGGGTTTCGGGATCCTGCCGAAGATCGTGGTGGTGTTCCTGGTGTGCTTCTTCCCGATTGTTGTGAGCGCAACGACGGGGCTGGAAGCGACGACGCGCACGAGGGTCGACCTGATGCGCTCGATGCAGGCCTCGGCTTGGCAGGTGTTCGTGCGCCTGCGCATTCCCGAGGCGATGCCGCACATCATGGTGGGCTGCAAGGTGGCCATCACCTTCGCGGTGATTGGAGCCGTGATCGGCGAGTTCGTCGGGGCCGAGGAGGGACTGGGCTACCTGATCATGACTTCGACCGCGCAGTCACGCACGCCGCTCGCCTTCAGCGCGCTGATCATCCTGACCGTCATCAGCATCGCCCTGTATTACCTGGTCGAACTAGTGGAGAAGCTGGCGATCCGCTGGAAGAATTGAATCGCCCCAAGCGTTGACTGCAGGGCCTGGGTGCCACACGAGTCAATCCTATGCTGCCCCGCCGCGGAGCCACCCGAGCATGCGCATCAGCGGTTCGTCGGAGACGCGAAGGAGGATGGTGTTCTCGTCAGCTTGGTGCTGCTGCGGCTGCCAACAGGGCACTGCCATCATGTCGCCTCGTTCCCAGCTGAATTCGCGCTGCCCAACAAGTGAGCGGCCGCGGCCCTGCACCACGGTATAGATTTGGTTGGCCGAGGTGCGGCCGGGTTCCCATTGAACGCCGGAAGACATCTCGAGCGCAACCCGGTCAAAGCTCTCCAGGGTCGCCGGGCCCAGCACGTGCTGGCGCACACCCGGCGCTATCCGATCGGCCTGCGCGAGCGCGCGGCTGTAGTCGGCGAATGCGAAGCGCATAGGCGAGCGCTCCTCGGTCCGGTTCGACCCTTCCACTTTGTCGGGGTGTTGCTCGAAGAACATGGGACCAATGGCCGCAGTCAGTGGTGCGTCCAGATAGTCGATCCAGTAAGCATCCATGGCGCTCTCATTGGAGTGTCCGTGCCAGCACCAGTTCGGCGTGAGGAGCACGTCACCGGGCGCCATCGGAATCTTCGCGCCCTCGACGACGGTGAATGTCCCGGGGGCCGCTTCCAGCACGACGCGCATTGCATTGGGCGTGTGACGGTGGCTGTGGGCCTTTTCGCCAGCCTTCACCATCTGGTAGGCGCCCACCAGGGTCGGCACTGTTGCGTAGTCGTTCCCAGGGAACGGGTTCGCCATGATCAGATTGCGGCGTTCCGCCCATTCAGTGCCGACCAACCGGCCGGCAGCATGCAACGCGGCGCGAGTATCGGCGAAGCGCCAGCGATGCGGCACGAACACTTGCTTGGGTTCGCGCACGATCACCGGCACGGCCTTGGCCCAGCCATTCTTGACCTGTACCTCATCCAGCAGCCTGTACAGGGCTGGAAGGTCGGCGGCCGAGTGGAAATCGACAGCGGGTTCGGCGTTGCTCATGAGGGCATCCTTGATGAGGCTGCGTCAGCGCACGTCCAGCGTCATCTCACCGACGCTATCGATGGCAATGCGCACCCGGTCTCCCCGCTGGACCGGCCCGACGCCCTCCGGGGTGCCGGTGGCAATGATGTCACCGGGATAGAGGGTGGCGACTCGCGAGGCGGTCACAATCATCTCGGGAATATCGACGATCAGGTCGCGCGTGTTGGCGTTTTGTCTCAGCTCGTCGTTCACCCACAGCCGCGCCTGCAGATTCGACGGGTCTGGCACTTCGTCGGCAGTGGTGATCCATGGCCCGAACGGACAGAAAGTGTCGTAGGACTTGCGCATCACCCGCTCCTCGGTGCCGCGCACCACCATGTCGATCAGGCACGCATAGCCGAACACGAAGCCGAGTGCATCCGTGCGCGAAATGTTCTTTCCCTTCTTCCCGATCACAATGCCGAGTTCGCACTCGTGGTGGATCTCGCGCCCCGGCAATTCGGGGAGCACGATCGGATCATTGGGGCCACTCAGGGACGAGTTCGCCTTGAGAAAAAAGCCGTTACGGTCGGCGCGATTGCTGGATTTCATCTCCTCGCCGTGCTTGACGTAGTTCACCGGGTAGGCCAGCAGCTTGTTGGGCCACTCGATCGGCACCTCTAACCGAATGTCGCCCATCGAAATTTCGCGTGCCTTTGGGTGACGGGTGATGCCTGCGGTCCGCCGAGCGAAATCTGCGATCAGCTGCACCATTTGGACCGGCGGCCATGCCGTGGTGTCCACACCGAGCGCATCCGTGATGTCATAGCTGCGGCTGCCTTCGGTCAAGCCGATGCGGCCGCCGCTGAATCTGAAAAGCTTCATGGTGTTCCTGGGGTCTTGCGGGTATCAGTGTCCGATGACCTGCGCGAGCAGCGCAGGCGGCTCCTTCGGCAGTTCGTTGCCGCGCCACGCAACGGTGTCGTCCGGCCGCACCAGCACGTAGCGGCGCTGGTACAGGTCCGGCAGATCGCCTTGGCTCCAGCGCACCACCTTCAGTGGCATCTCGCGCATCCGGGCAGCTCGCTCGAGCTCCGACACCCGCCCATTGGGCGACCCGTCGCCAGTGTCCACCAGCACGTAGCCGCGGCCGAAAACGTCGTGGGTGGAAAGGCCGTCGGGCAGCCACGCATGCGGTGCCCGGCGGCCGGGTTGGGTCGACGGCGTGTGGACCGCGGTCTCGGCCGCTTCCCGCGCGACCTGCTCAGGGTCTTCCGGTTCGTAGGCAATGATGGGCGAATCCAGGTAGCGGTATCCGACGTGCACGTTGTCCAGGTACCATTCGCGCTTCATGGCTTCGCTGAAGGCCTTGCCGACGCGCTCGCGGGTGGCGCGCCCCTCGTCGCTGTCTTCGAGCAGATGCTCGTTGCGTCCGGGCGAGCGCATGTGCTGCAGGTTGGCCGTGGAAATGGAGACGATGCGCTGCGCCACCGGCCTGCGCTCGACCTCGTACGAGGCCAGCAGCCGGGGACCGCCCCAGCCCTCCAGCACGGCCGAAAGCTTCCAGCCCAGATCCGCGGCATCGCCGATGCCGGTGTTCATGCCCAGGCCGCCGGTCGGTGAAGTCAGGTGCGCGGCGTCGCCGGCGATGAAGCAGCGTCCCTTGCCGTAGCTGTCGGCCACCAGCTCCTGCCGCTCCCAGGACAGCACGGTCAGTATTTCGAGCGGGAACGGCTTGCCCATCGCCCGGTGGGCAAAAGCCTTGAGCTCTTCCTCGGTGAAGGTCTGTGGCTCCCTGCTGCCGATGATGGACATGCGCCATTGGTCGTGGCCGTTGATCGCGACCAGCGTGGCCCAGGTCCCCTCGGGGCCGACGAAGATGTACCGATAGCCCGGTGGCGTGTGGTGCAGCGCGTCGAGATCCCCGGCGCGGAAAATGACGTTGGTGGTGTGAGTCAGCAGGCCACGGCCGCTCATCGTGATGTCCAGTTGCTTGCGCACACGGCTGCGGCCGCCGTCGGCGCCTACCAGATAGCGGGCACGGACGGCCAGCTTGCGTCCGCTCGCCTCATCCAGCACTTGTGCGGTCACGCCTTGTGCATCCTGCTCCAGGCCAACGAATTTGTGCCGCATCCTCAAGTCCACGGTCGGGTGCGAACGGGCGAACTTCTGCAGGATGGGGTCGAACATGTTCTGAGGGCAGCGCTCGCGCTTTTGCGGGCTGTACGGCGGCGGCCGGTCTTCCCGCATGCTCCTGAACGGTTCGCGCCCTAGCTCCCAGCCGGTCAGCGCCGTCAGGTAAATGTTGTCCTGCGGCCGGTCCCGGTTGTAGGGGCTGGCTTCAACCTCCGAAACGATGCCCCAGCGGCGGCAGTATTCCATGGTCCGCAGTCCGACCTGGTCCATCTTGGCCTGGTAGATCACGCCGTCGCCCCGCTCTACCACGATGCAGCGGCGGCCACGCCAGCCCAGGTCGCCGGCCAGGGCCAAACCGACCGGTCCTGCACCCACCACAAGGACCTCGGTCTCGACAAACTCGGTAGCCATTGTGTCGGTCATTCCGCCTTGACCTCCGCGGCGCGCACCATCTCCCCGACCGCAACAGTCTCCTCCCGGATCGTCGCCTGGAACTGCTGCGGCGTTCCGGCAACGACGCGCAGGTTTCGCGAAGTGACGTTCTTCTCGGCGAACGCGGGATCGCGCAGGATCGCGCGCACATCGGCGTTGATCTTGTCCACGACCGCAGCTGGCGTGCCCGCGGGCGCGAAGAGGCCATACCAGATCGAGGCATTCATGTAGCCAAAGCCTTGCTCCTGCGCAGTCGGGACATTGGGAAGCAGCGGCGAGCGCTGCTTGCTCGTGATGGCCAGCGGCTTCATCCTGCCGGTCTGGATCAGCCCGCCAGCGACGCTGCCGCTGCCAGTGGAAACGGCCACCTCGCCAGCGGCGACGGCCGCCATGAGCTGTGCTACGCCCTTGTAGGGAATGTGGGTGAGGTCGGTGCCCTCCCGCTTGTTCATGAGCGCAAACAGCAGGTGCGGCTGCGTGCCCTGGCCGAAGGAACCGTAGGGGTACTTGGCGGGATCGCGCTTGGCCAGCGCCATGAACTCCTTCAGATCGTTGGCCTGCACGCCAGCGTGGGCCACGATCAGCTGCTCGCTTTCGACCATCTCCATCACCGGCACGAAGCTTTTGTCGGGGTCGTAGGGAAGGCTCTTGAAGAGGAAGCGGTTGGACGTCATGGTCTGGTTGACGGTGGCCAGCAAGGTGTGGCCATCGGCCGGGGACCTGGCCACTGCGTCAGCGCCGATCAAGGTGCCGCCGCCGGCCTTGTTCTCGATGATCACGGGGTGGCCCCACCGGGCACCCAGTTCGGCACCTACCGCGCGGATCAGGATGTCGATGCCGCCGCCGGGCGGAAAGGGAACTACGAAGCGGACGACCTTGTTCGGAAAGGGTGCGGCGGTCTGCGCGCTGGCCACAGCGGTGATACCGCCTGCGAGGAGCGTTGCGACAATGAGGGCTCTGCGGTTCATGAAAGTCCCGTGTTTTCTTGATGGTTACTGGGGCTCGACCTTATAGTCGCGCAGCAGACGGCCCCACATCTGGATGTCCTTGCGCATGATGTTGGCCATCTCGGCCGGCGTGGACGTGTCGTACTGGATCTGGGCGAACGATGCGAGGCGGTTGCGGAAGGCGGGTTGCTTCTCGACCTCGACGATTTCGCGCGACAAGCGCTCGACGATGGACGCCGGTGTACCGGTGGGGGCGACGACCCCGAACCAGAGATCCAGTTCGTACCCGGCGACGCCAGACTCCGCCATGGTCGGGACGTCCGGCAGCCCGGGAACGCGCTTGGCGCTTGTGACTGCCAGCATCTTGACCTTGCCCTCGCGCGCCTGCGGCAACAGCGCGCCCCCGTCGAACATCATGCTCACGCGTCCGGTCATCAGATCGGGGATGGCGGTCGTGGTGCCCTTATAAGGGATGTGCGCCACATCGATGCCCGCGAGCGACTTGAACAGTTCGCCCGATAGGTGCAGCGTGCTGCCGTGGCCAAGCGAGGCGTAGCTGAGAGTGCCGGGGTTGGCTCTTCCATAGGCGATGAGTTCGCGAACGTTGTTGGCGGGAATTGACGGCGCCACCATCAACATCAGGGGCGTGCGGAAAGCCAGAGAGATTGGCGCGAAGTCCCTGGCGGGATCGTATGACAGCTTCTTGAAAGCGCCGACGTTGATCGCCAGACTGGAGGCGCTGCCCAGAAGGATCGTGTATCCGTCGGGTGCGGCCTTCGCCACCAGGTCCGTACCAATGATCAAGCTGCCGCCGGGTTTGTTGTCGATGACCACTGGCTGCTTGAGCCTTTCCGACAAGCCGTCGGCAAGCGCACGCGCAAACGCATCGGCCAGACCCCCGGGCGGGTACGGGACCACGAATCGGACAGCCTTGTTGGGCCAGTCGCCCGTGCCACCCTGGGCCTGGGCGATCAGCGAGGCGGTCGCGAGCAGGCAGGCCGCGCCGAAGCGCGCCGAAGCCCGGGGGAGCAAGGAGAAGAAGTTCATGGGGGTTCCTGCAGGTTGCTCAGTTGGCGGTGACGTCGTGCTCGTAGATCCACTCGATTCCGTAGGCATGCTTGCCCGTCGCGGCTTCAGCCCGAACGCGGGCGAAGCGCTCGTCGCGGGCGCGCATCGCATCTTCGTCGCGCAGGTGGTTCTCGATTGAGCGTTGCCGAGCCAGCAGCTGTACGCGTGCGGTACGCTCGCGGCGCGCCTGTTCGTAGCGCTGCAGCGAGGCAGCAACGTCGCTGCCGCCCTTGGCCAGCGCATCGGCTACCGCGTAGCCGTCTTCCAGCGCCATGCATGCGCCCTGCGCGAGATACGGCAGCATGGGATGGCACGCATCCCCCATAAGCGTGATGCGCCCCTTGCTCCACTGGGGGAGTGGATCGCGGTCGAACAGGCCCCACTTGAGGTAGCGGTCGGATTTGGTCACGAGCGACCGCACGGAAGGGTGCCAGTCGGCGAAACGCGCGACCGCTTCATCGCGCGTACCCTCGGCCGTCCACGACTCCTCGGCCCACTGGTCCGATTCGAAAGCTGCCATCCAGTTGATCACGGAACCGCCACGGATGTAGTAGTGGACCACGCTCGCTCCAGGCCCAAACCACACCGTCATGTCCGGGGGAAGCAGGCCGGGCTCGAGCGCCGAGGTTGGCGTCATGCCGCGCCAGCAGGCGTTCCCGGTGAACCGTGGCGGCGCATTGCCGAACAGGCTTTGCCGCACCGCCGAGTGAATGCCGTCGGCGCCCACGACCACGTCCGCCTTCAGCGTGGAGCCATCCGTCAGTTCCACCACTGCGCAATCACCTTCCTGGCGAACCGCGGCACAGCGGGAGTTAAGCCGGATCACCGCCTTCGGCACCGCTGTGCGCAATAGCTCGTGCAGGTCAGCCCGGTGGTAGCCGTAATAGGCGGCGCCGAACACCTCGCGCAGCACCCCTTTGTAGGGCGTATAGGCAAGAATCTCGGCGCTCTTCCAGTTGCGCACCACATGGGCATTCGGCTCGAAACCGAGCTGTGCCGCGCCACTCTCCAAGCCGAGCGCGCGCAACACTTTGAGTGCATTGGGGGCAAGCTGCACGCCGGCCCCGATTTCTCCGAGCTGCGCGGCCTGCTCCAGCACCGTCACGTCTATGCCGCGCTGGAGCAGCGCGGCGGCGGCAGTCAACCCACCGAGCCCCGCGCCCACAACGATCGCGTTCAACGCCATGTCGTCTCCTCGAATTGGTTCCCAAGGGTATCAGAAACTGGCGCCGTGGTTCAACCACGGTGGTTCAACCTCATGGGGAGCACGCTACACTCCTGTTCCCAATGAATGCCTGCGCACTCTCCGCCCTTTCCTTTGCGCCTGTGCAAGCGGGCCGTGCGTTCGACGACATTTCCACCCAGATCCGCCAAGCGATGGCCTCGGGCGTTCTCAAGCCTGGGACGCGCCTGCCGCCGGAACGCACACTCGCCGCACAGTTTGGAGTTTCGCGAAACACGCTGCGCGAGGCCTTGCGTTCGCTCGAAAGTTCGGGTGTCCTGCAATTGCGGCGCGGCGCGCATGCGGGCTGCTACATCTGCGACAGCAGCGGACGGGGCGTAGCGACAGGCCTGCTCGATATGTACAAGCTGGGCGGGGTCACGCCGGGCCAGCTCACCGACGCGCGCATCCTGGTCGAGACCGCTATCGTGCGCGCCGCGTGCGAGAACTGCACTCCGGACGATCTGCGCGAACTGCGCGCCAACGTGGCGAAAGCGGTGAAGCTGCACAAGGAAGGGCGGGTCGACGAACGGCTGCAGGCGAACTTGGACTTTCACCGTCTGCTTGCGCGCGCCACGCACAATCCGCTCCTGGTCATGGTGATGGAAGCAATACTGGACGTGATGCAGGCATTCGTCGGGACCATCGGGTCCTACGATGCATCGTTCCTCTTCGCCAGCCGCCGCAGGTTCATCGCGTTGCTGGCCAGCCGCGACGGGGAAGGGGCAGCGGGGGAGATGGAGAAGAGCTTGAGGCAGTTGCAGAAGCGCTACCTGTCGAGGCTGCCATAGCCGCCTGCTCACCGCTAACCAACGCTCACTGGACAGAACCGAATCGACCTCGTCGCATGAAGTCAGGCCGGGTTCAGTGTGCCGCCGCCACGAAACACGGCGGCATCGTCGTGGAGGCCAAGCAGGCTGACCTTGAGCTTGTCGCCGGGCCGGACGTCATCCAGTTGTACCGGAGCGACCACGGCGAGAGGATGGACCACTCCAAGGCCAGCCAAGGTGCCGCTTCTGGCTGGCAAGGAGAAGCAGGAGGTGACGCTGGCTCCGGCCGGCGCCGACAAACTCGAGGCCAGAGGCAGCTTCAAGGCCCGAGGTGATTTCGTCGCCTGGACGGTGTGCGCGGCTGCATGGGGGAGGGCGGTGGGGACGATTGCCCCGCACTCGCATTACGCGATACAGCTGGCCATCGGTGCGCCTGCCGGCCTGCGCGTGAAGTTCGGCCCTTACGGTGAATGGCAGCCATCTGCCGCAGCGCTGGTCCAACCCAGAGCGACTCACACCACGAGACCTTAGTCGCAGTCCCGACCGGGGCCGACCAGCGGGGGGGTCTTGTGGCTGACGGCCCCGGGTTGGCCGGGCTTCAGGCCCAGGCGCTGCAGCAGATCCAGGTCGGCATCGGTGTCTGGATTACCGGTGGTCAGCAGCTTGTCCCCGTAGAAGATGGAGTTGGCGCCGGCCAGAAAGCACAACGCCTGCACCGCCTCGCCCATCTGCTGGCGCCCGGCCGATAGCCGCACCCGCGCCAGCGGCATGGTAATGCGGGCGACGGCGATGGTGCGCACGAACTCGAAGGGATCAAGCGACGCCTGCCCCGCCAGGGGCGTGCCTTGCACCCGCACCAGGTGGTTGATCGGCACCGACTCCGGGTAGGGATCGAGGTTGGCCAATTGCGCGATCAGTTCCGCGCGCTGTTGGCGGGATTCGCCCATGCCGACAATGCCGCCGCAGCAGACTTTGACCCCCGCACCGCGCACGCGCGCCAGCGTGTCGAGGCGGTCCTGGTAATTGCGCGTGGTGATGATGTCGCCGTAGAAATCGGGCGCACTGTCCAGGTTGTGGTTGTAGTAGTCCAGCCCCGCATCCCGCAGGGTTCGCGCTTGGCCGTCCTCGAGCATGCCCAGCGTGGCACAGGTTTCCAGACCCAGGGCTTTCACGATGCTGATCAGCGCGGCCACTTTTTCGACGTCGCGGTCTTTCGGTGCACGCCACGCCGCGCCCATGCAAAAGCGCGTGGCACCGGCGGCCTTGGCGCGTTGCGCGGCCTGCAGCACCTCGGCCGGCTCCATCAGGCTCGAGGCTTTGACGCCGGTGTCGTAACGCGCAGCCTGGGGGCAGTAGCTGCAGTCCTCTGGGCAGCCGCCGGTCTTGATCGACAGCAGGGTGGCAAACTCGACCACGGTGGCGTCGAAGTTTTCTCGGTGCACAGTCTGTGCGCGGTGCAGCAGATCCGGGAACGGCTGGTCGAACAAGGCCTGGACTGCCGGCACACTCCAGCGGCTTGCGGGGGGACGTGTAGATTTGCTGCGTTGCAGTGGGTGTCGTGAGACGGGTTGCGTTGCCATGGTGGACATCCTGGTTCCGGATAATTGCGAGGTTTTCAGGCCAGCGCGTCTGTCTGCTGGTTGGACGAGTTGGTGTGTACCGATTTGGCTGCCAGTTCCGCCAATGCCAGGAGCAGATGATCAACATCAGCGTGGCTGTGGGCGGCTGAGAGAGCGATGCGCAGCCGGGCCGTGCCCTCCGGCACCGTGGGTGGACGGATGGCAGGAACCCAAATTCCGCGTTCGCGCAATCCATCCATGACCGCCAGGGTCTGCTCGTTGGGACCGATCACCAGGGCCTGCACGGCGGTCGTCGAGACGCCCAGCTTCCAGGGCGTGCTGCGCAGCAACGCGCCCAGGCCGCCCCGCAGTTGCGCAATGAGGCGATTGAGATGGTCGCGGCGCCACTGGTCCCCTTCGATCAGCCGCAGACTCGCGCGCAGTGCGCTGGCCAGCATGGGGGGAGCGGCAGTGGCAAAAATGTAGCTGCGCGTCTTCTGCAGCAGCCACTCGATGAGCGGCTCGTGCCCGGCGACGAATGCGCCTGCAACGCCTGCCGCCTTGCCCAGCGTCGCCATGTAGAGGACCCGGTGCGGTGCGCGCTGCGCGGTCAGGCCGACTCGGGCCAGGCTGCCGCGGCCCTGCGGGCCCAGAATGCCAAAGCCGTGCGCATCGTCGATCAGCAGCAATGCGTCGTGGCGCTCGCACAGGGCCAGCAGCTGAGGTATGTCGGCGACGTCGCCGTCCATGCTGAACACGGCGTCGGTGATGACCAGCTTGCGCCGTGCCTGGCTCTTGGCCAGCGCGGTCTCGAGCGCCCCGTACTCTGCGTGCCCGTAGAGGTGGATCTGGGCGCGCGACAACCGGGCGCCGTCGATCAGGCAGGCGTGGTTGAGCGCGTCGGAGAACACGGCGTCGTCGCGGCCGACCAGGGCGGGAATGATGCCGATGTTGGTGGTGTAGCCGGCATAGAAGTACAAGGCTCGCGGCATCTGGACAAAATCCGCGAGCTCCTGCTCCAGTGCCGCGTTGGCCAGACTGTGGCCGCTCACGAGGGGTGAAGCGCCGGAGCCCACGCCGAACTCGCGGGCGCCGGCACAGGCAGCTTCGATGAGATCGGGATGGGCGGCCAGCCCGAGGTAGTCGTTGCTGCAGAACGCCAGCAGCGACTGGCCGTCGACGGACATGCGGCCTCCGGCCTCGGGCACCACCACCCTGCGGCGGCGGCGCAGGTGCGCGCCGTCAAGCTCGGCGATGCGCCGGGGGAAATCATCGAGCCAGGAGGGGGTCATGTCCATTCGGGGGGAAGAAGCAGGGTGACAGACCGGGCGTCGGGGCGGCTGAGGTGGGGAAAGTCGCCAAGCAGCGGCGCTGGCAGCTTGTGGCGCAGCAACGCGATGTTGTCTTCCTGCGCCTGCATCTCAGCATCGATCCTGTTTGCTACCCATCCGGCCAGCTTCAGGCCGCGGGCGCGGATCGCGTCTGCCGTCAGCAAGGCGTGGCTCAGGCACCCCAGCCGCAACCCTACGACCAGCACCACCGGCAGGGCGAGCGCCTGCGCCAGGTCGGCACCGGTAGTCTCCCTCGATAGCGGGACATGAAAGCCGCCGGCCCCTTCAACAACGACCGCTTCGGCGCGGCGACTCAGTGCGCAGTAACAGGCAACGAGGTGACCGATGTCGATGCCGACGCCCGCGCGCTCGGCCGCGATGTGTGGCGACACAGCGTCTGCCAGCAGAATCGGGTTCTGCAGTTCGGGAGGCGCTTCAATCGTGGAGGCAGCGCGCAACGCCAGCACGTCTTCATTGGTCCAGACGCCGCCTGCGCGATCGCAGCCCGCGGCGACCGGTTTCATGCCCACCACCCGGGCATGACGGCGGGCCAGCGCGTGCAGCAGCGCCGAGGCGGCCAGAGTCTTGCCCACGCCGGTATCGGTGCCGGTGACGAAGCATCCGATCATGCGATGGCCGTCTCTTCGGCAAGAGCGGCTTCCAGCGCCGCCAGCGCGCCATGGGCCAGCCACTCGACTTCCTCGGTGTCGAGCACATATGGCGGCATGGCGTAGATCGTGCGGCCGATCGGGCGCAGGAGCAGGCCGCGCGCCATGGCCTGCTGGCGATAACGCTGCGGGAAATCGGCAAGCGTGGTCTTCACGTCCCAGGCCCAGATCATCCCCAGATGGCGTGCGTGCCGCACCCGCGGATGCGCCGACAGTGGCGCCAGCGCGTCGCTCAGCATCCGCGCCCGTCGGACGTTGCCGGCGAGGACATCCTGCTGCTCGAAGATCTCGAGCGTTGCCAGCGCCGCGCGGCAGGCCAGCGGATTACCCGTGTAGGAATGTGAGTGCAGGAACGCCCGGGCCGGCGCGTCGTCGTAGAAAGCCTGGTAGACCGCATCGGTCGTGAGCACGGCCGACAGCGGCAGCGTTCCCCCCGTTAATCCCTTGGACAGGCAGATGAAGTCGGGACGGATCCCCGCTTGCTGGTGAGCGAACATCGACCCGGTGCGGCCGAATCCGGTGGCTATCTCATCAACCACGAGGTGAACGTCATATCTGTTGCACAGTTCACGGGCCAGACGTAGGAATTGCGGGTCGTACATCGCCATGCCGGCCGCACATTGCACCAGTGGCTCGACGATCAGCGCCGCGGTCTCGTCTCCATGCTCGATGAACCAGGCCTCCAGTGCGGCGGCGCAGCGACTGGCCACATCCGCTGCGCTTTCACCGGGGCGGGCGCCGCGCGCATCGGGGCTGGGCACAGTGGCGGCGAGACGCAGGAGAGGCGCGTATGGGTCACGGAATACCGGGACGTCGGTCACCCCCAAGGCGCCAATCGTTTCGCCGTGGTAGCCCCCGGCCAGCCCGACAAACCGGCACTTGGTGTGGCGCCCGCTGTTACGCCAGAAATGCGCGCTCATCTTCAGCGCTATCTCGGTGGCACTCGCCCCGTCGCTGGCATAGAACGCATGGCCAAGGCCCGTCAGCAACGCAAGGCGTTCGGACAACTCCACCACAGGCGCGTGCGTGAAACCGGCCAGCATCACATGGTCAAGGCGATCGAGCTGATCCGTCAGGGAAGCCTTGATGTGCGGGTGGCCGTGGCCGAACAGGTTGACCCACCAGGAGCTGATGCCGTCCAGGTAACGCTTACCCGTTTCATCACACAGCCAAGGGCCAGCTGCGCTCGCAATGGCGATCGGTGGCTGCTCTTCGAGCAGCTTCATTTGCGTGCACGGATGCCACACGCTGCGCATGCTGCGCGCGGACAGGGATTTCCTCACTTCAAAGCTGCTGTGTCGGCACGAGCTGGCGCGCGCCCGTCTGGCGGTCTGCCTGATCCACGGAGACCAGTTGCGGTTTGTTGGGCCCGGCCAGCAGGGGTTCTGGAACCTGGGTAACGATGGTGATGTCGCCCATGGCCGTGCGCGGGGCGGCCGATCCGGTGATCCGGATCATTCGGTGCCTGGCCCTTGATGGCGTACGTGACAACGCGCTCTCGCCGTGTGTCCCTGCAAGCCGGTGGATGTTGGACTTCAGCAGGGTGCAAACCATCGGAGAGATCTTTGTCGTTCAGGGTTTGTCGCAATTCTCACATGCTCCAAGGCGAACGAATGGAACGTTACCAATCGAGATCAAAACGTTGCGCCTGCCATTCTCCGGGCCCGGCACCGACGATGGAGACCATGCCGGGCACGGCCGCCGCTGCCTCAGCCGGCATTGACGCCCGGCTCGGAAGCACGCGCGCTCGGGGCACGTTTCGCGCTCACGTCGACTGACCGATCTGCGGCGGGCGTCCGGGAGCAATGGCAGGCTTCAACCAGCGGGCGAACACCCAGCCGCCAATCCCTCCGAGCGAGGTCCAGAATGCCAGGGAAGTCCAGCGGGTGGCCCAGATGAACTCACGCTGCAGATCCTGGAGCTGAGCGCGCGTCTGGGCGTCGAAGCCGGCCAGCGGATCGCCCGGGGGCTGGGGTGCGCCCACCATAAAAGGCAAGGCCAGCAGCGCCGCAGCGATCAGCCAGCGCCAATGGCTTGGCACGGATTTCGCCGCAACGCCCGCAAGCGCTGCGCAAGCCAGCGCAGCGCTCGTTGCGGCCAGAACCCACCAGGCCTGACGTGAGCCGAGGGCGGCAGCGTCCATGCCGGGAATCTCTGCAGGCAACCCGAGCGCCGGCCACAGATCCATGCTCAGCAATCCGGCGGCGGCCACGGCCAGCGCGACGCGCGCCGTGCCCATGGGCGCGCCGCGCTTCCAGACCCACCAGCCCATGACCGAGAACATCAAAAGTGCCATGCTGAAGCCGTGCAGCACATGGGCAACCCAGGTCCAGGCCGTGCGTTCGCCTGATCCGGCGGCGGTGGGATTCGGGTCGCCATGGGCATGCCCGGGCGCGGCAATCTGCTCATGCGTGTGCGGGTGCTCAGCGTGCAGTTTCCGCGACTCGAAGACTTCGGCAGCCAGAACGATGGGCACGGCCTGCCAGCGCCCCACAGCAAGTTGAACGCTGCCGACCAGCAGCGCCGTCAGCAGTGCGCACCAGATCAAGCGACGCAGCAGCATCCCGCCCCCTCAGTGACAGGGCTTGATGGTCACGTGACGAACGTCATGCGCCGCGTTGTGAAGCAGCGGACTGTCGGCGAAGGCGACGCCGTACAGCACTGCCGATCCCAGCAAGGCCGCGGCCGCGAGCTGTCGCGGAACGCTGTGTGAGGCGGCGCGAATCTCATCAAGCGCGGAAGCAAGTGGGTATCGGTGCATGTTGAAAAACTTTTGCATTGAGGCGGCGGCGATCTTACGTCACGCGAGCGGCAGGGCTCAACGCCTGTGAAGGTCCGCCTGCTATCATGAGATCGTTGGTGCTCGCGATGGCTACAGCCAAAGCAGTTCAACGGGAATCAGGAGGGGCGCGCCCGTACATGCCGGCGCGCCCTAACCTGAGCTGCCCCCGCAACGGTAAGCGAACGTGAGCACATGTGCTCACAGCCTGTGTCTGCAATCCACTGGGCGCCATCGGCGTCTGGGAAGGAAACACCGGTTGCCTTCGCCAGCCCGGATACCGGCCAACGAGGCGGCGCGTCATGCAAACGGCGCGCCTTACGGCGCAGGCCTGCGGGGAAGCGGGCGAGCGCGATTGTTCCGGCGGTTCCCTGATGTTTCGTCTTTTTCGGCTTCCTGCGGCACGCCGACTGCGCCACAGATCACGCGGTCCGGGCGGCAGTCCGATGCGCGCCATGCGTGTGTTGATCCTCGTTGGCCGGAGAAGCGGCAAGTCATGCCGTGTGGGTTCGCGCGCCAAAAGCTGCCTGCAGTTGCCCGCGCGGCGCGCGCTGCTGATCGCGCCCGGATTGCCCGGTGACCAGGAGATGCGCGAACGCAGCGCCCGCCACCGCGCCGAACGCTTGCATCACGTGGACGCGCCCGAAACGCCGGCGGTACGCTGCGAACCGGCCGCGGCCCTGCGCGAAAGGTCTGGGACCGACACGCTGCAATCGATGCCGGCGGCGCGCCAGCCGCTGGACGACTTGGCGTGGCAACAGCAACAGGACCCGCCGTGCGCCGCTTTGCGCGAGGCGCTTGGTCGCGTGGTGCTCGTATCCCACGAGATCGGCGCGGGCGTGGCACCGCTCTGCCGCGAGGTCCGCCGCTACGTCGACGCGCTGAACACGCTGCACCAGCGGATTGCGACCGCGTGCGAGCACGTCACACTGATGGCGGCCCGCGCCGAGCTGGGCGTGACGGCATGATCGATCGTCCCGCGTTGCTGATCACGGCCCCGGCCTCCGGCCAGGGCAAGACCACGGTCACCGCCGCGCTCGCCCATGCGCACCGCAGCAAGGGCCTGCGGGTGCGCGTGTTCAAGACCGGGCCCGACTTCCTGGACGCTACGGTGCTGGAGCGCGCCAGCGGCGCGCCGGTCCACCAGCTTGACCTGTGGATGGGCGGCCCGGCCCATTGCGCCGACCTGCTGCACCGCGCGGCGCAAGAGGCCGACCTGATCCTGGTCGAGGGCGTGATGGGCCTGCATGACGGCACCCCCTCCAGTGCCGACCTGGCCTTGCATTTCGGCCTTCCCGTGCTGATGGTCATCGACGCATCGGCCATGGCGCAGACCTTCGGTGCGGTGGCACATGGCCTGGCCAGCTACCGGCCGGGCCTGCGACTGGCGGGCGTGCTGGCCAACGGGGTGGGCAGCGTCGGCCATGCGCAGATGGTTCGCGAAAGCCTGCCGCCGGGCATGGCGTGGTACGGATCGCTGCCCCGGGGCCCCGGTTACGCGCTGCCGTCGCGCCACCTGGGGCTGGTGCAGGCCGGCGAGGTCGACGACCTGGACCAGCGCATCGCCGCCGCGGCCCGCGGGTTGCATGAGAACGGCGCGCTGGCCATGCCGCCGGCGGTGCGGTTCAGCGCGCCGGCGCAGGAAGACAGGCCGGTCACGCCGCCGGGCGCGCTGGCAGGCGTCGCCATCGCCGTCGCGCGCGATGCCGCGTTCTCGTTCCTGTACCGCGCCAACCTCGACACCCTGCGCGCGCTGGGCGCCGAGCTCACGTTCTTTTCGCCGCTGGCCGACGAGCCGGTGCCCGCCGCGGCCGATGCGCTGTACCTGCCCGGCGGCTACCCCGAGCTGCACCTGCCGGCGCTGGCGGGCAACACCCGGTGGCGCGACTCCGTCCACGCCCACCACGCGGCCGGCCGGCCGCTGGTGGCCGAGTGCGGCGGCTTGCTGGTGCTGCTGGACTCGCTCACCGATGTCGAGGGTCGCAGCGCACCGATGCTCGGCCTCCTGCCCGGGCGGGGCGTCATGGCCGGCCGGCTGGTCAACCTGGGGATGCACAGCCTCACGCTGCCGCAAGGCGAGGTGCGCGGGCACACGTTCCACCACGCGCGCATGGAAAGCGCCCTGCAGCCCGCTCAATGCACCCGGCCCCAAAGGCAACACGGCCAGGCCGAAGGCGTGTTCCGCGACGCGCGGCTGTTCGCCTCGTTCATGCACCTGTACTTTCCGAGCAATCCGGCGGCAATCGCGCAATTGTTCAAACCCTAAGCACCCGGAGACCTCCGCCATGGACATCGAGAGCCCGCCCCTGCTGCGCGACACGCCGAAACCGCAAGGGGAGCGGCGCGGCCTGGTCATCGTGCACACGGGCACCGGCAAGGGAAAAAGTACCGCCGCCTTCGGCCTGGCCCTGCGCGCCGTCGGGCGCGGCAAGACCGTGAAGGTCTACCAGTTCATGAAAGTGCCGTCGGCGCGCTTTGGCGAGCACCGCCTGTTCGAGCGCCTGGGCATGCCGATCGAAGGCCTGGGCGACGGCTTCAGCTGGAAGAGCCGGGACCTCGAACATTCGGCCGAACTGGCGCGCGAGGGCTGGGCCCGGGCCGAAGCCACGGTGCGCGCCGGCGAGCACTTCATGGTGGTGCTCGACGAGATCATGTACCCGCTGCGCTATGGCTGGCTGCCGCTGGAGCCGGTGCTGGCCTGCCTGCGCGAGCGCCCGCCGCACGTGCACGTGGTGCTCACCGGCCGCAACGCCCCGGCCGAACTGGTGGCCGTGGCCGACACGGTGACCGAGATGACGCTGATCAAGCACCACTTCCAGGCCGGCATCCCGGCGCAGCGCGGCATCGAGGACTGATCCGTCCTGCCCGCCTCTTCACGCCAGACACAGGAACCCCCCATGCAAACCCGCAAGATTCCCGCCACCATCGTCACCGGCTTCCTCGGCAGCGGCAAGACCACGCTGCTGCGCCAGCTGCTGCAGAACGCCCAGGGCCGGCGCATCGCAGTCATCGTCAACGAATTCGGCGAGCTCGGGATCGACGGCGAACTGCTGCGTGGCTGCGGCATCGGCTGTGACGACAGCGGCGCGCCCGACGGCCAGCTGTTCGAGCTGGCCAACGGCTGCCTGTGCTGCACGGTGCAGGAGGAGTTCGCTCCGGTGATGGAACAACTGGCGGCGCGGCGCGACCAGATCGACCACCTCGTCATCGAGACCTCGGGCCTGGCCCTGCCCAAGCCGCTGGTGCAGGCCTTCCAGTGGCCAGCGCTGCGCAACGCCTTCACGGTCGACGCCGTCATCACGGTGGTCGATGCGCCGGCCGTGGCCGCCGGCCGCTTCGCCGACAACCCGGTCGCCGTCGACGCCCAGCGGCGGGCCGACGACAACCTCGATCACGACTCGCCCCTGGCCGAACTGTTCGAAGATCAGCTGGCGACGGCCGACCTGGTGGTGGTGCACAAGACCGACGGCGTGGACGAGGCCGTGCTGGCCGATGTGGAAGCCGCCATTCGCCGCGAGACCGCGCCGGGCGTGAAGCTGGTGCGCGCGCAGCATGGCCAGATCGACCTGGCCGTGCTGCTCGGGCTGGAACGCGCGGTCGAAGACACGATAGACCAGCGCAAGACCCATCACGATGACGAGGAAGACCACGATCACGACGCCTTCGATTCGGTGGCTGTCAGCCTGAGCCCCACAGGCCGCGAGCCCTTGCTGGCCGCCTTGCGCGACCTGGTCCGGCGCCACGAGATCTACCGCGCCAAGGGCTTCGTCGCGCTGCCCGGCGCGTCGATGCGGCTGGTCGTGCAGGGCGTGGGCGCGCGCTTCGACAGTTACTTCGACCGCCCCTGGCGCAGCGACGAGGCGCGCCAGTCGCGCCTGGTCCTGATCGGCGCTGGACTTGAGGCCGCCAGGCTGCAGGCCGAGTTGGACAGCGCGCTGGCTGCACCCGCGCTGGCCTGACTGCACCGACCGCGGCCATGCATCTGCTGTCCACGCGCCCAGGCGGCCACGTCGAAGACGGTGGCCAGGGCGTCGTGCGCGTCGCCCAGAGCCCCGGCGAGGTCGTGGTGCTCAGCGCCGCGGACACCACCTTGTCGCTGCTGTCCGACGTCGCCGCGCAGCTCGCGCCTGACTACCCCAGCGTGCGGCTGGTCAACCTGATGTCGCTGCGCCAGCCGGCCTCGGCGGACCTGTACGTGGACGACGTGCTGCGCCATGCGCGTGTGGTGGTCATCGACCACCTGGGCAGCCCCAGCGACTGGGCCTATGTGGTGGAACGCGCGACCACGCTGGCGCGCGAGCGCGGCCAGTGGCTGGCCATGTTCTCGGGCGACTCCAGCGAAGACCCGCAGCTGCTGCTGCGAAGCAGCGCGACGCACGATGACTGCAGGCACCTGTGGCGCTGCCTGCGCGAAGGCGGGCGCGACAACGCGCTGGCCTTTTTCGCGCTGATCGGCCACGCCGCGTTCGGCCTTGGAGCACGCCCTGCGCCGCCTGCGGCCTTGCCCCCGGCCCTCCTGTATCGGCCGCAAGGCAGTGCCAGCCTGCCGCCCTGGAAAGCGGACGCCGCGGTGGCCCTGCTGCTGTTCTACCGGGCCCACCTGCAGTCGGGCAACACGGCGGTGTTCGATGCCATGCTGGCCGCGCTGGCGGACACCGGGCTGAACGCGCTGGCGCTGGCCGTGGATTCGCTCAAGAACCCGGTCAGCCAGGCCCTGGTGCGCTCGCTGGCCGCGCAACACCGGGTGGGGATCGTGCTGAACGCGACCAACTTCGCGGTCGCCGCCCTGGACGCCGACGCTGACGGCAGCGAAGCCGGCGGCGCGGGCGCAGCCGCAGTTGGACTGGCCGGCGACGCCCCCGTCCTGCAACTCATCACCGCGGGCTGCTCGCTCGAGCAGTGGCAGGCCGACCCGCACGGCCTGGCGCCGCGCGACCTGGCCATGCAGGTGGTGCTGCCCGAGGTGGACGGCCGCATAGTGACGCGCGCCATCAGCTTCAAGGGGCTGGCCTGGCGCTGCGAGCGCACCGAGCTGGACGTGGTGCGTTACCAGCCCGAGCCCGAACGCATGGCCTTCGTGGCCGAACTGGCGCGCCGCTGGTGCACGCTGCGCGAGAAGCCCAACGCCGACAAGCGCATCGCGCTGATCCTGGCCAACTATCCCGGCGGCGACTCCCGCCTGGCCCATGGCGTGGGGCTGGACACGCCGGCTTCCACGGTGGCCATCCTGGCCGCATTGCGGGAGGCCGGCTACAGCACGGGCGAACTGCCGGCCGGCGGCGACGCGCTGATCGCAGCCTTGACGCGCAGCGTCACCAATCACCTGGGCGCCAACGACGCGCGGCCGGCGGGGCAGAGCCTGGCACTGGCCGACTACCTGGAAGATTTCGCCCGCCTGCCGGCCGCGAGCCGGGCCACCGTCGCCACGCTCTGGGGCCCGCCCGAACAGGATCCGATGCTGCGCAGCGGCCGCTTCATGATCCCCGGCCTGCGCTTTGGCCATGTCTTCGTCGGCATCCAGCCGGCGCGCGGGCGCGACATGGACCTGGTGGCCAGCTACCACGACGCCGATCTCGTTCCGCCGCACAACTACCTGGCGTTCTACTTCTGGCTGCGCCGCAGCTTCCAGGTCGATGCCCTGGTGCATGTGGGCACGCACGGCAACCTCGAATGGCTGCCGGGCAAGAGCGTGGCGCTGGGTGCGGCCTGCTGGCCCGACGCCATCCTGGGCCCGCTGCCGCACCTGTACCCCTTCATCGTCAACGACCCCGGCGAGGGCAGCCAGGCCAAGCGGCGCACCCAGGCCGTGATCATCGATCACCTGATGCCGGCGATGACCCGCGCCGAAAGCTACGGTCCGCTGCAGCAGCTGGAGCGGCAGATGGACGAGTACTACGAGGCCTTGGCGCTGGATCCGCGGCGGGCGCGCCGGCTGCGCGCGGACATCCTGGAACGGGTTCTGCGCGAACAACTCCACGAGGAACTGGGTGTCGCCCGGCCCACCGACGACGCGGCGCGCGAAGGCCTGTTGACGCGGCTGGATGCCTACCTGTGCGAGATCAAGGAATCGCAGATCCGCGACGGGCTGCACACGCTGGGCCGCTCACCCCAGGGCCGCCAGCGAATCGACACCCTGGTGGCGCTGGCGCGCTTTCCCGGCGGTCCGGCGCCTGGCCAGCGCAGCCTGCTGGCGGCGCTGGCGCAGGACCTGGGGCTCGATGCCGTGGAGGGTTTCAAGGTGCTGGACCCGGAGTGGGCCAAGCCCTGGCAAGGCCCGCGCCCGGCCGTGCTGCAGCAGCTCAGCGCCGAGGCCTGGCGCCATGCCGGTCACACGCGCGAACGGCTGGAGCTGCTGGCCACGCGGCTGGTGGCCGAGCACGTGACGGCCGCCGACGCCAATCCGCTCGAGGCGGCGGCCTGGCCCCACACCGCGCCTGTGCTGCAGCGCCTGCGCCAGGTGCTGGGCCCGCGCCTGGACGCCTGCGGCCCGCAGGAGATGACCCAGCTGCTGCGCGGGCTGGCGGGCCGCTTCGTGCCGCCCGGCCCTAGCGGCGCACCGTCGCGCGGCCGTCCCGACGTGCTGCCGACCGGTCGCAACTTCTATTCCGTCGACACCCGCTGCGTGCCCACGCCCACGGCCTACGCCATGGGCGCGGCGGCGGCCGAGCGGGTGATCGAGCGCCACCTGCAGGACCATGGCGAGATGTTGCGCGAGGTCGGCCTGTCGGTCTGGGGCACCAGCACCATGCGCACCGGCGGCGAAGACCTGGCCCAGGCTTTCGCGCTGCTGGGCGTGCGGCCCAAGTGGGCCGAGGGCAGCGGCCGCGTGGTGGACATCGAGCTGCTGCCGATGGCCATCCGCAACCGGCCGCGGGTGGACGTGACCTTGCGCGTATCGGGCTTCTTCCGCGACGCCTTCCCGAACGCGATCGACCTCTTCGACACCGCGGTGCGCGCCGTCGCGGCCATCAGCGAGGACGATGAACCCGACGACGTGAACCCGATCCGCGCCCGGGTGCAGCGCGAAGCCGCCCAGGCGCAGGCCGCCGGCCAGGCGCCCGAGGCCGCCCTGCGCCAGGCCAGCTGGCGCGTCTTCGGGCCCCGCCCGGGCGGCTATGGCACCGGGATGCAGGACCTCATGGACAGCGGACGCTGGCAGGCGGTCGGCGAGCTCGCCCAGGCTTACCTGCGCGCCGGCGCGTTCGCCTACGGCCAGGGCGATCACGGCGCCCCGGCGCGCGGCGCGTTCGAGCAGCGCCTGGCGCAGCTCGACGCCGTGCTGCACAACCAGGACAACCGCGAGCACGACGTGCTCGACTCGGCCGACTACGCCCAGTTCCAGGGCGGCATGGCGGCGGCGGTGCAGCACCTGGCCGGCGCACCCGCGGCGCTGTACCACGGCGACTTCAGCGTCCCCGGTTCGCCGCGGATCCGGACGCTGCGCGAAGAGGTGGCGCGCGTGCTGCGATCCCGCGCCGTCAACCCCAAGTGGATCGAGGGTGTGCGTCGCCATGGCTACAAGGGCGCCTGCGAGATCGCGGCCACCGTGGACAACCTTTTTGCATTCGACGCCACCACCGGCGTGGTCGGCGACCCACAGTACGCGCTGATCGCCGACGCCTATCTGCACGACGACAGCACGCGCGAGTTCCTGCAGCAGCACAACCCGCAGGCGCTGCGCGGCCTCGGCGAGCGCCTGCTCGAAGCGATGCGGCGCGGCCTGTGGGAACAACCCGGCGAGCACCGCGAGCGCATCGAAGAACACCTGCTGGCGCTGGAGCGCCGGCTCGAAGAACACGGCGAAGGGCCCCTGCCATGACCACCGCACCCAAGTTGCACCTCGAAGCCGCCAGCCGACCGGCGTTTCCCTTTGCCGCCCTGGTCGGCCAGCCGCTGCTGCAACAGGCGCTGCTGCTCTCGGCGATCGACCCCGGGATCGGCGGCGTCCTGATCAGCGGTCCGCGCGGCAGCGCCAAGTCCACCGCGGCGCGCGCCCTGGCCGCCTTGCTGCCGGGCGCGCCCTTCGTGACGCTGCCGCTGGCCGCCAGCCTGGAGCAACTGGTCGGCACGCTGGACGTGGAAGGCGTGCTGCGCGACGGCCACCTGCGCCTGGCGCCCGGCCTGGTGGCGCGCGCCCACCAGGGCGTGCTCTATGTCGACGAAGTCAACCTGCTGCCCGATTCGCTGGTCGATGCACTGCTCGATGTGGCCGCCAGCGGCGTCAACACGGTGGAGCGCGACGGCGTGTCGCAGCAGCATGCGGCCCGCTTCGTCCTGGTGGGAACGATGAACCCGGAAGAAGGCGAGCTGCGGCCGCAGCTGCTCGATCGCTTCGGGCTGTCGGTCACGCTGGGCAACCCGAGCGAGCCCGAACAGCGGGTGGCGATCACGCGCGCCCGCCTGGGCTTCGATGAGAATCCGCTCGCGCTGGCCGCGGTGCACGCCGGCGAGCAAGCTCGCCTGGTGGCCGCGGTCGCCGGCGCGCGGGCGGCACTGGCGCGCCTGGACTGGTCCGACGAGGTGCTGCACCATGCGGCCCGCCGCGCGCTGG
The DNA here is from genome assembly GCA_028291885.1 of Ramlibacter sp. Classification (GTDB taxonomy): domain Bacteria; phylum Pseudomonadota; class Gammaproteobacteria; order Burkholderiales; family Burkholderiaceae_C; genus Ramlibacter. Next base: position 6,198 of record JAQGNJ010000109.1, on the reverse strand, counting down.
CCGCCGCCGTGGACGGCATGCGCGCCGACCTGGTGATGCTGCGCGCCGCGCGCGCGCTGGCGGCCCTGCAAGGTCGCACGGCGGTGACGGTGAGCGATGTCGATGCCGTGGCCGAACTCGCGCTGGCGCACCGCCGGGGAGCGGAGGCAAGCGCCCCGCCGCGCGCAGCACAGGGCGGCACGCCGCAGGCCGCGGGCGGAGCGTCTGCCGGCGAGGAGAGCCGTCCGCGTGACAGCCGGGACGGCGATCGCGCTCCGGAGGGCGACTGGGGCGCCCTGCCGCCCCGCCCCGAGTCCACGACGCGCGTGCAGTCGGCGGGAGACTGGCTACCAAAAAAAGCCTGAGCCACCGCAGCCGCGGCCCGGATCACGGGCCAGGCGGCTGGCGGTGGCTCAGCCCTCATGACCCGTCACGCCGGGCGCCCGTGCTGCGCGCCGAAGCAGACTCACACAGCAGCGGCCCGATCGCCTGGCTGCCCACGCTGCTCGCCAAGGGTGCCAGGCCGCTGCAGCCGCAACACCTGCGGCGCCGGCCGCGGGCGGCACAGCCGGTGCGCCTGCACCTGATCGTGCTCGACGTGTCCGGCTCCATGCGCCAGCGCGGCCGGCTGGCCCTGGCCAAGGGGCATGCGATGCTTTTGATCCAAGAGGCGGCGCGCTCCGGCGACGACGTGGGCCTGCTGTGCTTCGGCGGCCAGGGCGTCGATCTGCTGTTGCCGCCCGGGCGCGCGCGCAGCGCCGGCAGCGCTCGCGTGGCCCGCGTGGGCGGCGGCGGCGGCACGCCGCTCACCCAGGCCCTGGCACAGGCCGAAGGGTTGCTGCGCCGCGCGGCCCGGGGGAACGGCGCGGGCGAATCCTGGCTGTGGTTGCTAACCGATGGCCGCACACTGGAGCAGCCAGCCCAGCCCACAGTGCCCCAGCACGTCGTCATCGTTGACTTTGACGAGCGATCGCGGCCCATCGGCCGCTGCGCCTCCTGGGCAGCACGTTGGGGCGCCGAGCACCGCTTTGCCAGCCAGCCTTGCGCAGCCTGTCCGACAACACCATGAGCCTCCTGGATCACCGCCCCATGCACGTCACCGAAGTCCTCATCTGCACGAGCTGTCGCCCTGCGCAAGCGTCTCGCGACTCCCCACCCGCGGGTCAGGCTTTGCTCGAAGCCGTACAGCACGCCGTCCAAAGGTCGGCCCAAGAACGGGAAGGGAGCGATGCTGGACCCGCGCCAAGTCTGCACGTGAGGGGCATCGCCTGCATGAGCGGCTGCTCGCGCGCCTGCACCGTGGCTCTTCGGGCGACAGGCAAGCACACCTATGTGTTCGGTGACCTGCAGGCCGACGCCGTCACAGCCGTCCAGGTGCTTGCCTGCGCCGCGATGCACCAACAAAGCGTCGATGGCGCGTTGCCCCGCAAAGAGCGGCCGGAGCGGATGCGCAACGGCATTCTGGCCAAGTTGCCGCCCTTCGCAGATGCGCTCGTCGGCGTCATTGAGCGTTGACCGCAGTGACCTCAACTCGTATGAACTGCACGCCGCCGCGGCACCACTCATCGCCTGAACACTGGACGCGTCCTTCGCCGAGCCGCCAAACGCCCTGCACGCTGTCGTCTGGCCGGGCCGGGTTCAGGGGCCCGTCGGGCGACGCCTGTGTCGCTGGCGCGCGCTGCCAGCGCTCGGCGGCGGCGGGAACCTGCGCGGCCTGTTCGATCGTGTCGCGCCTTGGCAACCGCCGCCCGGGCCCGCCGCTATCGTCTCGCACGGCGGCCGGCGGCCGGCGCGGCGATGGCTGGCCAGTTGCCGGCCTGCACCCGTGCTCGCAGATCAGTGGCCCGCAACGCCACGTCGTGGCGAGTGTTGGCGCCTCCCGACAGCACCGCCACCGTCGCGGGTCGGCTCCGCAGGAGGCGCCCCATGACACGCAGCACGATGATCCGGGGCAGCTGAGCTCGGCCCGGCATCCAGGCGAGCCGGAGGGGGGCGACTGGATCATCCTGCCCGGATCCAGGCAGGTCAGCGGCGACCTGCAATGGCTGCGCGATCGCGGGACGGACCGCGCCATCACCCGCCACGCGGCGGCCGGAAAACGAATCCCCGGGGTGTGCGGCGGCCTGCAGATGCGGGGTGCTGGGCCGACGGATCCGCATGACATCAAAGGCCCCGCGGATGAAATCAGGACCGGTGTCACGGCCTGCACGAGTCGCAACCTTGCGCGCTGCGCATCTCAATCGCTCTTCGCGATGACAGGGCGCCACGATCGGCCGGCAATGCGGGGCGGTGCTGGGCGCGTAGAGGCGCGGTCTGTTCGGCAGCAGTCATGCGCGCACTCTTGGGCGCCGAGGTGAACACGCTCGATGCCGGCCTGGACCGCCTGGCACATCTCGTCGACACACACTTCGAGCCCGGGGTGCTTGACCGGATCCTGCGCCGATGATTTCTACCGAACGCCAGGATCCCCAAGCCGCGAGCGTGCGCCCGGCCGCGAAAGGCTGGTGCCCAGGCGCCTACCGCCCGATGACCTCCGGCGATGGCCTGATCGTGCGCGTGCGTCCACGCCTGGCGCGACTGACGGCCGGACAGGCGCTGGGCCTGTGCGACACGGCACGCCGCTTCGGATCGGGCCTGATCGACCTGACCAATCGCGCCAACCTGCAGCTGCGGGGCGTGCAGGCCGGCGACCACCCGGAAGTCATGGCTGCGCTCGGCCGCCTGGGGCTGCTCGATGCCGACCCGGCGCTGGAAGACCGGCGCAGCATCCTGGTCGCGCCCTGCTGGCAAGCTGGAGACGACACCGAGCGTATCGCCACCGAACTGGCCGCGCGCCTGGCCGAATTGCCGGGGCTGCCGTCCAAGTTCGGCTTCGCGGTGGACGCCGGGCCGGCGCCGGTGCTGGCCGGCGCCTCCGCCGACGTGCGCATCGAGCGTGGCCGCTCGGGCGGGCTGATCGTACGTGCCGACGGCGCGGCTGGCGGTGTTCCGGTGACGCCATCCAGCGCGGTCGATGCCGCGATCGCGCTGGCGGCGTGGTTTGCCGCGACCGCCGGCGCGGCGAGAGGTCGCATGGTCCTTCATCTGGCCAGCCATGCGCTGCCGGCCGCACTGGCCCCGGTGGAGGCCTTTGCGCAGGCCGGGGCGCTGCCGATCCCAGGCCTCTCGGCGCACGGGCCGGTATACGGTGTCGCTTTTGGCCAAATCAAGGCAGCTGCGCTCGAAAGCCTGCTGCGCGACTGCGGCGCCGCGGCGCTGCGCCTCGCGCCCAATCGCGTGCTGATCGTGGAGGGGGGCGAGTGGCGCGATTCAAGCGAATTCCTCACGGCGAGCGACGATCCGCTGCTGCGCGTCGACGCCTGCCCCGGCGCACCCGCTTGCGCCTCCGCCACGGTGGAAACCCGCGCGCTGGCCCGCGCGATCGCTCCTGTTTTCCTGAGTGCCGCCGCCGGGGATACCCCGCGCAGCCTGCACGTCTCCGGGTGCGCCAAGGGCTGCGCCCGCCCACGCGCGGCGGACCTCACGCTGGTGGGGCGCGGCGGCAGCTTCGACCTGGTTCGCGCCGGTGCGGCCTGGGATCCGCCCGCGCGCAGCGGACTTGCGCCCGCCGCGCTGCCCTCATTGATCGGAACTGAAGATGCATGTCTATGAAACCGATGGCGCGGAGATCTACCGCCGCTCCTTCGCCATGATCCGCGCCGAGGCCGAGCTCGCGGCTTTCGGCCTCGACGAGGAGCCGGTGGCGGTGCGGATGATTCACGCCGCCGGCCTGATCGGCCTGGAACGGCACATCCGTTTTTCGCCGGACTTCGTGCGCGCAGCCCGGGCGGCGCTCGCCGCCGGCGCGCCCATCCTGTGCGATGCGCGCATGGTCGGCCAGGGCGTGACGGTCACGCGGCTGCCCAGGGGCAACGCCGTCATCTGCACGCTGCACGACCCTGCGGTTGCGCAGCTCGCCGGGTCCTTGGCGACGACCCGCTCCGCGGCGGCGCTGGAACTGTGGCGGCCGCACCTGCAAGGCGCCGTGGTGGCCATCGGCAATGCGCCCACTGCGCTGTTCCACCTGCTCAACATGCTGCAGGACCCGGCGTGTCCGCGTCCGGCCGCCATCGTCGGCTGCCCGGTGGGCTTCGTCGGCGCGGCCGAGTCCAAGGAGGCCTTGTGGGCCGAACAGCCGGTGCCCTGCTGCATCGTGGCCGGGCGACTGGGCGGCAGCGCGATCACAGTGGCCGCCGTCAACGCCCTGGCGAGTCGCGCCGAATGACGCGCCGCGGCACCCTTTATGGCCTGGGCCTGGGCCCGGGCGAGCCGGACCTGATGACCGTGCGTGCCCATCGCTTGCTGGCCAGCGCGACCCACGTCGCCTTCTTCCGCAAGGCAGGACGACCGGGCCAGGCGCGCCGCATCGTCGACGGCTTGCTGCCGGCGGGCGCCGTGGAATACGCCATGGAGTACCCGGTCACCACGGAGATCGCGCTGGACGACCCGGCCTACAACGAGGCGCTCTCGGCGTTCTACGCCGAGAGCGCGCGCCAGCTGCGCAGCCTGTCGGACGCCGGCCACGACGTGGTCATCCTGTGCGAGGGCGACCCGTTCTTCTACGGCTCCTTCATGCACCTGTACACCCGGCTGGTGGATACCCATCCGGTGCAGGTGGTGCCGGCCATCACCGGCATGTCGGGCGCCTGGACCGCGACGGGCCAGCCCATCACCTGGGGCGACGATGTGCTGACGGTGCTGATGGGGACCTTGCCGGAAGCCAGGCTGGCGCGCCACATGGCGGACAGCGATGCGCTGGTCGTGATGAAGATCGGGCGCCACATCGAAAAGGTAAGGCGCGCGCTGACTGCAGCTGGCCGCCTGGAAGAAGCCTGGCTGGTCGAATTCGCCACCATGCCGGGCCAGAAGGTGGTGCGCCTGGCCGATGCGCAGGGCCGCATCGCGCCCTACTTTTCGATCGTGCTGGTGCACGGGCAGGGGCGCAGGCCATGAAGGGCTGGCTGGTGGTGGCCGGACTCGGGCCCGGTGCAGCGGGCCTGGTGACGCCGGAAGTGACGGCGGCGCTGGCCGCAGCCACCGATGTGGTGGGCTACTTCCCTTACGTTCGCCGGGTGCCGGCGCGCGCCGGGCTGACGCTGCATGCCAGCGACAACCGCGTGGAACTGGAGCGGGCGGCGCACGCGCTGCGGCTGGCCAGCGAAGGCCGGCAGGTGGTGGTGGTGTCTTCCGGCGATCCGGGTGTGTTCGCCATGGCCTCGGCCGTGTTCGAGGCGGTGGAAGCCGGCCCCGCCGCGTGGCGCAGCCTCGACGTGCGCGTCCTGCCCGGCGTCACGGCCATGCTGGCCGCCGCAGCCCGGGCCGGCGCCCCGCTGGGACATGATTTCTGCGCCATCAACCTGTCGGACAACCTCAAGCCCTGGACGCTGGTGGAGCACCGGCTGCGGCTGGCGGCCCAGGCCGATTTCGCGATGGCCCTGTACAACCCCCGCTCCGCGTCGCGCCCGCACGGATTCGCCCGTGCGCTGGCCGTCCTGCGCGAGGCCTGCGGCGATGCCCGCCCGGTGATCTTTGCCCGCGCCGTCGCTACGCCCGAAGAGGTCCTGCACGTCGTCCCATTGAGCCAGGCGCAAGCCGAAATGGCCGACATGCGGACCGTCGTCATCGTCGGCTCCAGCCTCACGCGGGTCATCGCACGGGACGGTGCGCCATGGGTCTACACGCCGCGCTCCGTGCCGGTTCCAGAATGATCCAGCCATTGCAACACCGCGGCCACGCTGCCCACTTCGCGCCGCGCGGCGATCACCGGCCGCTCCACCATGACGACCGGCAGGCCCAGGCTGCGCGCCGCCTGCAGCTTGGCCTGGGCGCCGGTCCCGCCGGCGTTCTTGGCCACCACGAGGTCCACCCGGTGCTGGCGCATCAGCGCGGTGTCGCCTTCGACGTCGAACGGGCCGCGCGCGACCACGACGGTGTGCTGCGGCAGCGGTGGCTGGCTGGCCGGCGCATCGACCAGCCGCAGGACGTAGTGGTGCTGCGGTTGCGCCGCGAATTCCGCAAGGTGCATGCGGCCCAGCGCCAGCAGGACGGTTCTCGCAGGCCGCTCCAGTGCAGCGACTGCGGCGCGGATGTCGGCCACCGGCTGCCAGCGGTCGCCGGGGCCCGGCTGCCAGGGCGGGCGGGTCAGCGCCAGCAAGGGCACGCCCGCCTGCGCGGCGGCCG
>JAQGNJ010000105.1 GCA_028291885.1 Ramlibacter sp. | reverse complement strand
AGCAGGCGCTGCATCTCCAGCACCGTCTTGCGCGGCAGGATCACTTCCTGCCGCGGCACTTCTACATCTAGGGTCGCATTGGCGAAAGCCAAGCGGTGGCCGTCGGTGGCGACCAGGCTCAGTTGCTTGCCTTCGGCCACGAAAAGGATGCCGTTCAGGTAATAGCGGATGTCGTGCACCGCCATCGCGAAGGAGACCTGGTTCAGCAGGTCTTTCAGCGTCTTTTGCGGCACGCTGAAGACCGGGCCGAAACTGGCGGCTTCCTGCACCAGGGGGAAGTCTTCCGCCGGCAGCGTCTGCAGCGTGAACTTGCTCTTGCCGCCTTTGAGGATCAGCTTGTTCTGGTTGCTTTCCAGGCTGACCGTCTGGTCGGCCGGCATGGTGCGCAGGATGTCGATCAGCTTGCGCGCGCCGACGGTGGTGGTGAAGTTGCCGGTGTCGCCGTCCAGGTCGGCGGTGGTGCGGATCTGGATCTCCAGGTCGCTGGTCGTCAGCTGCACCGAGGCTCCCGTCTTGCGGATCAGGACGTTGGCCAGGATCGGCAGGGTGTGCCTGCGCTCCACGATGCCCGCGACGGACTGCAGCACCGAGAGCACTTTGTCTTGAGTTGCCTTCAGGACGATCATGCGGACTCCTCTTTCTCTATTGATTTGTTCGATTCAAACAGGCGGCCGCCGGCGGGGACGGCGCCCCTTCCGGGAACAAGCGCCATTTTCCCCTGTTTCATCGGCCCTTCCTCAGCCTTTGAGGGTCTGTTCCAGTACATGCAGCTGCTGGTTCAATTCGGTCAGTTGCTGGCGTTCCGCGGAGATCTTGCGCACCGCGTGCAGCACCGTCGTGTGGTCGCGGCCGCCGAACAGCTCACCGATCTCGGGCAGGCTCTTTTGCGTCAGTTCCTTGGCCAGGTACATCGCGATCTGGCGCGGCCGGGCGATCGAGGCGGGCCGCTTCTTGGAATACATGTCGGCGACCTTGATCTTGTAATAGTCGGCCACCGTCTTCTGGATGTTCTCCACCGAGATCTGCCGGTTCTGGATCGACAGCAGGTCCCGCAGCGCCTCGCGCGCCAGCATGATGGAGATCTCTTTCTGGTTGAAGCGCGAATAGGCCAGGATCTTGCGCAGCGCGCCCTCGAGCTCGCGGACGTTGGAGCGCACGTTCTTGGCGACGAAAAAGGCCACCTCCTCCGGCATTTCGGCGCTCTCGGCGCGGGCCTTGTTGATCAGGATGGCGACGCGCATCTCCAGCTCGGGCGGCTCGATGGCCACCGTCAGGCCGGAATCGAAGCGCGAAACCAGCCGCTCGTGGATGTCGGCCAGGCCCTTGGGATAGGTGTCCGACGTCATCACGATGTGCGACTTCTTGGCCAGCAGGGCCTCGAAGGCGTTGAAGAATTCTTCCTGCGTGCGGTCCTTGTTGGCGAAGAACTGGACGTCGTCGATGAGCAAGAGGTCGAGCGAGTGGTAGCGGTCCTTGAACTCGTCGAAAGTCTTGCGCTGGTAGGCCTTAACCACATCGGAGACGAACTGCTCCGCGTGGATGTATAAAACCTTGCTGCCGGGCCTGTCGGCGATGAGTTTGTTGCCCACCGCGTGCATCAGGTGGGTCTTGCCCAGGCCGACGCCGCCGTAGATGAAAAGCGGGTTGTAAAGGGCGCCCGGCATGCCCGAGACGTGCATGGCCGCGGCGCGCGCCATGCGGTTGGCCGTGCCCTCCACCAGCGTGTCGAAAGTCAGCCCGGAATTGAGCCTGTTCTTGAACGCGGCGGGACCGTTGTCCTCCGCCATCTCCACCGGCTCTGCGACCGCGCCGATCTCCATCGATGCTGGCGTGGCGTAAGTGCGGGTCTGCGCCTCCCGGGGAGCAAGCGCTAACTCAAGGTGCACCGGCTGGCCATACAGCTTCTCGAGCATGACGGCGATGCGGTGGGAGTACTGGGCCCGGACCCAGTCGAGCTTGAAGCGGTTGGCGACGAACAGCGTGACCCGCGAAAAATCGTCCGACACCTGGGCCAGCAAGGGCTTGATCCAGGTGTTGAACTGTTGCTCCGGGAGCTCCTGCGCCAGCTGCTCGATGCAGGCCTGCCACAGGCTGTCACCCGCATTCAAGGCCACGCTGACCGCGGCGCTCTTGTGCTGCCCCTCGCTCATTTTGGGCTGTCGCCTCTGTGGATATTATTCATTGCGCCAAACGGTCCATTCTAGTTTATCAAGGCGTTATCCACAATTGCGGCGGAGCTGCCCGGCGGCTGGCCGCGGGCCCACTCCGAGGGGGCGGGATTGTCCCTCAAAACGGCTATGTCCTTGCCGGGATTGAAGAATTCCGCGATAATCATGGGCTTTCCCGAGATCCAACATGAAACGCACCTACCAACCTTCCAAAGTGCGCCGCGCACGCACCCACGGCTTTCTGGTCCGCATGAAGACCCGCGGCGGCCGTGCCGTCATCAACGCACGCCGCGCCAAGGGCCGCAAGCGCCTGGCTGTCTGAAGCCGCTGGCGCAGCCTCGCGGGCTCCCAGTGCAGCGGCTCAAGACGCGGGCGCAGTTCCAGGCCGTCCTGGCGGGCGCCACGGTGTCGAGAACAGCGCATTTCGCCTTGCACCGCACCGGCCTCGACGCCGCACCGTCCCTTCCTGCCACACCAGGGCTTGGGTCCACAGGACCCAAAGCCCTGTTTGCCGTCGTGGATGAGCCCTGGCTCGGAGCCCTCATTCCCAAGCGCTGGGCCAAACGCGCCGTGACACGCAACGCCATCAAGCGCCAGATCTACGCCGTGAGCACCGATCTCGAGACCACGCTGACGCAGGCCGCCCATGTGGTGCGGCTGCGCAGCGGTTTCGACCGCAAGACCTTTCCCAGCGCGAGCTCCGACGCCCTCAAGCAGGCGGTGCGCACCGAGCTGCAGCAGTTGTTCGCCCGGGCGGCGCGATGATCCGCGCCGCGCTGATCGGCCTGGTCAAGGGCTACCGGCTGCTGCTGTCGCCCTGGCTCGGCTCGGCCTGCCGCTTCACGCCCACCTGCTCCGCCTACTCCTTGCAGGCGCTCGAGCAGCATGGCGCGGCCGCGGGCACCTATCTCACGCTGGCCCGTCTCGGCCGCTGCCATCCCTGGTGCCAGGGCGGGGTCGACCCCGTGCCGCTTGAAAAGCCGCGCTTCCTGACCCACCTGCTCTCACCCTTTTCACATAAGAAGTCTTCATGAACGACATTCGCCGCACCATCCTGTGGGTGATCTTCGGTTTCTCCATGGTGTTGCTGTGGGACAAGTGGCAGATCCACAACGGCCAGAAGGGGACCTTCATGCTCGGCACCACCAAGCCGGCCGTGACTGCCTCCGCCCCCGCTGCGGCACCCGCCTCCAGCGTGCCGGCCGCGAGCGGCGTGCCCGCCGGCACGGCGGCGACGCCGGCTGGCGCGACGGCAACCGCTTCGT
>JAQGNJ010000091.1 GCA_028291885.1 Ramlibacter sp. | reverse complement strand
CGACACGTCGCGCTGCATCACGAACTTCCTGGTCAACGACGTCGCCACCCGCTATCCGCGGATCCGCTTCCTCTTTTCCCATGCCGGCGGCGCCGCTCCCTACCTGGCCGCGCGGCTCGCGTTGATCGACCTGTTCGGAAATCCGCGCAACGAGCTGAGCATCGAGCAGGCCCGCGAGAAAACGCGCAACGGGCTCAGCAGCTTCTACTACGACACGGCCTTGTCGGCTGTCGATCCCGTCCTGCGGATGATGGCCGACCTGGTGGGCGTCGAGCGCATCCTGTTCGGCTCGGACTGGCCCCAGGCCAATGAGCCTTTCGTCCAGGACACGGTGGACGGCGTGCGATTCTCCAAGGCGCTGAATGCCGCCGAGCGTTATGCCGTTGCGCGAGGCAATGGCTTGTCCCTGTTCCCCGGTTTCGCCCTGCCCGGCGACAGCGAGGCGGCACGAGCGACCATGTAGCCTGCTCGCGCTGCGCCAGGCGTCACGAGTTCTTTCCAAGGTTCCCCCCGCCGCGATGCCGGCGGGGGGTTTTTTTTGGTCTTGGCCGAACTCAGTTGCCGCGCCCGGCGCTCGCGTTGGCCTGGAACAGCGCGTCCAGCTTGCGCTCGTACTCGTGGTAGCCGATGCGGTCGTAGAGTTCGGCCCGCGTCTGCATCGTGTCGATCACCTGCTTCTGGGTGCCGTCGCGGCGGATGGCCTCATAAACCGCTTCCGCCGCCTTGTTCATCGCGCGGAAGGCGCTGAGCGGGTACAGCACGATGCCGACGGCTGCGCTGCGCAGTTCGTCGACGGTGAACAAAGGCGTCTGGCCGAACTCGGTGATGTTGGCCAGGACCGGGACGCAAAGCGCTTGCGTGAACCGCGAATAGGTCGCCAGGTCGTGGGCCGCTTCCGGGAACACGGCATCGGCGCCGGCCTCGACGCAGCGCATCGCGCGCTCCAGCGCCGCGTCGACACCATGGACGGCGATCGCGTCGGTGCGCGCAATGACGAAAAAGCCCGGATCGGTCCTGGCGTCCACGGCGGCCTTCACGCGGTCCACCATCTCCTGCGTCGAGACGATCTCCTTGCCGGGACGGTGGCCACAGCGCTTTGCGCCGACCTGGTCCTCGATGTGGCAGCCGGCGGCCCCGGCCTTCACCAGGCTGGAGATGGTGCGCGCGATGTTGAAGGCGCTGGGGCCGAAGCCGGTGTCGATGTCGACGATGAGCGGCAGTTCGCACACGTCCGTGATCCGGCGCACGTCCGTCAGCACGTCGTCCAGCGTGATGATCCCCAGGTCGGGCTTGCCCAGCGAACCGGCGGAGACGCCGCCGCCGCTCAGGTAGACGGCGCGATAGCCGGCGCGTTGCGCCAGCAGCGCATGGTTGGCATTGATCGCGCCGATCAGCTGCAGCGGCGATTCGTCGGCCAGCGCCTGGCGGAAAGCGGCGCCCGCGCTGCGAAGTGAAGTCGGGTGGGTTGACATTGGATTTCCTTTTGCGATGAATTGGCGGGCGCGGCCCGTCCCGGCTGCGCTAGGCAGCTCCGGAGGCGTCCTGTGGCTCGATGATCCGGGTGGTTTTCCACAGGCCGCTGTTGAAAAGCAGCTCCGCTTCCTGTTCGACGATCTGCTGGACCCGGTTGACGGCGACGTTGTTCAGGCTGGCGCGCGCGCGCACGAAGCACAGCTTCCAGTTCATCAGCGGCGACGAGAAAGGGCTCGCCGCCAGCGGTGCGCCGGTGGGGGTTTCGCTCCACGTGGAGTTCAGCGTGAAGACAGTCACTCCCATGCCGCGTTCGACCATGCCGCGGATGGTCTGCGTCCCGTCGGTCTCGTAGATCACGTTCGGCCTGACGCCGTGGCCAACGCAGAGGCGGTCGACGATCACGCGCACGATGTTCGGCTTCTTCGGCAGGATCAGCGGGAGGGTCGCGAGATCCTGGAAGCTGCACACCTCCGGCATCGAGAAGCCCGCGCGTCCGGCCGCGGCCGGTCCCGGTCCGATCAGGAACAGGGGCTCGACCGCGAAAGGCCGCACCAGGAAGTCCGTGCCCAGCTCGGGGTTGTAGGTCATCGCCAGGTCGGCTTCGCCGCGCAGCAGCCAGCCATGCACACCGGCCGGCGTGCCTTCGAGGACCTGGACGGCGACGAGCGGAAGCTCCTTGAGGCAGCGCTCGATCACGGGCGGGGCCAGCAGACCGCAGGTCCGCTGCGGAAAGGCGAGGCGGACCTCGCCCGACGGTGTATGAACGTAATTGGAGAGGTTGCGCTCCAGGTCCGCCGTCTCGTCGACCAGGCGCTGCGCGCGCACCAGAAAAACCTGGCCGGCTTCGGTCAGGACGACGCCCCGCGCACGGCGTTCCAGCAGCGCGGTGCCCAGGCGGCTTTCGAGCCGCCGCACGCGCTTGCTGAGCGCCGATTGCGCGATGCAAAGTTCCACCGCGGCGCGCGAGAAGCTGCCCATGCGGGCAACCACCACGAACGCGCTCATGTCTTCGAAGATCAAACCCCCGGCCTCCGTCGTATGTCTTGGCGAGGAGGTCATTGTTGCGTCATTCAGGGTCGATCCCCGCGCGCTGCAGCACGCCCGCCCAGGTCCGTGCCTCGTTGGCGATCCAGGCCTGGAGGTCTTCGGGCGTTCCGGACCCGGGGCTGAAGGTCATTGCCACCAGCCTGCTGGAGAGTTCCGGCGACGCCAGCGCGGCGCGCAACGCGGAATGCAGCTGGCGCGTGATCGCCGGCGCAAGATTCGGCGGCGCAAGCACGCCCCACCAGGATCCGACGTTCAGCTCCGGCAAGGGAAAGCCGGTCTCCTCCATCGTCGGCACATCGGGAAGCATCGGCGAGCGCTTGCTGCTGGCGATCGCAAGCGGCCTGAGCTTGCCGGCGTCGATCAGCGGCCGCGCGGCGCTCAGGCCGGTGAACACCAGTTGCGCGTGGCCGGCGGCGACGGCGGTCAGCGCTTCGCCCGAGCTCCTGTAAGGCACCGAGATCACGTCCAGGCCGAGGCGGGCCTTGAACACTTCGGGGCCCAGGTGGGTCGGGCTGCCGATCCCGCCATGGGCATAGGCGAGGCTGCGCGGAGCGGCCTTCGCCTGGGCCACGACGTCCCTGACGCTCCTGAGCGGCGAATCGTGCGGCACGAGCACGAGCATGGGCGCGGTGGCCACCAGGCCGATGGGCGTGAACGAACGCGCCGGATCGAACGGGAGCGACTTGTGCAGCGCGGGACTCACCGCCATGTTGATGTCGCCGAACAGCAGGGTGTATCCGTCCGGCGTGCTCCTCGCGACCTGCGCCATCGCGATCACGCCGCCCCCTCCGGGCCGGTTCTCGGCGACCACGCTTTGCTTGAGCACGCGGCCAAGATGGTCGGCCATGATCCTGCCCAGCACGTCGGTCGGCCCACCCGGAGAGTAGGGGATGACGAGCTTGATCGGCTTGTCCGGATACGACTGCGCCGCGGCCGGCGTAGCGGTCACGGCCAGCAGCAGCAAGGCGAGCGCCGCGCGATTGGTTTGCCTGCGGTCCAAATGCATGTCGATGTCTCCTTGCCTTGCGGCTTGTGCGTCCTGCCTGGCTAGACCGTCACCGCGTCGGCGTCGTATCCGTAGAGCCAGTCGTAGCGGTCGCCGATCGCGTTGGCCGACCATTCCCTCGCGCCGTACTCCTCGGCCATCTCCGGCGTGGCAAGCTCGGGCGCGTGGATGCGGCGGCCGTTCTCCGTCGCGCGGTTGACCGTCGTATAGGTGCGCGGCATGCGCAATTGTTCGTAGCGGCTCAATGCGGCGGGAATGTCGGTATGCAGTTTCCCGATGCAATGCCCGAGCACCACCGCGTCCTCGATGGTCATCACGGCGCCTTGGGCCAGAAAAGGCGTCGTCGGATGGCAGGCATCGCCCAGCAGGGTGCAGCGTCCCGTCGACCAGCGATCGAGTGGCTTGCGAAGACACAACGCCCACTTGTGCATCGACGGCGCGTGGCGGATCAGCGTCTGGATCTCCCCGTGCCAGCCGGCGAAGGCCTGCGCGCATTCGTCGCGGCTGGAAGGCAGGTTCCAGGGGGGGCCGCTCCAGGTCTTGCCTTCACGGGTGGCGACGAAGTTCATCAGCGTTCCGCCTTGCACGGGATAGTGCACCAGGTGGCCGCCGGGCGCGACCCAGTTGACCGCAACCTTGCGCGCCATGTGTTCGGGCAGTCTGTTCATCGGGATCAGGGCGCGCCACACGACCATGCCGGTGAACTGGACGTCGTCGTGCCCGAACAGCGCGGGACGGATCCGGGAGTGCACGCCGTCCGCCCCGACCAGGAAGTCGCCGCGAGCGCGGCGGCCATCGGCGAGTTCGAGCGTCACGCCCTGCGGATCCTGCGAAACGCCGGCGCAGCGGGCGTCCAGGTGAAGCGCGCCGGGCTTGAGCTGCTCGACTCTTTCGGCCAGCACCCGCAGCAGGTCGGGCCGGAACACCGTCAGGTAAGGAAAGCCGAACCGGCGGACGACCTCGTCGCCATTCGAGAACAGCTTCCAGGTCCGGCCGGTGTTCCACAGCCGGATCTCCTTTTCGTCCGCATTGCTCGAGAGCCCTCGCAAGGTCTCGAACACTCCGAGCGAGTGCAGGGCGCGGTTGCCGTTGGGACTGATCTGGATGCCGGCGCCGACCTCGCGCATCTCTCCCGCCTGCTCGTAGACTTCGACATCGATGCCTCGCTGCAGCAGTGCGATGGCCGCCGACAAGCCACCGATCCCGCCGCCGGCAACCAGCGCCTTCAGTGTCATGACTCAGCCTTCGCGGTAGAAGCCGAGGTTGCGCAGGACCGGCGTGTCGCTGGTATCGAGCAACACGGAGTCGGTCTGGGCTTCCAGCTGGTAGTGCTTCCAGCCCGGGATGGCGATCACGTCGCCGCGCGACCAGTTCATGGTCACGTCGCCGATGCGCGCGGTTCCGCTGCCTTTCTGGACGGCCATGATCCGGCTGGCCGTATTGCGCGCCTGAACCGTTTTCGCGCCCGCGGCGAGCGACACGAAGCCGATGTCGAAGGTCTTGATCTCGCTCAGCGTGTCCAGCGTCAGCCGGCGCACACCGTCGGCCGCCGGCGCGGTGGCCAGCTGCTCGAGCGTGCTGGTCGCCGGCAGGTAGAACGGGTGCTGCGCCGGTTCCTGCTCCACCTTCTGGTACTTGTCGGGATGCTCGGCGAAGAACATCGGCTCGATCAGGTGGACCAGGGGGACGTCCAGGATGTCGATCCAGTAGGCGTTGGACTTGCCTTCGTTGAAGTGGCTATGCCAGGCGTAGGCCGGCGTGAGCAGCACGTCGCCCGGCAGCATCGGCACCTTCACGCCGTTGACGACGCTGTAGCAGCCCTCGTCGGCGTCGAGGATGAACCGCATCGCGTTGGGCGTGTGCCAGTGCGCGCGCGCGTGCTCGCCAGGCAGCAGCAGCTGGTACGCGGCAACCATCGTGCGGACGGTGTCGTAATCGTTGTCGCCGACCGGATTGAACAGCAGCAGGTTGCGGCGTTCCGCCAGTTCGGTGCCGATCCACTTTGCCGCCTGGTCCAGCGCCAGCCGGCTGACGGCATAGCGCCAGTGCAGCGGCTGGAACTGCGTCTTCGGCTCGTGCCAGAGGGAGGCGCGCTTCTTGTGCCAGCCCGGCGTCATCCGGCTGGAAGACAGCACGGGGTAGAGCTCGTCGAGCGAGCCGGCGGACTGCAGGTCGCGTGTGGCTTGGTCGTTCATGTCGTTGGGCAACGAGGCGTCAGCTGTGGCGGACGAATTCATAGGGCTTCTCGAAGACGACGTTGAAGCCGCGCGTGCCCTGCACGACCTGCAGCGCCATCTTGCCGACGCGGTCGACTTCGATGGAGACCGTGTCGCCGGGAACGACCTTGGCGACGCCGGCGGGCGTTCCAGTCGCGATGATGTCGCCCGGATAGAGCGTGGATGCGGACGACGCGATGGCGATCATGTTGCGCACGCTCACGATCAGGTCGCGCGTGTTGGCGGACTGGCGCAGCTCGCCGTTCACCCAGAGCTTCATGCCGATGTCGGTCGGATCCGGCACTTCGTCGGCCGTCGTGATCCACGGACCCACGGGCGTGAACGTGTCGTAGGACTTGCGGAACACGCGCTCTTCCTTGCCGCGCACCGTCATGTCGAGCAGGCAGGCGTAACCGAAGACGTGCTCCAGCGCGCGCTCCGGCAGGATCTGGCGGCCTTCCTTGCCGATGATCAGGGCGATCTCGCACTCGTGGTGCACTTCGCGGCCGGTCAGGGCGGGCAGCTCGATGTGGTCGGCGGGCCCGACCAGCGAAGAGTTGGACTTCAGGAAGTAGCCTTGCACGTCGGCGAGGCCACGCGACGCCATCTCCTTGGCATGGTCGTGGTAGTTCACCGGATAGGCCATGAGCTTGTTGGGCCAGGGGATCGGCGTTTCGAGGCGCACGGAGTCGACCGGGACGCCGGCCTGCGCCGCGAGCAGGGCTTCGAGCTTGGGCCTGAGCGCGTCGAAGTCGCGGATCAGCCGGTTGATTCCGACGGGCGGCCAGTCGCCCGGACCCGAGCCGCACAGCTCGCTGACGTCGACGACCTTCTTGCCGTCGCTCACACCGATACGGCCGCCGTCAAAACGCAAAATCTTCATGGGATTCCCCTGGTTGTTCGAATCAGCTCGCAGTACACCATCCCGCCGCGCGGGTGGAAAGGCGATTCGAGATACGACAGGTATATCGAAAAGAGCCGGCTTTGCAAAGTCGCGAGGCGGCTGCGCCTGCTGCGTCCTTCGCGGCCGCGAAGCGAACTTCCGTGCACGCTGGTTTTCCCGGATGCAAATCGCTGCAAGATGAAATTAATATCCGGGCGCAATCCGTGGCGCATCTTCATCACTTCAGCCTGCACCGGTCAGGCGCCGGCATCCAGGACCAGCACGGGCTTGCCGACCATCCTGCGGTCCTCCAGTTCGGCAAGCGCGCGCGGCACCTCGTCGAGCGTGTAGCGCCCTCCGATATCGACCTTGAGCGCGCCCGTCTGGAGTCCGGCGTAGATGTCCGCCGCCCTGCGGCGGATCGTGGGTCCGTCCTCCAGGTGGTCCGCCAGCCGTGGCCGCGTCAGGAACAGGGAGCCGGCCTCGCCGAGTTCGATCGGGTCGAGGTCGCGCACCGAGCCGGAGACGCTGCCGTAGTTGACGACCAGGCCGCGCTTGCGCGTCGCGCGCATGCTGTCGCGCAGTGTCGCGACGCCGAGCGAGTCGAACACGACGTCGACGCCCTTGCCCGATGTGGCGTCGAGCACCGCATCGGCAAAGCGTCCGCCCTCGTAGAGGACCGCCACGTCGGCGCCGCGCGCCCTTGCCACCGCGGCTTTTTCGGCGGTGCTGGTGGTCGCGAAGACGCGGGCGCCGAGCGACTTGGCAAGCTGCACCAGCAGCTGGCCGATGCCGCCGGATGCGGCGTGGACGAGGCAGGTGCTGCCGGGGCCGAGCCGGCCGACGTCGTGGGCGAGATAGTGCGCGGTCAGCCCGTGGAAGGTCGTCGCGGCGGCAAGCTCCAGCGGGAGTTCCGCCGGCACGGGGGCGAGGCGCCACGCGGGCACCACGGCGTATTGCGCGAAGCTGCCGCGCGAGATGCAGTACGCGACGCGGTCGCCGACCTTCAGGTCCGTCACCGATTCGCCGACGGCGACGACTTCTCCCGCGCCCTCGATGCCCAGCGTCACAGGCAGCGTCATCGGATAGGTTCGCGACTGCGCGTACTTGCCCTGGCGCGTGTGGATGTCCATGAAGTTGATGCCCGAGTGCGTCAGGCGCACCAGCGCTTCGCCGTGCCTGGGCACGGGAACCGGCAGCTCGCGCCACTGCAGCACGTCGGGACCGCCGTAGCGGTCGATCTGAATGGCCTTCATCTTGTTGTCTCCTCGAAAGTTCCGGCACGGATGGTAGCGCAAAGCGCTTGACTCAATTTCACCGTGAAAGTAATATTGCCGTCAAGCCGGCGTCGAAAAAACAAGCGCCCGTCCGTCATCAACATCGGAGAGAGCAGACAGATGAATACAGCAGCCAGGGAAGCACTCGTTCAGGAGCTGAAAGCGAAGGGCGCGAACATGCGCCGCGAATTGCCCAAGGCCCGCCACCTTCCCAGCGTCTTCTACGCTTCGCCGGAAGTCGAGGCCCTGGAAAAGGAAAAGATCTTCCTGACGCACTGGCTGTGCCTCGGGCGCGAGGAGGAGGTCGCCAAGCCCGGCGACTACATCACGATGCGCCTGGTGGGCGAGCCGCTGATCGTTTCGCGCGACAAGGACAACAACGTCGTCGTGATGCGCAACCAGTGCCTGCATCGCGGCGTCGAAGTCGCGCAGGGCAAGGGCTCGACGCGCAACTTCACCTGCCCGTACCACGCCTGGGGCTACGACATCGGCGGCAAGCTGCTGACGGCTGCCTACATGCAGCGGTCGGAAGCGGACCTGAGCAACGTCAGCCTGCCGCGCCTGAAGAGCGCCACGTGGCGCGGCTGGATCTTCGCGACCTTCAACGAGAACCCGCAGTCCTTCGAGGACTTCATCGCTCCCTACGAGAAAGAGCTGTGGTTCTTCAAGACGGACGAATGCGTGCTGGGCGACAAGCTGGTGCTCGAGCTGGACTGCAACTGGAAGTTCGTCGCCGAGAACCTGCTTGACCGCTACCACACGGGCACGCTGCACGCCAAGACCTTCGGCAAGCTGCGCACCAGCAAGCCCGAGGAATTCACGTTCACCAGCATCCCCGGCGGCGGCTCCAACTCGTTCTCGAATGCGGCGCCGATGACGGCGGACGGCAGCCAGGCTTTCGTCGCGCTGCCCTGGATGCAGGAGCACGGGAACATCGCGACCAAGTCCAACATCTTCCCCAACCTGAACCTGTCGTCGCGTTCGGACAGCATCCGGCTGTGGGCGCTGTGGCCGCTGTCCCCCGGCCGCACGCAGATCATCAGCTACCTGCTGTTCTACAAGACCGCGCTCGAAAGGCCGGACTTCCCCGAGCAGCTGGACATCTACCGCAACTACATGAAGTCGATCATCGCCGAGGACCAGTCCGCGGTGGAGTCGCTGCAGAAGGTTGCCGAGTCGTACATGTACGAGCCGGGCCCTCTGTCGCACCTGGAAGGCCCGATCCACAACCTGCTGAACCACTACCTGGACACGATCGAGGCCTGATGTCCATGCGAAAGATTGAAACACCGATCCTGATCCTCGGCGCGGGCCCGGTCGGCCTGGGCATCGCCCTCGACCTGGCGATGCGCGGAACCGATTGCATCATCGTGGAGCAGGCCGAAAGCAAGCCGGTGCTGCACCCGCGTGCAGGCGGCGTCGCGGCGCGGACCATGGAGTTCTGCCGGCGCTGGGGCATTGCCGACGAGGTCAAGGCGTGCGGCTTTCCGCGCGACCGCCACATGGACGTCGTGTTCTGCACCACGCTGGCCGGCTACACGCTCTCGCGCCACCCCACGGCGCCGCTCGGCGCGCGCGAGGAATTGCCCTTCACGCCCGAGCAGCGCGAGCGCTGCCCGCAGATCTGGTTCGACCCGATCCTGGCGAATGCGGTCGCGAAGCGGGCGGACCACGTCACCTCGCTCTACAGGCATCGCCTGCTGTCGTTCGAGCAGACGGCCGATCACGTCGTCGCCGAGGTGCGCAACGAGGACACCGGCGAGGTCTTCCAGATCCAGGCCAGGTACTTCGTCGCGTGCGACGGCAACGACAGCGGCGTGCGCGACGCGCTGGGCGTCGGCGTCGAAGGCGAAGCGGTCCTGAGCTATTCGGTGAACGCGATCATCAAGTCGCCGGCGCTGAACGCGATGAACCCGCAAGGCGAAGGCGCCCGCTACCTGTTCATCGACGAGACGGGGACCTGGGCCAACATGACGGTCATCGACGGCCGGGACCTGTGGCGGCTCACCCTGATCGGCCAGGAAAGCAAGATGGACCTGGCCAACCTCGACATGGCCGCTGCCGTGCGCAAGGCCTGGGGCCGCGACGACATCCCGTTCGAGATACTGACGGTCGCCCCCTGGCGCCGCAAGGAACTCAATGCAAGCCGCTACCAGATCGGTCGGGTCTTCCTTGCCGGCGACGCGGCGCACACCATGTCGCCGACCGGCGGGGCCGGCATGAACACTGGGATGGGCGATTCCGCCGACCTGGGTTGGAAGCTTGCCGCCGCCGTCCAGGGGTGGGGCGGGGAGGGCCTGCTGGCGAGCTACGAGGTCGAACGCCGGCCCGTCGGCATCCGCAACGCGCGCTGGTCTTCGGGCAACTTCAAGAAGTGGAAGTCCAACAAGGCTTCCTGGCCCAAGCTGCTCGAGGACAGCCCGGAAGGACAGCTTTGCCGCGACGAAGTCGGCCAGCAGTTTCTGTCGTCGCTGCACGACGAATGGGTGTCCTGGGGCATCCAGCTCGGCTACCGCTACGAAGGCTCACCGGTCGTCATCCCGGACGGCACGCCGCCGAACGAGGACACCCCCGGCGAGTACGAGCAAACCTCGCGCCCCGGTTCCAGGGCGCCGCATGCATGGCTGTCGAAAGGCAGGTCGACCATCGACCTGTTCGGGAGCGGCTTCGTGCTGCTCGATTTCGGCGCCGATGCGGCCGACACGGATGCGCTCGCCCGCGCGGCCCGCAAGCGCGGTGTTCCGCTCGAGGTGATAGTGATCGACAACCAGGCGATCGCCAGCCTGTACGAGCGCAAGCTGGTTCTCGTGAGGCCGGACGGCCACGTCGCATGGCGTGGCGACAAGGTGGCGATGGACGCACTCGAGCTGGTCGACACCGTCCGCGGCGCGCGCAACGCAGTCCCCGCGTACGCACCGCAGCCCCGCGTCCCCCTGCGCGCCTGACTCCGGCCTTCCCGTACGCAAGTTCGACAGAAAAAACAATCCAGGAGACCTATGACCGATCGTCTTTCACGCCGCGCATTCGCAAGTGCGGCAGCCGTGGCGACATTCAGCCTCGCCACCAAATCGGCCTGGGCGGACAGCTATCCGTCCCGCACGATCAAGATCATCCTGCCGTACACGGCAGGTGGAGGCTCGGACCCGTTTGCCCGCGTGACCGCGCAGTACCTGGCCAAGTCGCTGGGTGTCGGCGTCATCGTCGAGAACCGGCCCGGCGGCAATACCGTGATCGGCGCAACGGCGGTCGCGAAGGCGCCGCCGGACGGCTACACGCTGCTGGTGACCACCGACCAGACGATCGAAGTCAATCCGCTGCTGTACAAGCGCCTGCCTTACGACCCGCTGAAGGATTTCATTCCGCTGGTCAAGGGCGCGGAGACGGCGCAGGCCTTCCTCGTGTCGTCCAGCCTGCCCGTCAACAACCTGCGCGACTTCGTGCAGCTGGCGAAGTCCAAGCCCGGCCACCTGAGCTACGGCACGGCAGGCGGAAACGGCTCGCCCTCGCATCTGAGCATGGTGAAATTCATGCGGGAGACCGGCACCGACATGATCCACGTCGCGTTCAAGGGAACCGCGCCGGCGCTGACCGAGGTCGCCGCGGGCCGCGTCTCCGCGGCGATCGTCGGAATGAGCGGAGCCACGCCCTTCCTGCAGGCAGGGAGCGTCAAGGTCCTGACCATCGGAAGCGTCAAGCGCGTTCCCTCGTACCCGACCGTGCCGACTTACTCCGAGGCGCTCGGCATCCCCTACGAGCCGCTCGTGAACTGGACCGGCTTCCTCGCCCCCGCGGGCACGCCCAAGCCGATCGTCGACAAGCTGATCGCCGAGATCCTCAAGGCCATGGACAGCCCCGAGATGACCAAGCAGCTCGCCTTTGCCGGATGGGACAAGGTCAACCAGACGGGCGACGATTTCGCGCGCGCCATCGTCAAGGGCCAGGCGAAGTGGGCAGCCGCCGCCAAGGACGCCAACCTGGTTCCGGAATAAGCGCCGGCCGCGCCCGCGGCCTGTCGTTGCAGGCATGAAAAAAGGTCGGCCAGGAATCCCTGGCCGACCTTTTTCCTTTGCCATGCCTGTCTCGCCAGGGCAGCCCGGCGGCCCCGCATGCGGGGCGCGCCAGGGTCGCTATCAGAAGCTGTGGCGGATTCCGAATGCCACGCCGCTGGAGCTTTCGTTCGCAGCGGTGACGGAGCCGCCGATCGATTCGCGTGCTCCGCCGCTGTTGCTCACGCGCGCAACGTCGGCGTACAGGTAAGTGCGCTTGGAAAGATTGTGGCGGTAGCCGATGGCCAGCCTGCGCGACCTGGGCGTGCCGGCGCGGTCGTTCTCGAACACGGTGTACGAGCCACGGACGTCGCCGGTCGGAACTTTCACGACCGCGGCAATGAGCGCGCCCTTGCCGGCGACGGCGCCGGCAGTGGTGCGGTCGTAGGTGCCGGTGAGCGTCACGGTGCCGAAGGTGTAGCTGCCGCCGATGTTCGTGGTCTTGACGTCGCCTGCCACGTAGCGGGTTTTCGCCGTCGCCAGCGCCACGGTGAACGGGCCCGCGCCGTAGCCGACGCGGATCGCCGTGCCGGTGCCGTCACGCGAGTTGGCGGCGCCGGAGTTGTTTTCGCCCAGGTAGTGCATCGCCGTGCCGTAGAAGCCGCCCAGCTTCTGCGGCAGGTGATAGGCGATGGTGTTCGAGGCGCGGGTGTGCGGGCCCGGCGCCGGATGGAGCGCCGCGTAGCCGAAGTATGCGGACGATCCGCCCACGCCCTTGTTGTCGAACGGATCGAAGACGATGTGGTTGACGGTCTGCGGCGTCAGGTCGCGGCCCAGGCGCAGTTCGCCCCAGTTGCCTGTCAGGCTGAGGGTGGACCTTCTGGCGAAGACCAGGCCCTGCGTCCCGGCGGGACCGGCAGCGGTGCCCGACGCCTGGTTGTTGGTGGAGGTTGCGCCGCCCAGGCCGGTGTCGGGCGAAATCCCGGCTTCGAGCCAGAAGCCCGCGCTCAGGCCGCCCCCCAGGTCTTCGACGCCGCGAAAGCCCAGGCGGCTCGAATTGGCGATGCTGCTGGCCAGCTGGGTCTTGTCGGACACGCTGCCATTTCCACGCATCAGGCCGACGTCCAGCACCCCGAACAGGGTGACGGAGGATTGCGCCGCGGCCGCGCCGGCGAGCGTTGCTAACGCGAGGGAAAAGATCGTCTTTTTCATTCTCATTGTCTCTCTCAGGTTGAAGTTCTTGCGCCGGCGCGTCCCCGCGCGGGCCGCGACCTTGCCGCCCGGATACTGATTTACTTGTGAAACTATGTCAATCGGAAACAATGTGTGCGCGCCCGGGCGTGGGTCGTGCGCGACGCCGCCGGGCGCGCGCCGCGCACGACGCGCCGCGGATTCGCCTGGCGGTAAGAAGAACGGCTTGCATCGGCGCAAGCCGTCGGGAAAAAACGTGGGCGGCGCGGATGCGCCGGGGGCGCGCGCTCAGGCCGCGGCTTCGGCGTCGTCCGAGTCCTGGCCTTCGACCAGGGACGACTTCGCCTGGGCGACGACGGCCGCCATGAGCCGGCCGAGGGTGGCTCGTTGCGTCGGCGTCAGCGTCTGCAGGAGGATCTCCTGGATGCGCCAGGCGACCGGCATGATGTCGTTGTAGGCCGCCATCCCCCTGGCGCTCAGGCGCAGGGAGATGCTGCGGCGGTCGGCCTGGTTGGTCCTTCGCACCACCATGCCGAGCTTTGCCAGCTTGGCGACGGCGCGCGTGATGTTGACCTGGTCCATGCCCACCATTTCGGCCAGGTCCTTTGCCGACATGTTCGGATGCGAGCCCAGCACCGCGACCACGCGCCAGCCCGCGACCGTGAAGCCGTAGCGCTCGACGTAAACGTGTGCGAGTGCGCCCTTGACCCGGTTGGCGACGAAGGAAAATTCGTACGGCAGCCAGTCCTCGAGCCTGAAGACGCCGTCGTCGAGCACGACGGGTTCTTCACGCGGCGGAGCATCCACCGGCTCGCTCCGGCGCTTGGGCTGTGCCGCCGGCTTGGCAGACTTCGAGGGCTGTCGGTTGCTGCGGTTCATGTGTTGTTTTGGGCGATGCGAATCCAGTCGCTCATTTTGCATTGAACGTCGGCGCCTGGCGAATGGTATCGAGCGCAATTCGGGGCCGCCCCTTGGCAACATTCATAATGAAAGCGACATGTCGCTGGCCGCCAGGCGGGCACCAGGGGGCTTGCCGGCCGGCGCCAAAAAAAAGCTGTACCACTACGGAGACAATCCCATGGCCGATCAACTGAGCCGTCGCGCGTTCGCTCGCGGCGCCGCACTGGCGCCGCTGTCCTTTTCCACCGGCCTGGCATGGGCCCAGGACTACCCGGCCAGGCCGATCCGCATCGTCACGCCGTTTCCTCCGGCCGGCGGGGCGGATCCGTATGCGAGGTTGACCGCCCAGTGGCTGACGAAGACCACCGGCCAGAACGTGATCGTGGAGAACCGGCCCGGCGGGAACACGCTGATCGGCGCCCAGGCGGTCGCGTCGTCCAGCCCGGACGGCTACACGCTGCTGCTGACCACCGACCAGACGATGGAGATCAGTCCCCACCTGTACAAGCAGCTCCCCATCGACCCGCTGAAGGATTTCATCCCGGTCATCAAGGTCATCGCGACGGGTCAATGCTTCCTGGCTTCGTCGAGCCTGGGCGTGAACACGTTCGCCGACTTCGTCAAGCTGGCGAAGGCAAAGCCCGGCCAGCTGGCCTACGGTTCGGCCGGGGGCTCGGCCTCTCCCTCGCACCTGAACATGGCAAAGCTGATCCGCGAACTGGGGCTGGACCTGATCCACGTCCCGTTCAAGGGAAGCTCGCCCGTCATGACCGAGCTCGCGGCGGGCCGTGTGTCGGTCGCGCTGGCAGGCCTTGGAGGCGCCGCGCCGTTCATCCAGGCCGGCACCATCCGGCCGCTGGCTGTCGGGACCGACAAACGCGCGGCCCGCTATCCGGCCGTGCCGACCATCGGCGAGGCGCTGGGACGCCCGTACGACTACCTGCAGAACTGGATGGGATTTTTCGCGCCCGCGGGGACGCCCAAGGCCGTGGTGGAGAAGCTCGCGACCGAGCTGAAGCGCAGCTTGAGCGCGCCCGAGATCGCGACGCTCATCACCAACCAGGGCTGGGAAGCGGTCGGCACGACCGGCGAGGAGTTCCAGCGATCGATCAAGGCCGGCCAGGCCAGATGGGGTGCGGCCATCAAGCAGGCCGGGGTCGAGCCGGAGTAGCGGCCCATATAATTTCAAGATGAATCTAATCGACCGGCCGGCGACGGCCCCATCTTCCGGCGCGGGCGTCGCCGGCGCCAGGCTGCCGGTGCGGGTTGCCGCCAGGCGGATCGAGGCGCTGGACATCGCCAGCTTCGAGCTCGTCGACCCGCGGGGCCGGGAGCTGCCGTCGTTCTCGGCGGGATCGCACATCGACGTTCACCTCGCCGGCGGCATCACGCGGCAGTACTCGCTGTGCAACGACCCGGGCGAAAACCACCGCTACCGGATCGCGGTCCTGCGCGACCCGGGCTCGCGCGGAGGCTCGGTCGCGCTGCACGACGGCGTGCAGGTGGGCGACCTGCTGGAGATCAGCGCGCCCAGGAACCACTTCCATCTTGCCGAGGAGGCGCAGCACAGCCTCCTGCTTGCGGGCGGGATCGGCGTGACGCCGATCCTCTGCATGGCGCAGCGGCTCTCGGCGACGGGAGCGAGCTTCGAGATGCACTACGGTGCGCGCTCGCGCGAACGGATGGCGTTTGCGGACCATGTCGCGGCATCGTCGTTTGCCGCACGGGTGCACATGCATCTGGACGACGGTCCTGCGGTCCAGCGCTACGACCTCGCCGCGCTGCTGGCCGCACCGCGCCCCGGAGTCCACATGTACGTCTGCGGGCCCAAGGGCTTCATCGACGCGGCGCTGCAGACGGCCCGCGGCAACGGCTGGCCGGAAGACCAGCTGCACTACGAGTTCTTCGCCGGCGACACCGGTCCGGGCGACGCGGCGGAAAGCTTCGAAGTCAGGCTTGCCCGGTCCGGCCGCGTGATCAAGGTGGACAAGGAGGACACCGTCACGTCCGCGCTGCACGCCTGCGGAATCGAGCTGGAAACCTCCTGCGAGCAGGGCGTGTGCGGCACCTGCCTGACGCGCGTCCTGGACGGCGTGCCCGACCACCGCGACCTCTATCTCACGCCGCAGGAGCGCGCCGCGAACGACCAGTTCCTGCCGTGCGTCTCCAGGTCGAAAAGCGCGGTGCTGGTGCTGGATCTGTAGCGGCGCGTCCAACCGCCCGCCGGCGCCGGCGGATGAATTCGTTTGGCGAAAGTTTCATTGTGAATCTATAATTTCTCTGCGAACGTGGCCGCATGGCGCTGGCACCGTGTTTCGCGCGCAAGGCAGGAACACCATGAAGAGCATCGAACGCGAAAGTGGCTTAAAATTGAGCGGGTCCAGCCCCGCCGGGCTGGTGCCGAAGATGCTGAACCACGCGGCCTACGTGACGCACGACACGGCGGTGACGGTCGACTTCTACACCCGTGTCCTCGGCATGGAGCTCGCCTGCAGCGTGCTGGACGACGTGATCCCGTCGACCGGGGATCCCTTCCCCTTCCTGCACACCTTCTTTCGCATCGCCGACGGATCCACGCTGGCCTTCTTCGAATCCCCCGGCCTGCCGCCGAGGGCGCAGCCGACGCACCCCGCATACAGCATCTTCGAGCACATCGCGCTGGAGGTTTCCTCAGTCGAGGAACTGCACAGGTGGCACGCGTGGCTGCTGGAGAACGGCGTCTCCGTGATCGGTCCGACCAACCACGACAGGCTGATCCTGAGCATCTATTTCCACGACCCGAACGGTTACCGGCTCGAGCTCACCGTGCCGATCGACCCGTCGTGGAACATGCACACCGACCAGGCCTACCAGAACGTCCAGCTCTGGACGCAGACCAAGCGCAGCGCCCAGGAGGCCGGCGGCGATCCCACCGAGGCGCTGGTGAAGGTGATCAAGGCTGCGCGCGAGCAGCGGGCGAAAGCCGGCTAGGAGCGCCGGCTTCGCGCCTGAGCATTCCTGCTCCCTCTCCCCTTGGGAGAGGGAGAAAACCGGCTTCCCGGCCAGGCGCGCGCCGGCGGCAGCAGGGATTCAGGTCCCGAAGCCCTCGATCACACCCGCGACGCTTGCGCAGGTCTCGAGATTGCGCATGCTCTCGATGAATGTCTCGACGGCGCCGGCGCCGACGGTTCGCGCATGGACAGCCATGACGCGAACGGATTGCTCGACCTCCGCATCCGTGAACGGATTTTCGGGACTGCCCCTGGGGTGATCCACCCGCTCGCGCACGACGCGGCCGTCACGCAGAACCAGTTCGACGAGCTGGGGTCGCACGTCCGCCGCCCAGATGTCGAACTCGGGCGCCGCGACCGGATGGATGCGGCCGGCCAGCTCCAGGATGTCGGGAGCGACGAAGGACTCCGGCGTGAACTCGTCGAGCGTCAGGCCGCCGCGCACCAGTGCGGCCGCGATCGTGTACGGGATGCTGAACTGCGCATCGACAACGCCCTGCGGCGCGGCGCGGCGGCGGCGTTCTTCCTCGCCCGCGCCCCAGACCATCCTCAGGTCGCGCTCGCCGACATGCACTCTCACTTCGCTGATGTCGCCCGCCTGCAGCTTGTGGCGCGCCCTGAGGGCAAGCGCCGCGCACACCCCGGCGTGGGTGTACCGGCAGCAAGGAAAGGGCTTGGGGCCGACCGAGACGATCTCGAAGTGGCGGCCGAGGCCGGCGAGCAGGGTTGCGTGGTCGCCTTCCTGCTGGTAGAAGGTCTGGAAGAAGCCTTCGGGGCCGGCGAAGATTTCGGTCGTGGCCGGAAAGCCGGCCTGCGCAAACGTGGCGGCGACGATCCCGGATTGCGACGCCAGCCCGGCGCCGAGCCGCTTGGTCAGGGAGGGTGACGTCAGGCTGTTGCCGGACACCGTCGAGCGGCAGTAGGCGATCCCCAGCGCGTCGTGCGTCGCCGCCGCATCCAGCTTCATCAGCCGCGCGCAGGCGGCCGCGGCGGCGATCGGTCCAAGGGCGATGAAGCGGGCGTGCGCGGGCTTGGGCTGGATGGCCAGCCCGAGCCGGATTCCCAGGTCGATGCCCACGCAGACGGCCGTGATGAATTCCTTGCCGGAAACCGACCCGAGCTTCTGCGCCATCGCCCATGCGGCCGGCACCACGGCGACGCTGCTCTTGTAGGCGATGCGGTCGTCGTTGATATCGAGTTCGCGGCTGTGCGCCATCGCCGCGTTGACGAGCGCGGCCGACGCCGCGGGCAGCTTCTTTCCATGAACCAGCACCGAGCTTTGCCGGCCTTCGCCGAATTGCTCGATGGCGGCCAGCAGCTGCGCGATGCCGGGCGAATGGGCGCCCGCCAGGATCGTCCCGGTGGTGTAGAGGATGTGGTTCTTCGTCGCGCGGACCGCCGCCGCCGGAAGGTCTTCGAAGCGGGTGCCCACGACGTGGACTGCAAGCGTGCGGGTGATGCTCATGTTGTTTCCATGGTCTGCTGGCCAGCGCGAATCATGCGACAATTGATTTCAAATTGCAATCGTTTGGCCGCGGCCGGCAGCGGTTCAGTGCCGGCCACCATCGACGACCCCTTCCACGCATCCATCATGGCGTCCCATAACAGGCTGGTCCCGCTCATCGTGGCGTTGCCGCTCTTCCTGCAGAACATCGACAGTTCGGCGATGGCAACGGCGCTGCCCACCATCGCGCGCTCGCTGAACGTGGAGGTGTTGCACCTGAACCTGGCGATCACCTCGTACCTGCTCAGCCTGGCGGTGTTCCTGCCATTGAGCGGATGGCTGGCCAGCCGGTTCGGCGCCAAGCGCGTGTTCTGCTGCGCCATCGCTTGCTTCGCCACCGGTTCCGCGCTGTGCGGAATCGCCGATTCCCTGACGTCGCTGGTGCTGTTTCGCATGCTCCAGGGTTTCGGCGGCGCGATGATGGTCCCGGTCGGGCGGCTGATCCTGATCCGCCGCATCGAGCCTTCGGCCATGGTCGCCGCGATGGTCTGGTACACCCTACCCGCGGCGGTCGGCCGCCTTTCGGGGCCGCTGTTCGGCGGCTTGATCGTGACCTGGGTCTCCTGGCGCTGGATCTTCCTGGTCGGCGTGCCCTTCGG
This sequence comes from Ramlibacter sp., assembly GCA_028291885.1. GTDB lineage: Bacteria > Pseudomonadota > Gammaproteobacteria > Burkholderiales > Burkholderiaceae_C > Ramlibacter. Next base: position 7,946 of record JAQGNJ010000091.1, on the reverse strand, counting down.
CCTGGTCGGCATCGTGCTGGCGATGCTGTTCATCGAGGACGACTTCGACGGGACCCCGCCACCGGCATTCGACCTCAAGGGATTCGTCCTGCTCGCCCTGGGACTTGTCGGATTGCTCGGCGGGCTCGAGACCGCGAGCAAGGGGCTGCTGCCCGTCTGGGCGGCGGGGCTGATGGCGGCCGGTGGTGCGCTGTGCGTGTGCATCTACGCCCTGCGCTCGCGGCGGGTCGACAACCCGATCGTGAACCTGTCCAACCTGCGTTTCGCGACCTACCGGGCGGCGATCCTTGGAGGCTCCGCGCTGTTCGTCGCCGTCGGGGCCGCGCCGTTCCTGCTGCCGCTGATGTTCCAGCTCGCCTTCGGACTGTCGCCCCTGGATTCCGGCTTGCTGACCATCGCCACCGCACTCGGTTCGCTCGCGACCCGGCCAATCGTTGCGCCGGCCATCCGCCGCTTCGGCTTCCGGCCCGTGATGATGGGCGCGGCGACCCTGAGCGGGCTTTGCTATATGAGCTATGCCTTGTTCCGGCCCGACACGCCGCACGCACTGATGTTCGCGGCGATGCTGTTCGGCGGCCTGGTCAACGCGATGGGCATGGTGACGCTGCAGACCCTGGGCTTCTCCGACGTCCCCAAACCGCTCATGAGCCATGCGACGGCGCTGTCGATCATGGCGCAGCAGGTGTCCGTCAGCTTCGGGGTTGTGCTCGGCGCATCGCTGGTGGGCGCAGCCGCCTGGCTGCACGGCAGCGCGCCCGGCCACCTCACCGTGAACGATTTCTCGCCGGCTTTCGTCGGCATCGGAATGGTCGCCCTGCTCTCGCTGCTTTGCTTTATGCAGCTGGACAAGGACGAGGGCTCGAAGATGCGCTAGAGGCGCAGCCGCGACCAGGAACTGCAGGCCGCCAGCGAGAAGCTCTCGCTCGTGTACCAGGCGCCATGGCGGTACAGGGCTTCGCTCCCGCGCTCTTGCGGGACTTCCAGCGCCCACAAGGTGCCGCTGGCGTTCACCCACTTCACGCGTGCGTCTGCCGCATCCAGCCCACGCGCGATGGTGGCTCCAGCCGTTCCCGCCGGGTAATAAACCAGCAGGGTCGGTGCGCCGGCGGGCGGCCGCGAATTCCAGTACGCAGCTCCCGCCAATGTCAGCGCGATCACCGACCAGGCGACGGTGTTTCGCGCAGCGTCGGGCCGCTCGCCGGCGCCGGGCGACGTCCCGGGACCGGCGCGGCTGCTGCGCCGGTGCAGCCAGAGCCCCAGTGCGAAGGGGATCGCCCCGAACGCAGCCAGCCAGAGCAGGTCCCACAGCAGCGGCTGCGGGCTGTCCATGCGAACCCGGTGGATCCCGATGGCCCAGTGAAAACCGGCAACGTCGACAAAGTTCCAGCCGCCGAAACCAAGCAGGACCAGCGCACCCACGCGCTGGCTCGCGCCGCCGGCGGAAAAGCCGTCCCGCCCTTTCCAGAGCATCCACAGGGCCAGCACGGCGAGCAGGTACATGAGCACATGGAACATGCCGTCCGCAAGCACTTGCCGCTCGATGTCGCGCAGCCGCGGATCGTCGACGGCGCTCAGCAGGTGGTGCCAGCGCAGCACCTGGTGCAGCAGGATGCCGTCGAAGAAACCACTGAGCGCGACGCCGAGCAGGACCGATCCCCATCGCAGCCGCCAGCCCATACCGCCGCTTTGTCGTTGCAGGGGCGCTTCTGGTACTTGCGAAGTCGTGTTCATGCAACCAGACCGGCAACCGGCGTGCCCGGCCCCGCCCTGGTCGGCGCTTTCCTGCGCTTGCAAGCCTTTGCGCTGCGCGCCGACGGTGGCGTGGCGCGCGTCCTACAGGGCCCCGGGGTGCGCCGAAAAAAAGATTGCAGGCTCGATGGGCTTTCCGCCCAAGCCAACAACAGACGAAGAAGATGAACAAGCAATCCCAAGACGAAACCGCCGGGCTGCAGCTCTGGGGCGGCTACGAATGCACGGTCAACCGGGTCGGAGACATGTGGTTCGACCAGACCCTGCGCAGCGGCCACGAGCACCGCCTCGACGACCTGGCCATGTTCGCGGAGCTGGGCATCCGGTCCTTGCGTTACCCCGCGCTCTGGGAGCGGATGTCGCCCGGCGAACCGTACCGACCGGACTTCGGCTGGACCGACGAGCGCCTGGCCGAGCTGCGGCGGCTGGGCGTCAACCCGATCCTGACGCTTTGCCATCACGGAAGCGGTCCCGGCCACACCAGCCTGGTCCAGGACAGTTTCGCGGCAGGACTCGCCACGCATGCTGCCGCGGTCGCGCAGCGCTACCCGTGGGTGGATGACTGGACGCCGGTGAACGAGCCGCTGACCACCGCCCGCTTCAGCGCGCTGTACGGCTACTGGTATCCGCACACCAGGGACGAAAAGACGTTCTGGGTGGCGCTGCTCAACGAGATCGATGCCACGCGCCTGTCGATGCGCGAGATCCGCAAGGTCAACCCGCGCGCCCGGCTGGTCCAGACCGACGACCTCGGGTTCTGCCACGCCACGCCGCCGCTGCAGTGCGAAGCGGACTTCCAGAACGAGCGCCGCTGGATGGGATGGGACCTGCTGTGCGGCATGGTCGTGCCCGGCCACGCGCTGTGGCGCCGACTGGCGGGCTTCGGCCTGGAGGCGCGGCTGCGCGCGATCGCCGACGATCCCTGCCCGCCCGACGTGATCGGCATCAACCACTATCTCTCCAGCGAAAGGCTGCTGGACGACCGTGTGCACCTGCACCCGCACCGCGCGGTCGCGGACCGCGAACTCGGAACCTGCGCCGGCGTCCCTTACGTGGACGTCGACGCGGCGCGGAACCTGGGCACCCGTGTCGTCGGACTCGCCGGCCTCGTGGAGCAGGCGTGGCAGCGCTACGGCAGGCCGATCGCGATTACCGAATGCCACAACGGCTCGACGCGGGAAAACCAGGCGCGCTGGTTCCTCGATGTCTGGGACTCGGCCAACCGGCTGCGCAGCCAGGGCGTGGAGGTGGTGGCCGTGACGGCGTGGGCCCTGCTCGGCTCCTTCGACTGGAACCGCATGGTCACGCGGTGGGCCGGCCACTACGAGCCCGGCGTCTTCGACGTGCGCTCCGGACAGCCCCGCCCGACACTGATGGCGCGAGTGCTCCGCGACCTGGCGCATGGGCGGGTCCCGTCGGCGCCCGGACTGCACGTCCCCGGCTGGTGGAAGCAGGCGGCGCAAGCTCCCGTCGTCGTCCCGGGGCAGCGGCCGGCCTATGAACTCGCAACCGACGAATGCGGATCGACCGCCCACCGGCCGCTGATGATCGTGGCCGGCGATGGGGCGCTGGCGCGGCTGGCGGTGCGCGCGTGCGAGCTTCGCGAATTGCACTACGTCCTGGTCCACAGGGACCTCGAGGCGGCGATCAAGCAGCTTCGCCCCTGGGCCGTCCTGGACGCGCGCGACCGGCACCACGTCTGCGTGCAGCAGGGGGACGACAGGCGCTCCACGGCGCCGCCCGTTTTCACGCTTCCGGGGCTGGGGCGTGCCTGCAGCCGGCTGGGCCTGCCATGCGCAGTGTTCTCGAGCGCCCATGCACTGCGCTCCGTCACGTTCGACGGTCCGCACGGCAGCGTCCTGGTGGTCCGCACCGGCCGGGTCTACGAGCCGACGAACATCCACGCGCGGCCGGTGCAACTGCTGCGGGCGCTCGAAGCGGGAGAGCAGGTCCAGGCCAGCGCCACCAGCCCGTGGGACTACGTCTACGGCCCGGACCTGATGGACGGCGTGCTGGACCTGTTGCTCGACGGCGTCAGCGGCGAGGTCGACTTCGTCCCTGGCGAGAACTGGTCCGAAGCCGAATTCGCCAGCGTCCTGGCCGCGGTGGCCGACTGCGATCCCACGCTGATCGCGACCACGGCGCAAGCAGGCGCGGGTGCGGGCGCCGCGGCCCTCGGTGACGGGCCCGAGTTCACCTACCTGTCCCCCGCCGAGACCGCGGCGGAACGCTTCGTCCGCGACCACCGCTTCGTCTGCCACGTGGCCGGCGCACGGCACGAAGATCAAGCCCCGCGCGACGCAGCGCGGTGACGAGGCCAACCTTGCAGGAAAACGCAATGAACGACAGTTTTGGCGCCCGCGGCACGCTGCGGGTCGGCGATCGCAGCTACGAGGTTTTCCGCCTGTCCGCGCTGGAGCGCGAGGGCATCGACGTGTCGCGGCTTCCGTACTCGCTGCGCATCCTGCTGGAGAACCTGCTGCGGCGCGAGGACGGCGTGACCGTCACGCGCGAGGACATCCTGGCGCTGGCGCGCTGGGATCCGGCCGTGCCGCAGGCGCGCGAGATCGCCTTCATGCCGGCGCGCGTGGTGCTGCAGGACTTCACCGGCGTCCCCTGCCTGGTCGACCTGGCCGCCATGCGCGACGCGATGGCGGAACTCGGCGGCGACCCGGCGCGGATCAATCCGCTGCAACCCGTGGAGCTGGTGATCGACCATTCGATCCAGGTGGACGCATTCGGCAGCGCGCAGGCCTTCGAGCAGAACGTCGAACTCGACTACCAGCGCAACGCGGAGCGCTACGCCTTTCTTCGCTGGGGCCAGCAGGCGTTCCGCAACTTCAAGGTGGTGCCGCCCAACACCGGCATCGTCCACCAGGTCAACCTCGAACACCTGTCGCGCGTCGTCTTCACGTCCGACGAGAATGCCGCCGCGCAGGCCGGGCCGCTGCCGCAGGCTTATCCCGATACCTGCGTCGGCACCGACTCGCACACGCCGATGGTCAACGGCCTGGGCGTCCTGGCCTGGGGCGTCGGCGGGATCGAGGCCGAGGCCGCGATGCTCGGCCAGCCGATCTCGATGCTGATCCCGCAAGTGATCGGCCTGCGGCTGCAGGGCGAGCTGCCGCCGGGCGTGACGGCGACCGACCTGGTGCTCACCGTGACCGAACTCCTGCGCAGGAAAGGCGTGGTCGGCAAGTTCGTCGAGTTCTTCGGGCCCGGCGTGGCGAGCCTGGCGCTGGCCGACCGCGCCACCATCGGCAACATGTCGCCCGAATACGGCGCCACCTGCGCCATCTTTCCCCCGGATGAAGTGACGCTGCAATACCTGCGTCTCACCGGCCGGTCGCAAGAGAGGATCGCGCTGGTGGAGGCGTACATGAAGGAGCAGGGTCTCTTCCACACGCCAGCCAGCCCGGAGCCCCTGTTCAGCGACACGCTGACTCTCGACCTGGCCAGCATCGAGCCCAGCGTCTCGGGTCCGCGCCGGCCGCAGGACCGCTTCCGGCTCGGCGACATGAAGCGGCAGTTCCAGCGCGACCTGCCCGGCCTGCTGCCGGCCGGCGGCGCGCCGGCCCGCTCGCAAAAGGACGCCGCCAACGATGCGAGCGGCGCCGGCGCGAGCAAGGAAGGCGTCTGGGGCGAGGGCTCCGGCGGCGTTGCCGGCTCCGATGCGTCGGGGGCTTCGCAGGCGGTCGCGGACGCTTCACCCACGCACGCGGCCGAGGAGATCGACCACGGCTCGGTGGTCATCGCCGCGATCACCAGCTGCACCAACACCAGCAATCCGGCCGTGATGATCGCCGCCGGCTTGCTGGCGAAGAAGGCCGTCGAGCGCGGGCTCTCGCGCAAGCCGTGGGTGAAGACGTCGCTCGCGCCGGGCTCGCTCGTGGTGACCGACTACTACCGCAAGTCCGGGCTGCAGCAGTTCCTGGACCAGCTCGGCTTCCAGACCGTCGGCTATGGCTGCACCACCTGCATCGGCAACTCGGGCCCGCTGCCGACCAGGATCTCCGAAGCGATCCAGGAGCGCGGCCTGGTCGCTTGCGCCGTGCTGTCGGGCAACCGCAACTTCGAAGGCCGGATCAATTCCGACGTGCGCGCCAATTACCTGATGTCGCCGCCGCTGGTGGTGGCGTTCGCGCTGGTCGGCCGCGTCGACTGGGACCCGGACAACGAGCCCATCGGCGTGGGAGCCGATGGAAGCGCTGTTTTTCTGCGCGACGTGTGGCCGACCCCGGCCGAGATCGAGGAGACAGTGCGCGCTTCGATCGACGACGCGATGTACCGGCGCAGCTATGCCAGCGTGTTCCAGGGCGACGCGCGCTGGAACGCGATGGACATCCCGGCCGGCAGCCGCTTCGCCTGGGCGCCGGATTCGACGTATGTGCGCCGGCCTCCCTACTTCGACGGGATGAGCAGGCAGGCGCCGGTGGAGGTGGCGGAAATCCGCGGCGCGCGCGCGATCGCGGTGCTCGGCGACAGCGTCACCACCGACCACATCTCGCCGGCAGGCTCGATCCGCAACGATTCGCCGGCCGGCCGCTACCTGGTCGCGCAGGGCGTCGAGCCGCGGGAATTCAACTCGTACGGCTCGCGCCGCGGCAACCACGAGGTGATGGTGCGCGGCACCTTCGCCAACACCCGGATCCGCAACCGGCTTGCGGGCGCGAGGGAGGGCGGCTGGACCAGCTTGCCGGATGGCGAAGTCACGAGCATCTACGACGGTGCGATGGCCTACCAGCAGCAAGGCACGCCGCTGGCGGTGCTGGCCGGCAAGGAGTACGGCAGCGGTTCCTCGCGCGACTGGGCGGCCAAGGGGCCGGCGCTGCAGGGCATCAGGTTCGTCATCGCCGAGAGCTACGAACGGATCCACCGCTCCAACCTGGTGGGCATGGGCATCCTGCCCTTGCAGTTCGCAGCGGGAGAGTCGGTCGAGTCGCTGGGCTTGACCGGGCGCGAAGTTTTCGACGTGGAAGGGCTGGCGCAAGCCATGGCCAGCGGCTTCGCCAACGGCCGCGAAATCCACGTCACCGCGCGCGGCGAAGACGGGTCCGTCAAGCGGTTCGGCGTGCTGGTGCGCATCGACACGCCGCAGGAGCTGCTGTACTACCGCAACGGCGGCATCCTGCAGTTCGTGCTGCGGCAGTTGCTGGGAACGACCGGACGCGCGCAGCCGATGTCGCGCGTCCAGCCCGGCGAGAGCCGCTCCGGCGCCGCGAACGAGAAGGTCGACGAGGGCTCGATCGAGTCCTTCCCCGCGAGCGACCCGTCCACGTACTGAGTCCCCGGCCGAGGCCGCTTGTCGGCTAACCGGCGTCGTCCAGGATGGAGAGCAGGTCCTCCACGTCGACCGGCTTGACCACCGCGTGGTCGAAGAGGGTTCCCTGGCGCGCCTTGGCGACCTTGAACAGGTTGCCCGAGAGCGCGATCAGCAACGGGGGTGCGTCCGGCAGGGCCGAACGGATCTTGGATGCCGCCTCCGCGCCGCCAAGCCTGGGAAGTTCCAGGTCGATGACCACGGCGTCGGGCCGCTGATCCCTGGCCAGCGCAACTGCCGCTTCGCCGTCGTAGCCGACGCTGACGTCCAGGCCCGGGTCGCGGGCCCGCAGCAACGCGGCGAGCGTGTCCGCGGCATCGCGGTGGTCATCGATGACGAGAACCCGCTTTTGAATCATTGTGAATGCCTTGTTCTCGATGCTGTTGCAGGGTCGAGATGCTAGTTGGCTGCGGGCGGGGGCGGTGTAGGAAGACACCACCGGGGGGGGTGGATACGGGACGGGAGGGTCGGGGACGTGCCCGGGTCGTGCAGGGGACCGAGAGCTCCTACATCGCCACCGCAACGAGGAAGCTAGCCTCATGCGTCCAAGCGGAAAACATGGCGAGGCAGCTCCTCAACTCGAACTCGGAACCCGAAAAGAACATCGCCTATGCGCGCGGCGTGGTCGGTGGTGGGGCAAAGGGCCCGCCCCAACTTAGCCCAAAACGCAGGTCAGTAGGAATTGTTCAAGCGGCTTTTTCTTGTTCGCCCGGTACAGGTCAAATAGATCGTAGTACCCCTTTGGCGACTTGTGCAGAGTCATTTTTTTTGGCGTGTGGCCGAAGGCATGTAGCGTTACCCACACCAACAATCGTCCGATGTGCCCGTTCCCGTTTGCGTACGGATGTATGTTGTAAAAGCTGGTGAGTAAAGAAGC
>JAQGNJ010000081.1 GCA_028291885.1 Ramlibacter sp. | reverse complement strand
CACGCTATAATCGCGGGCTTCGCCTTGCCGCACCCTGTCTTGACGCCAGGGGCGGCTGTCCCCCCGGCAGCGCACCACCAGCGGAAAGCGCCGCCCCCATCCTCAAGGAGTCCCATGCGTCACTATGAAATCATCTTGCTGATCCACCCGGATCAGAGCGAGCAGGTTCCGGCCATGCTGGAACGCTACAAGGGCATGATCACCACCGGCAACGGCAAGGTGCATCGCGTCGAAGACTGGGGCCGCCGCCAGCTGGCCTACCAGATCAACAAGCTGGGCAAGGCCCACTTCCTGTGCATCAACATCGAGGCCGACCAGGCCGTGATGAGCGAGCTGGAGCATGCCTTCCGCTTCAACGATGCCGTGCTGCGCCACCTGACCGTCGTCAAGAAGAAGGCCGACACCGGCCCGTCCTCGATGATGAAGACGGTGGAGCGCGAGGAAGCGCGCAAGGCGCAACAGGCCGAGTTCCAGTCGTAATCGACGCGAACCAGGCAGCCCGCGCCGGGATTTGAACCAGACCATCCTGAATGCGCGTTTCGCCGAGGCCAAGGCCATGCGGTACACGCCGGCCGGACTCCCGGCCCTCGACCTGACGCTCGAACACGAGTCCGAGGTCCCCGAAGCAGGGGGCCAGCGGCAGGTCAAGGTGGAGATCCGGGCGGTGGCCTTCGGGACCGACGCCGAAACGCTTGCCAGGCAGGCGATAGGCAGCGGGTTCCGGTTCACGGGCTTCCTGGCCGCACCGCGGCACGGCAAGCACCCGGTGCTGCACATCCAGTCATTTCAGCAAGATCAAGTTTCCTAGAGGTTTTCATGCCTGCATTCAAGAAATTCAACAAGGACAAGCGTCCGAAGCGCAACACCCAGTCGCTGCTGTTCAAGCGCAAGCGCTTCTGCCGCTTCACCGTCGCCGGCGTCGAAGAGATCGACTACAAGGACGTCGACACCCTGCGCGATTTCATCGCCGAAAACGGCAAGATCATTCCGGCGCGCCTGACCGGCACCCGCGCGATCTACCAGCGCCAGCTCAACACCGCCATCAAGCGCGCCCGCTTCCTGGCCCTGGTCCCGTACAGCGACCAGCACCGCATCTAAGGAGCGAAGAACATGCAAGTCATTCTTCTGGACAAGGTCGTCAACGTCGGCGGCCTCGGCGAGATCGTCAAGGTCAAGGACGGCTACGCCCGCAACTTCCTGATCCCGCAAAAGTTGGCCCGCCGTGCCACCGAAGCCAACAAGGCCGAATTCGAAGCCAAGCGCGCCGAACTCGAGAAGGCCGCGGCCGGCAAGCTGGCCGACATGCAAAAGCAGGGCGAGAAGCTCGCCGGCACCACCGTCAAGCTGAGCCAGAAGGCCGGCGTCGACGGCCGCCTGTTCGGCTCGGTCACCAACTTCGACATCGCCGAAGAGCTGACCAAGCAGGGCTACCCGGTCGTCAAGGCCCAGGTCCGCATGCCCAACGGCCCGATCAAGACCGTCGGCGAGAGCACGGTCAGCGTGCAGCTGCACACCGACGTGGTCGTCGAGATCAACGTTTCGGTGCTGGGCGAGACCGCCTAAGCTGCCCCTCGGCTGGCTGCGTCAAAACAGCCGGTCTATCAAGAAGAGGTCCGACTAGCCCTCGCACTCCGGAAGCCGCCTGCGGGCGGCTTTTTCTTTGGCGCGCGCGACTCGCGTTCCGGAGCTCGCGGCTCGGCCCGCCTCCTTGATCGACCGGTTTTTACGGACGGACGCAATCAACAGCTTTCCGCCTCAAACTCGCCCAGTTATCCACACCCTTATCCCGTGACTGCGACCGCCTCGCGGCGTAGCATCGCGGTTGACCTGAGGAGCCCATGTCCGCCGTCCTGACCCCTGTCGATGATGATTTTTCGCGCGATCGCCAGATCGCCCAGCTGCGCATCCCGCCGCACTCCATCGAGGCCGAATCCAGCGTCCTGGGCGGCCTGCTGCTGGACAACAACGCCTGGGACCGGGTCGGCGACCTCCTGGTCGACAGCGACTTCTACCGCTACGAGCACCGGCTGATCTACACCGCCGTCGGCGGGCTGATCAACGCCAGCCGGCCGGCCGACGTGATCACGGTCTACGAGCAGTTGCAGGGCCTGGGCAAGGCCGACGAGATCGGCGGCCTGGCCTACCTGAACTCGCTCGCCCAGTACGTTCCCAGCGCGAGCAACATCCGCCGCTATGCGGAGATCGTTCGCGAGCGCTCGATCCTGCGCAAGCTGGTGAGCGCCAGCGACGAGATCGCCACCGCCGCATTCAACACCAACGGCAAGGCGGTCGACAAGATCCTGGACGAGGCCGAGCAGAAGATCTTCAACATCGGCGAGGAAGGCTCGCGGATGAAGCAGGGCTTCCAGGGCATGGATTCCCTGGTCGTGCAGCTGCTGGACCGGGTCCAGGAGATGGCCGACAACCCCAACGACATCACGGGCGTGCCGACCGGCTTCTACGACCTGGACCGCATGACCTCCGGTTTCCAGCCCGGCGACATGATCGTGCTGGCGGCCCGGCCCTCCATGGGCAAGACTGCGCTGGCGATCAACATCGCCGAGCACGTGGCGCTCAACGAGGGCCTGCCGGTGGCGGTGTTCTCGATGGAAATGGGCGCCTCGCAGCTGGCCGTGCGTATCGTCGGTTCCATCGGCCGCATCGACCAGGGCCACCTGCGCACCGGCAAGCTGACCGACGAGGAATGGCCGCGCCTGACGGAGGCGATCGAAAAGCTGCGCACCGTTTCCCTGCACATCGACGAGACGCCGGGCCTGACCACCAGCGAGCTGCGGGCCAATGCCCGCCGCCTCGCCCGCCAGTGCGGCAAGCTCGGGCTCATCGTCGTCGACTACCTGCAGCTGATGAGCGTTTCCAGCAGCATGAACGACGAGAACCGCGCCACGGCAGTCGGCGAAATCTCGCGTGGCCTGAAGATGCTGGCCAAGGAGCTGCAGTGCCCTGTGATCGCGTTGTCGCAGCTCAGCCGCGGCGTCGAATCGCGCACCGACAAGCGCCCGATGATGAGCGACCTGCGCGAATCCGGCGCGATCGAGCAGGACGCCGACGTGATCATGTTCATCTACCGCGACGACTACTACAACAAGGACTCCAAGGAGCCGGGCGTCGCCGAAGTCATCATCAGCAAGCAGCGCAACGGGCCCACCGGCACTGTCAAGCTGGCCTTCCTCAAGCCCATCACCAAGTTCGAATCGCTGGCCGGCGGCGGTGGGGGAGGGGACTTCTGACGAAGTCCTCTTGCGGGGCTCCAAGAAAACCGTTTAACAAGGAAAGCGGGCAACTGTCTTTGGCATGAGCTGGCGGCCCGGGCGGGCGAGCCTTCCGGATGCCGCCGTTCTGGCGTGTAGAGGAGCTGCTCCTCTCCTCTTGGAGCATGCCTGCTGCCTCGTCGACGGTATTTGCATTTTGCGCGGTCATCCGACAAGCGCCAGCGCATGGCGGGTGAAAAATGCCCGCATGAACCAGTCATCCCCCTGGCCGGTCGCGCTGCGCGAAGCAGCGGTGTCCGGCAGCCTCGCCAGCGTGCTCTCGACCGCCGCTCTTGCCCTGGCCAGCCGCTACGAAGTGGGCAGGCCGTTCGCCGGGACCAACGCCGTCAGCCACTGGCTGTGGGGCGATGAAGCCCTGCGGCGCAACGAGGCCGACTGGCGGCACACGGGCGTGGGCTATGCCACGCACCACGGCGCCTCCGTCTTCTGGGCCTTGCTGTACTCGCGCCTGTACGGCCACCGGCCTGAGGCGCACAGGCCCGCGCGCGCCGCAGCGGGCGCGCTCGCCACGGCGGCGATCTCCTGCCTGGTCGACTTCAGGTTCACGCCTCAGCGGCTCACGCCCGGCTTCGAGCACCGTCTCTCGAAGAAGGCGCTGGCCCTGGTGTACGGCGCCTTCGCCGCCGGCCTGTTCCTGGGCGCCCTGGCCACCCGCAAGCCGCCGCGGGGCGGCGGCCCCAGCCGCTAGAGCACTTCGCTGGCGAAGTCCGCGAGCCGCGAGCGCTCGCCGCGCGCCAGCGTGATGTGGCCGCTGTGCGGCCAGCCCTTGAACTTGTCCACCGCGAAGGTCAGGCCCGACGAGCCTTCCGTCAGGTAGGGCGTGTCGATCTGCGCCAGGTTGCCCATGCAGACGATCTTGGTGCCCGGGCCGGCGCGCGTGATGAGGGTCTTCATCTGCTTGGGCGTCAGGTTCTGGGCCTCGTCCAAGATCACGTACTTGTTCAGGAAGGTGCGGCCGCGCATGAAGTTCATGCTCTTGATCTTGATGCGGCTGCGGATCAGCTCGTTGGTCGCGGCGCGGCCCCACTCGCCGGCGCTGGTCTCGGTCTTGGCCAGCACCTCGAGGTTGTCGTCCAGCGCGCCCATCCACGGGCCCATCTTTTCCTCTTCCGTGCCGGGGAGGAAGCCGATGTCCTCGCCGACGCTGACCGTCGCCCGCGTCATGATGATCTCGGTGTAGCGGCGGTCGTCCAGCACCTGGGTCAGGCCGGCGGCCAGCGCCATCAGCGTCTTGCCGGTGCCGGCCGTGCCGGTCAGCGTCACGAAGTCGATCTCCGGGTCGAGCAGCAGGTTCATCGCGAAGTTCTGCTCGCGGTTGCGGGTGGTGACGCCCCACACCGAGTTCTTCAGGTGGCCGTAGTCCTTGAGCGTCTTGAGCACCGCGGTCTTGGCCCGGATCTCGGTCACGCGCGCATACAGGCTGGGCTCGCCGGGCGACTCGAAGTAGACGAACTGGTTGATCAGCAGGCTGGGCACGACCGGACCGGTGATCCGGTAGAAGGTGTGGTGGCCGCTCTGCCAGCTCTCGATGGTCTTGCCGTGCTTGGCCCAGAAGTCGGACGGCAGGGCCATCGCGCCGGAATACAGCAGGTCCAGGTCGTCCAGCGTCTTGTCGTTCTGGTAGTCGTCGGTCGCCAGGCCCAGCGCGCGGGCCTTGACCCGCATGTTGATGTCCTTGGAGACCAGCACCACCTCGCGCGGCGCATGCTGCTGGCGCAGCGAATGCACGACGGCCAGGATCTGGTTGTCCGCCTTGCCCTGGGGCAGGTTCAGCGGCAGCTGGTTGTCCAGCGGCGTGGTCTGGAAGAACAGGCAGCCGCCCGCTTCCGGGTGGCCCGTCGTATTGAGTTTCAGGCCGCTGCCGATGTCGGCCCCGTTCGCGCCGGCGAGCGCGTCCAGCGTGCGGCTGGCCTGGCGGGCGTTGCGCGCCACCTCGGTCATGCCCTTCTTGTGGCCGTCCAGTTCCTCCAGCACGATCATCGGCAGGAAGATGTCGTGTTCCTCGAAGCGGAACAGGCTCATCGGGTCGTGCATCAGCACGTTGGTGTCGAGCACGAACAGCTTGCTCGGGCCGGTGGAACGGGCCTTCTTCGGTCGCGCTGCCGGTTGCGCGGGGGGCGGTGCCGGGCGCTTCTTCGCCACCGGTTCGGCGATGTCTTCGAGCACCTCGATGTCGTCAAGGACCTCGGTGTCCTCCAGGACCTGGGTGTCCGCGCCGAGCGGCTCTTCCAGCGCCAGGCCGCCGGGCCTGGGCTCGAAATCCAGGCCGGCCTGCGGCTTCTCAGCCGGCCGCTCGGCGGCCTGCGCCTCCGTTTTTCGAGCGGCCTTGTGCGAGGTGCGGGCCGGAGCATCGTAGGCTTCCGGCGAGAGCAGGGCGGCGCGCTTGGAGGGGGCGGGAGGCAGTGGCATGGGGCGGGGGGCTCTCGGGTAAGGGAGACGGGAAATAAAAAAGCCGCCGGGATGGCCGGGCGGCTTGTTGGACTTCAGCGGTGATGACGCTCGGCGTCGCGATCAACTGCATGAATTCATTATGCACAAGTGCATTGACGCTTTAAATGCAGGCTGTGAGCTGTTGCTACAAAACGTCAGCACTGCCGGGCAGGGATCAGGCAGCCTTCTTCAGCGCCTTGACTGCCTTGAGCACTTCGTCCACGTGGCCGGGGACCTTCAGGCCGCGCCATTCCTGCTTGAGCACGCCGTCGGCGCCGATCAGGAAGGTGCTGCGCTCGATGCCCTTGACCTTCTTGCCGTACATGATCTTGTTCTTGACCACGCCGAACATGTGGCACATCTTTTCTTCGGTGTCCGCGATCAGCTCGAACGGCAGTTCCAGCTTGGTCTTGAACTCGTCGTGCGACTTCATGTTGTCGCGCGAGACGCCGAACACCTCGGCGCCGGCCTTCACGAAATCCTTGTACTTGTCGCGAAACTGCATGGCCTCGGTGGTGCAGCCCGGCGTGTTGTCCTTCGGGTAGAAGTACAACACCAGCACCGCGCCGTTGTGCGAGGTGTTGGTGACCTTGATACCGCCGGTGGCGTTCGCTTCAAATTCGGGGATGGGTTTGTTGACAACGATCGCCATGGGTTTTGTACTCGGTGTGACAGTGTTGCTCGTTGCGAAATTGGGGAAGTGGGAACCAGCCCGCTGCAACCCCTGATTTTACCCGAAAAGACGTACACGCCCCGAGCGGGCCAAAGTGCCCGCTGCGCAGGCACGCCTTTGGCGCGAACGGGCAAACGCGCGGCTTCAGCCGGCGGGCTCGATCAGCAGCGCCGCCGCGACGCTGCGCCCTTCCTGGGCCAGGATGTTGTAGGTGCGGCAGGCCGCCGCCGTGTCCATGGTTTCGATGCCGATGCGCCGCGCGATCAGCGGCCTGAGCCAGGCGCCCTGCGGGAACCGGATGCGCGCGCCGCTGCCGAAGATCACGACCTCGCAATCGAGCTGCGCGAGCTGCGCGAACTGCTCGGCGCCAAGGTCCTCGAAGCGGTTCGCCGGCCAGGCGATGCGCTCGCCCTTGCTGCTGACGATGACGCTGTGCGCGATCTTTTCGCCGTCGACGCCGACCCAGCCGGGGCCATAGCCGCTGATCGCCTGAACGTCGGATTTGTCGGGTTGGAGCTTCATGTCGGATGCGGTCCCGGGTTCGTTGCTGCGCTGCACGATCCGCAGGCTGAAGTATGGTCAAATTATAGGTTTCCCGAGTCGAAAACCACCCCGGAGGGGCTTTGAAAACCGTCCAGAAATCCGCCAAGCTGGCCAACGTGCTGTACGACATCCGCGGGCCCATCATGGATGCGGCGCGCCAGATGGAGGAAGAAGGCCACAAGATCATCCGCCTGAACATCGGCAACCTGGCGGTGTTCGGTTTCGACGCGCCCGAGGAAATCCAGCAGGACATGATCCGCAACCTGGGCAACTCCGCGGGCTACTCCGACAGCAAGGGGATTTTCGCGGCGCGCAAGGCCGTGATGCACGAGACCCAGAAGCAGGGCATCCGCGGCGTCACGCTGGACGACATCTACCTGGGCAACGGCGCCAGCGAACTGATCGCGATGTCGACCAACGCGCTGCTCAACGACGGCGACGAGCTGCTGCTGCCTTCGCCCGACTATCCGCTCTGGACCGCCGCCACCAGCCTGTCGGGCGGCTCGCCGGTGCATTACCTGTGCGACGAAGCCAACGGCTGGATGCCCGACCTGGACGACATCCGCCGCAAGATCACGCCCCGCACCAAGGGCATCGTGGTGATCAACCCGAACAACCCGACCGGCGCGCTCTATTCCGACGAACTGCTCAAGTCCATCGTGCAGATCGCGCGCCAGCACAACCTGGTCATCCTGGCCGACGAGGTCTACGACAAGGTGCTCTATGACGGCGTGAAGCACACGGCCATCGCCAGCCTGTCGGACGACGTGCTGACGCTGACCTTCAACTCGCTGTCCAAGAGCTACCGCTCCTGCGGCTACCGGGCCGGCTGGCTGGTGGTCTCGGGCGACAAGAAGGCCGCGGCCGACTACATCGAGGGCCTGACCATGCTCTCGAACATGCGGCTGTGCGCCAACGTGCCCGGCCAGTACGCGATCCAGACCGCGCTGGGCGGCTACCAGAGCATCAACGAGCTGGTGGGCGAGGGCGGCCGCCTCAAGCGCCAGCGCGACCTGGCCTACGAGTTGATCACCGCCATTCCCGGCGTCAGCTGCGTCAAGCCGCAGGCCGCGCTCTACATGTTCCCGCGCCTGGACCCGAAGATGTACCCGATCCAGGACGACCGCCAGTTCTTCCTCGAGCTGCTGCAGGAGACGCGGGTCATGCTGGTGCAGGGCACCGGCTTCAACTGGGCATCGCCCGACCATTTCCGGATCGTCTTCCTGCCCCACGAAGACGACTTGCGCGAGGCCATCGCCCGCATCGCGAAATTTCTCGCCAGCTACAGAAAACGCACTTCCCTATGAAAGCAATCCAGGTCGGCCTGCTGGGCATCGGCACCGTCGGCAGCGGCGTGTTCAACGTCCTCAAGCGCAACCAGCACGAGATCCGCCGCCGCGCCGGCCGCGGCATCGAGATCACCATGGTCGCGGACCTCGACACCGCGCGCGCCCGGTCGCTGGTCGACGCCGGCGTCAAGGTGGTGAGCGACGCGCGCGCCGTCATCGCCAATCCCGAGATCGACATCGTGATCGAGCTGATCGGCGGCTACGGCATCGCCCGCCAGCTGGTGATGGAGGCCATCGAGGCCGGCAAGCACGTGGTCACCGCCAACAAGGCGCTGCTGGCGGTGCATGGCACGGAGATCTTCGCCGCCGCCCACCGCAAGGGCGTGATGGTGGCCTTCGAAGCCGCCGTCGCCGGCGGCATCCCCATCATCAAGGCGCTGCGCGAAGGGCTGACGGCCAACAGCATCGAATGGATCGCCGGCATCATCAACGGCACGACCAACTTCATCCTGTCCGAGATGCGCGACAAGGGGCTTGACTTCGACGTCGTGCTCAAGGAGGCGCAGCGCCTGGGCTATGCGGAAGCAGACCCGACATTCGACATCGAGGGCGTCGACGCGGCGCACAAGGCCACCATCATGTCGGCCATCGCATACGGCATCCCGGTGCAGTTCGACAAGGCCTACGTGGAAGGCATCACCAAGCTGGGCGCGCAGGACATCCGCTACGCCGAGCAGCTCGGTTATCGCATCAAGCTGCTCGGGATCACGAAAAGGACGGCCAAGGGCATCGAGCTGCGGGTTCATCCCAGTCTGGTGCCGGCCAAGCGGCTGATCGCCAACGTCGAGGGCGCGATGAACGCCGTGATGGTGCAGGGCGACGCCGTCGGCACGACGCTGTACTACGGCAAGGGGGCAGGCAGCGAGCCCACGGCCAGCGCCGTGATCGCCGACCTGGTCGACGTCACCCGCCTGCACACGGTCGACGCGGCGCACCGCGTGCCGCACCTCGCGTTCCAGCCGGACGCGATGAGCGACGCGCAGGTCCTGCCGATGAGCGAGGTCGTGACCAGCTACTACCTGCGGCTGCGGGTCGCCGACGAGGCCGGCGTGCTGGCCAAGGTGACGGGCCTGCTGGCGGCGGCCGGCATCAGCATCGACGCGATGCTGCAGCGCGAGGCCGACCAGGTGGCCGGCGAAGGCGGCAGGCCGGCGGACGGCGAGCGCGGCATCCCGCAGACGGACCTGATCATCCTGACGCACAGCGTTCGCGAAGGCACGATGAACGAGGTGATCGCGCAGATGCAGGGACTGCCGACCGTGCTGGCGCCGATCACGCGGATCCGCAAGGAAGAACTGGCCTGAAAGACTATGAGCCCCCACGTTCACTCCGTTCTCTGCCCCCCGAGGGGGCGCTCATTGGCCTTCGGGCGGCCGTGCGGCCAATGAAGTACGTCTCCACCCGCGGCCACGCGGACCGCAAGCATTTCTGCGAGATCCTGCTCGAGGGCCTCGCGCCCGACGGCGGCCTCTATCTTCCCGAGCGCTATCCGCAGGTGAACGAGGCGACGCTGGCGCTCTGGCGCGACCTGCCTTATCACGAGCTCGCGTTCGAGATCCTCTCGCTCTACATCGACGACATCCCGGCCGACGACCTGCGCGCGATCTGCCGCAAGACCTACACCGAGGAAGTCTTCGGCACGAAGGAGATCGTTCCGCTCAAGCAGCTGGAAGACGGCCTGTACCTCGAAGCCCTGTCCAACGGTCCCACGCTGGCCTTCAAGGACATGGCGATGCAGCTGCTGGGCAACCTGTTCGAATACGAACTGGCGCGCCGCGGCGAGGAGCTCAACATCCTGGGCGCGACCTCGGGCGACACCGGCAGCGCCGCCGAATACGCGATGAAGGGCAAGAAGGGCGTGCGGGTCTTCATGACCTCGCCGAACGGCCGGATGAGCCCGTTCCAGCAGGCGCAGATGTTCAGCCTGCAGGACGCCAACATCCACAACCTTGCGCTCGAAGGCGTGTTCGACGACTGCCAGGACATCGTCAAGGCGGTGTCCAGCGACGCTGCCTTCAAGCGCAAGTACCGGATCGGCACGGTGAACTCGATCAACTGGGCGCGGCTGGTGGCGCAGGTGGTTTATTACTTCGCGGGGTATTTTCAAGCGACCTCCGGTCGCGTCCAGGCGACACAACAGAAGGTGAGCTTCAGCGTGCCTTCTGGCAACTTCGGCAACATCTGCGCCGGCCACGTGGCGCGGATGATGGGGCTGCCGATCGAGCGCCTGGTGCTGGCGACCAACGAGAACGACGTGCTCGACGAGTTCTTCCGCACCGGCGTCTACCGGGTGCGGGCGGCCGCGGACACGCATGAAACGTCGAGCCCCTCGATGGACATTTCCAAGGCCAGCAACTTCGAGCGCTTCGTCTTCGACCTGCTGGGTCGCGACGGCGATCGCGTCAGGTCGCTGTTCGGCGAGCAGCTGTCGGCGACGGGCAGGTTCGACCTGAGCGCCGATCCGGCCTTCCGTACGGCGGCCGGGAGCTTCGGTTTTTCCAGCGGCAAGAGCACCCATGCCGACCGGGTCGCCACGATCCGCGACACCTTCGAGCGCCACGGCGTGATGATCGACACCCACACGGCCGACGGCCTGAAGGTGGGGCGCGAGCAGCGCCAGCCCGGCGTGCCGATGATCGTGCTGGAGACGGCGCTGCCGATCAAGTTCGCGGCCACCATCGTCGAGGCGCTGGGCCGCGAGCCGGACCGGCCGGCGAAATTCGAGGGGATCGAAAAGCTGCCGCGCCGCGTCACCGTGCTTGCCGCCGACGTGCAGGCAGTCAAGAGCTTCATCGCCACCCACTGCCAATGAAAGTCGCCGCGTTCGCGGGGTACTCCGGCTCGGGCAAGACCACCCTGGTGGAGCGGCTGATCCCGGCGCTCAAGCTGATGGGGCTGCGGGTTTCCATCGTCAAGCACGCGCACCACGAGTTCGACATCGACCGCCCCGGCAAGGACACCTGGCGGCATCGCGAGGCCGGCGCCTTCGAGGTGGTCGTCGCCTCCAGCCGCCGCCTCGCGCTGATGCGCGAGTTCGAGCAGCCGGCGCGGCTCTCGGTGCACCATCTGCTGGCCGAGTTGTACGACGGTGTGGACTGGGTCCTGGTCGAAGGCTTCAAGGACAGCAACCTGCCCAAGATCGAGGTCTGGCGCGCGTCCGCCGGCAAGCCGGCGCGCTACCCGGACGACGACTTCATCGTCGCGATCGCCACGGATTCGCCCGGCCAGCTGCCGCAGCCCACCCTGCGTCCGGTGCTGGATTTGAACGACGCGGACGCCATGGCCCACTGGCTGGCCGACAATGGCCACCGGTTCGACTACGACCCGGAGATGTATTCATGAGCAAGCTGCCATGAGCGACAAGCGTCCGCCACCCCAGCCCCTGAGGCCGCTCGACCAGGCCCTTGCCGAACTGCTGGCGCACGCCCGGCCGCTTTCCGGCAACGAGACGGTGTCGACCTTCGACGCCGACGGCCGCGTGCTGGCGCAGGACTGCGTTTCGGCGCTGCAGGTGCCGCCGCAGGACAACAGCTCGATGGACGGTTACGCCGTGCGCAGCGGCGAGGTCGCGGACGAAGGCGTGGTGATGCCGGTGAGCCAGCGCATCCCCGCCGGCGCCCAGCCCGAGCCGCTGGTGCCTGGCAGCGCCGCGCGCATCTTCACCGGCGCGCAGGTGCCCCAGGGCGCGGACGCGATCGTGATGCAGGAAGACACGGAGCCCGCCGGCGAGCAGATCGTCCGCATCTGCCGCGTGCCGGCGCCGGGCCAGTGGATCCGCCGCGCCGGGGAAGACGTGACGCGCGGCGCCGTCGTTCTGGCCAAGGGGCAGCGGCTCGGTCCTGCCGACATCGGCCTGGCGGCCAACATCGGCCTGGACAAGCTGCTGGTGGCGCGCCGTCCGCGCGTCGCGCTGTTCTCCACCGGCGACGAGCTGGTGATGCCGGGCGCCGTGCCGCCGGAGCAGATGAAGCCGGGCACCATCTACAACTCCAACCGCTTCTTCCTGCGTTCGCTGCTGCAGCGCCTGGGCTGCGAGCTGACCGATCTGGGCGTGGTGCCGGACCGGCGCGACGCCACGATCGATGCGCTGCGCACGGCCTCGCGGGACCACGACCTGATCCTCACCAGCGGCGGCGTGTCTGTCGGCGAAGAGGACCACATCAAGCCCGCGGTCGAAACGCTGGGCCGCCTCGACTTCTGGCAGATCGCGATGAAGCCGGGCAAGCCCTTCGCGTACGGCAAGGTCGGCAACTCGCATTTCATCGGCCTGCCGGGCAATCCGGTCTCCAGCTTCGTCACCTTCGTGCTGCTGGTGCGGCCCTTCGTGCTGATGCTGCAGGGCGCGTCGCGCGTCGCGCCGCACGGCGTCGCCATGACGGCGCATTTCGACTGGCGCGGCGACAAGCGCCGCGAATTCCTGCGGGTGCGGCGCAATGCCGACGGCGGGCTCGACCTGTTCCCCAACCAGAGTTCCGGCGTGCTGACGTCGGCGAGCTGGGCCGACGGACTGGTCGACAACCCGCCGGGCCGCGCCATCGCGCGTGGCGACGCCGTGCGCTTCATCCCGCTGGCGGAGTTGCTGCAATGAGGGTGACGGTGAAGTACTTCGCCTCGATCCGCGAGGCGCTCGGCCAGGGCAGCGAAACCGTGGACACCTCGGCCGCGAGCGTCGCCGCGTTGCGCGACGAGCTGATCGGCCGCGGCGGCGTGCACGCGCAAGGCCTGGCGCGCGGCAAGGCCGTGCGCGCCGCGCTGAACCAGGTGATGAGCGACGAGCAGGCGCCGCTGGCCGAAGGCTGCGAGGTCGCTTTCTTTCCGCCGGTGACCGGGGGCTAGCGATGGCCGCCCGCGTCTCGATCCAGACCGCCGACTTCGACCTGACGCAGGAAGTCGCGGCCCTGCGGCGCGACAACATGCGCGTCGGCGCGGTCTGCAGTTTCATCGGCACGGTGCGCGACCGCAGCGACGGCGCATCGGTCGCCAGCATGGAGCTGGAGCACTACCCGGGCATGACCGAGAAGGCCATCGAGGCCATGATCGACGAGGCGCAGCGGCGCTTCGACGTCCACGGCGCCCGCGTCATCCACCGGGTCGGCCTGCTGCAGCCGGGCGACCAGATCGTGCTGGTGGCGGTCAGTTCGGCCCATCGCGGCCAGAGCTTCCAGGCCTGCGAGTTCCTGATGGACTACCTGAAGACGCAGGCGCCGTTCTGGAAGAAGGAGCAGACGCCGCAAGGCGCGAAATGGGTGGACGCCCGCGTCTCGGACGACGCCGCTGCCGCGCGCTGGAACCTGCCCGCCACCAACCTGCCGCCGCGGCCCTGAGCCGCCATCGGCGCGGGCCCTACTTGCCCTCGATCGGAACGAAGGCGGCGCGTGCGTCCTCTTCCAGCTCGCCGGTGAGCTGCTGCAGCAGGCTGAGCAATTGCTGCTGCTGTTCTTCCGCGAGCGGCGCCATCAGCCGCCTGTAGGCCTTCTCCGCCGGCCTCTGCGCCTGCGCCAGCAGGGCGGCGCCGTCGGCTGTCAGGGCGGCGCAGATGTTGCGCTTGTTGTCCGGCGCCGGCTTGCGCGTCACGAGGCCGCGGCTTTCCAGGCCGCGCAGCACCCGCAGCACCGTCACCTTGTCGAAACCCAGGGCGCGCGCGAGGCTGGACTGTCCCAGCCCGGGTTGGGCGCTCAGCACGGTGAGCACGCCGAACTGCGCCGGCGTCAGCCCGACCTGGCGGCATTCGTCCTCGAACACCGCCGCCGAGATCTGGTGCGCCCTTCGCAGCAAAAAGCCGGGCCGGGCATACAGCCGCGAAAGGCTGGGCGGCGGCGAAGAGGAGGTGGCTGGCAAGGTCGCGTTGCTGCTTCAGGGAATCCATGGATTGTGCCCTGCACGGTGTCCGCGATAATGGTTAGCATGCAAACACTGGGGGTGCTTTCGATGCAGAAACTCATCCGCCGCACGGCCTTGCTGGCGTTCGCCGCCATTGCCGCCTTCGGCGCCGGGGCCCAGACCGGGCCCGCCGGCCAGCCGCCGCTGCGCCTGATCGTTCCGTTCACACCGGGCACGGGCATCGACCTGATCGCCCGCACCGTGGGCCCCAAGCTGGGCGAGCGTCTCGGACGTGCCGTCGTGGTCGACAACCGGGCCGGCGCCTCCGGCAACATCGGCACGGAAGCCGTGGTGCGCGCGGCGCCCAACGGCCAGACCCTGCTGGTCAGCGTCAACACGCTGGTGATGAATGCCAGCCTCTACCCCAAGCTGCCGTTCGACCCGGTCAAGGACCTGGTGCCGGTCTCGCTCACCAGCTGGGGCCAGCTGCTGCTGGTCGCCAATCCCAAGTCCGGTTTCCACCACGCCGCCGACCTGATCAAGGCGGCCAAGGCCAACCCGGGGCGCATCAACTACGCGTCGCCGGGCGTGGGCACGCCGCACCACCTGTCGATGGAGCTGTTCAAGGCCACCAACGGCGTGTTCCTCACCCACATTCCTTACCGCGGCACGGCCGGCGCGGTGACCGACGTGCTTGGCGGCCAGGTGGACACCATGTTCCTGCCGATCCACGTCGCGCTGCCGCACGTCAAGGCGGGCAAGCTGGTCGCGCTGGGCATCGGCAGCGACAAGCGCCATCCGCTGCTGCCGCAGGTGCCGACGCTAGCCGAGGCCCAGGCGGGCAAGGTCAACGTCGACATGTGGTACGGTATCTTCGCGCCGCCCGGCAGCTCGCCCGAGTTCGTCGCCAGGCTGAACCAGGAGCTCAAGGACATCCTGGCCCAGCCCGAGGTGCGCACCGCGTTCCAGACCCAGGGCATGGACCCGGCCAGCAGTTCGCCGGGGGAGTTCCAGCGCCTGGTCGCGCAGGATGCGCAACGCTGGGCCCGCCTCATCAAGTCGCAAGGCATCACGGCCGATTGAACGGAATCATGAAAATTGCAATCGTCGGAGGCGGCATCGGCGGCCTCGCACTGGCCCTGGGCCTGCACCAGCGCGGCATCTCCTGCGATGTCTACGAGACGGTGCCCGAGGTCAGGGAAATCGGCGTCGGCATCACGCTGCTGCCGCACGCGATGACCGAGCTGGCCGCGCTCGGCGTCCAGGCCGAACTCGAGGCCCAGGGCATCGAGAACCTGGAAAGCGTGTTCTTCAACCGCTACGGCCAGTTCATCTACCGCGAGCCGCGCGGGCGCCACGCCGGCTATGCCGTGCCCGAGGTGGGCATCCATCGCGGCAAGCTGCACCGCGCGCTGCTGCATGCGGTGCGCCAGCGGCTCGGCGACGACCGCGTGCACCTGAACCACCGCGGCGTCGGCATCGAGCAGGACGAGAGCGGCGCGACCATCGCTTTCCAGACCGCCGCCGGCGAGCCCCTGCCGTCCGTTCGCGCCGACGTGGTCATCGCCTGCGACGGCGTCAATTCCGCGCTGCGCAGGCAGTTCTATCCCGACGAGAAGGTCGCTTTCGCCGGCATCAACACCTGGCGCGGCGTCACCGTGCACAGGCCGATCCTGACCGGAAAGAGCTATGTGCGGATCGGCTCGATCGAGACCGGAAAGATGGTGATCTACCCGATCGTCGACAACGTCGACGGCCAGGGCAACCAGCTGATCAACTGGGTCGCGGAAATCCGCCAGGAAGGCGCGGCGATGAACGACTGGAACCGGCCGGGCGACGCCGCCGACTTCATCGAGATCATCAAGGACTGGCGCTTCGACTGGCTGGACGTGCCGGCGCTGATCCGCGGCGCGAGAGAGGCTTTCGAGTATCCGATGGTCGACAAGGACCCGATCCCGCGCTGGACCTTCGGCCGCCTGACCTTGCTCGGCGACGCGGCGCATCCCATGTACCCGCGTGGCTCGAACGGCTCGGCCCAGGCGCTCATCGACGCGCGCACGCTGGCCGACCAGCTCGCCCAGGGCGGCGACCCGCGCGACGCCCTGACGCGCTACGAGGCGCTGCGGCTCGCGCCGACGGCGAAGGTGGTGGAAACCAACCGCACCGTGCCGCCCGACTTCATCATCATGAAGGCCGACGAGCTCAGCGGCGGCAAGCCGATCGAAGGCAGCATCGACGACCTGATCAGCCAGGACGAACTGCGCCGCATCTCCGACTCCTACAAGACGGTCGCCGGTTTCTCGCTGGCTGCGCTGAAGAAGTAAAGCGACGACGACGCGAAGTCAGTTGAGGTAACGCGGACGCGAAGGGCGGGCCGAGCCGGGGTGGGTGGAGTCCTCGGCGGCGGGCGCGGGCTGGAAGGGCTCGCGCCAGCGGGACTGGGTGAGCGCCTGTTCCAGCAGGTGCAGCAAGCCCTGCATCAGGCGCGGCTCCATTTCCATCTCGAAGCGGCGCGGCTCGGCGACGGCCGCCTTGTCTTGCGTGCCCTCGTTGAAGCTCAGGCGAAGCCGGCCATTGGGCAGGGGCGCGGCGTCCACGTCGGTCACCAGCAACGGCTCCTCGCCCAGCGGCAAGGTCGCCTGGTTCTCCTGGTAGGGCGTGTCGAAGTCGGCGCTCTGCAGGAACTCCTGCTTGCGGAAATCCGCCAGCATCGCCTTGAGTTCCTCGCCGGCGCTTTCCAGCGAGCTGCCGGCCGCCTCCAGCCGCAGCAGGTGGCCCGTCATCACCTTGCTCAGGAGCGGCCACAGCCCCACCATGAGCCTGCGCGTCAGCCACAGCCGCATCTCCTCGCCCGCCGTGGTGTTGATGCGGGCCAGGATGCGGTCCTGCTCGGGCAGGTAGGTGACCGACAGCTGGTGGATGTTCATCGCACTTTGATTCTAGTCAGCGCTGCGGCTGGCGCCGTACCCTCAACGACCCTTGAAAAGCTGTGGACAAGCCTAAGCTTTGACTCGATTGGAGCACTCAACATGCGTTTAGACAAACTGACGACCAAATTCCAGGAAGCCCTGGGCGAGGCCCAGACGCTGGCGCTGGGGAACGACCACGCCTACATCGAGCCGGCCCACCTGCTGGTGGCCATGCTGCGCCAGGAAGACGGCCCGCGCGCCCTGCTGCAGCGCGCTGGCGCCAACGTGCCCGGGCTGCTCGCGGGCGCCGAGGCCGAGATGCACAAGCTGCCGACGGTGCAGGGCCAGGAGCAGGTCCAGGTCGGGCGCGACCTGGTGTCGCTGCTGCAGGCCGCCGAGAAGGAAGCGATCAAGCGCGGCGACCAGTTCGTCGCCGGCGAGCTGTTCCTGCTCGCCGGCGCCGACAGCAAGCAGGACATCGGCCGCGTCGCCCGCGAGAACGGCCTCACGCGCAAGTCGCTCGAATCGGCGATCGACGCC
Source organism: Ramlibacter sp. (assembly GCA_028291885.1). GTDB lineage: Bacteria > Pseudomonadota > Gammaproteobacteria > Burkholderiales > Burkholderiaceae_C > Ramlibacter. The sequence goes on along the minus strand of JAQGNJ010000081.1, from coordinate 11,324 downwards.
GTGCGCGGCGGCCAGAACGTGGACAGCCCCGAGGCCGAGGGCCAGCGCGAATCGCTCAAGAAATACTGCATGGACCTGACCGAGCGCGCCCGCAGCGGCAAGCTCGACCCGGTGATCGGCCGCGACGAGGAAATCCGCCGCGCGATCCAGGTGCTGCAGCGCCGCACCAAGAACAATCCCGTGCTGATCGGCGAACCCGGCGTCGGCAAGACCGCGATTGTCGAAGGCCTCGCCCAGCGCATCATCGCCGGCGAGGTGCCGGAGACGCTCAAGAACAAGCGCGTGCTCTCGCTCGACATGGCCAGCCTGCTGGCGGGCGCCAAGTACCGTGGCGAGTTCGAGGAGCGGCTCAAGAACGTCCTGAACGAACTGGCCAAGGACCAGGGCCAGACCATCCTGTTCATCGACGAACTGCACACCATGGTCGGCGCCGGCAAGGCCGAGGGCGCGATGGACGCCGGCAACATGCTCAAGCCGGCGCTGGCGCGCGGCGAGCTGCACTGCGTGGGCGCCACCACGCTGGACGAATACCGCAAGTACATCGAGAAGGACGCGGCGCTGGAGCGCCGATTCCAGAAGGTGATGGTCGACGAGCCTAGCGTGGAGGCGACCATCGCCATCCTGCGCGGCCTGCAGGAGAAATACGAGGTCCACCACGGCGTCGAGATCACCGACCCGGCCATCGTCGCCGCGGCGGAACTCTCGCATCGCTACATCACGGACCGCTTCCTGCCGGACAAGGCGATCGACCTGATCGACGAGGCGGCGGCCAAGATCAAGATCGAGATCGACTCCAAGCCGGAAGCGATCGACCGGCTGGACCGCCGGATGATCCAGCTGCAGATCGAGCGTGAGGCCATCCGCAAGGAAAAGGACGAGGCCTCGCGCAAGCGCCTGACGCTGATCGAGGAAGAGATCGTGCGCCTGGGCAAGGAGATCGCCGACCTCGAGGAGATCTGGAAAGCCGAGAAGGCGCAGGCCCAGGGCAGCGCCCAGATCAAGGAAGAAATCGACAAGCTGCGCCGGCAGATCGAGGAGTCCACCCGCAAGGGCGACTTCAACAAGGTCGCCGAGCTGCAGTACGGCCGCCTGCCCGAGCTGGAGAAAAGGCTCAAGGACGCCCAGGCCCAGGAAGCGGGCAAGGCCAAGTCCGCCAAGGACGGCGGCCGCCCGCAGCTGCTGCGCACCATGGTCGGCGCCGAGGAGATCGCCGAAGTGGTGGCGCGCGCCACCGGCATCCCGGTGTCCAAGCTGATGCAGGGCGACCGCGAGAAGCTGCTGCAGATGGAAGACAAGCTGCACACCCGCGTGATCGGCCAGGACGAGGCGATCGCCGCCGTGTCCAACGCCATCCGGCGCTCGCGTTCCGGCCTGTCGGACCCGAACCGGCCCACCGGCTCGTTCCTGTTCCTGGGCCCCACCGGCGTCGGCAAGACCGAGCTGTGCAAGGCGCTGGCCAACTTCCTGTTCGACAGCGAAGACCACCTGATCCGCATCGACATGAGCGAGTTCATGGAGAAGCACTCGGTGGCCCGGCTGATCGGCGCGCCGCCGGGCTATGTCGGCTACGAGGAGGGCGGCTACCTGACGGAAGCCGTGCGCCGCAAGCCCTACAGCGTGATCCTGCTCGACGAAGTGGAGAAGGCCCACCACGACGTCTTCAACGTGCTGCTGCAGGTGCTGGACGATGGCCGCCTGACCGACGGCCAGGGCCGCACGGTGGACTTCAAGAACACGGTGATCGTGATGACGAGCAACATCGGCTCGCACATGATCCAGGCCATGGTCGGCAAGCCTTACGAGGACGTCAAGGAAGCGGTGTGGGACGAGCTGAAGAACCACTTCCGGCCCGAGTTCCTGAACCGCATCGACGAGACGGTGGTCTTCCACGGGCTGGACGCGACGCACATCGCGAAGATCGCCGCGATCCAGCTCAAGGTGCTGGAACAGCGGCTCGCGAAGATGGACCTCACGCTGCGGGTCTCGCCCGCCGCGCTGGAGGAGTTGGCCAAGGTCGGCTTCGACCCGGTATTCGGCGCGCGGCCGCTCAAGCGGGCGATCCAGCAGCGGATCGAGAATCCGCTGTCCAGGCTCATCCTGGAAGGCCGCTTCCCGCCCAAGAGCCTGATCCCGGTGGACGTGGATCCGGTGCGCGAGCCCGGCGTGTTCCACTTCGGCGCCGCCGTGCCGCTGGCGGAAGAGGCGGCGGCCTGACTGCGCCCCCGCGACCGGCGCAGCCGATGGCAAACGCGCAGCTTGACCGGCTGCTGCGGCTCGCCATTGCCGAAAGGCGGCTGGTCAGCCTCACCTACCAGGGCTGCCCCCGCATCGGCGAGCCGCACGACTACGGGGCCAGGAACGGCAAGGACCAGGTCAACTTCTTCCAGATCGGCGGCGTCAGCAGGAGCAGCCCGCTTCCCACGTGGCGGACACTGGACGCAACGGGGATCACGCTCATCGAGGTGCTCGACCAGCATTTCGCCGGCACCCGCGAAACACCATCGGGCCGCCACCTGAAGTGGGACCGGCTTTATGCGACAGTCACCCCACGCTGATTTCCTCCCACCGCACGAATGCACATCCTCATCACTTTCCTGCTGCGCCTCCTGGTCGTGACGGCCGGTCTGGTCGTTGCCGCCGGCCTGCTGGCCGTGGCCGTCCTGTTCGCCGCGGTCTGGGGGCTGCGCTATGCATGGGCCCGGCTCACCGGCCGGCCCGTGATGCCCTTCGTCATGCGGGTCGATCCGCGGGCCGGCTTCGGCCGCGTGTACCGGGCCAGGGCACGTGACGGCGCCGCCGCGCGGGGCGAGCCGGCGCGTCCGCCCCGGCCGGAGATCGGCGACGTCACCGACGTCCAGGTCAAGCCGCCCCGGTCCTAGGGCGGCCGTCCGCAGCCGGGCGGCTGCGGCATGGCAGCTTGGCGCCAGCGGCTATCCTTGCCGCACGAGCCGCGCCCGCGGCGTTGAACAAGGACACCATGGCAGCCGACGCATCCCTCATCCGCCAGTTCGCCCCGACGGGCGTGCTGCGCGCCTCCCTCAACCTGGGCAACCCGGTGCTGGCCCACAGCCGCACCGCGAGCGAGCGGCCGGCGGGCGTGTCGATCGACCTGGCCCGTGAGCTGGCGAGTGAGCTGGGCGTGCAGGCGCAACTGCTCGAATTCGACACGGCGGCGCGGTCCGTCGAGGCGCTGGCGGCCGGCCAGGCCGACGTCGGCTTCATGGCGATCGACCCCTTGCGCGCCGGCAGCATCCAGTTCACGACCGCCTATGTGCAGATCGAGGGCGCGTACCTGGTTCCGCAGGACTCGCCGATCACGAGCAACGAGCAGGTGGACCAGCCGGGCATCGACATCGTCGTCGGCGCCGGCAGCGCCTATGCGCTGTACCTGGCCCGCGCGATCAAGAACGCCAGGCTGCTCGAGGTGCCCACTTCCGAAGCGGTGGTCGAGGCGATGCTCGAGGGCGGGCATCCGGCGGCCGCCGGCGTGCGCCAGCAGCTCGAGTCAGACGCCAAGCGGCTCGGCGGCGTGCGCGTGCTGGCGGGGCGCTTCATGGTCATCAACCAGGCGATGGCGATGCCGCGCGACCGCGGCGCGCAGGCCCATGCCTACCTCGCCGACTTCGTCGAGCGCATGAAGCGCCAGGGTTTCGTCGCCGCCGCCCTGGAGCGCCATGGGATCCAGGGCGCGAAGGTGGCGGAAGCGGGCTGACGGGCTGCCGTCACGAAGCCGTCCACTGCTCGCGCAGCTGGCGCTTGAGCACCTTGCCGATCTCGTTGCGCGGCAGCTCGGTGGCCAAGCGCAGCCCGGCGAGCCGCTGGGTCTTGCCGACCTGGGCATTGACCCAGGCCCGGATGTCGTCGACGCTCGCGCTCTCGCCGGCGACCGGCACCACATAGGCGACCGGCGACTCGCCCCATTCCTTGGACGGCACGCCGATGACCGCTGCGTCGGCGACGGCGGGGTGCCGGCGCAGCACGGCCTCGAGGTCGCTCGGGTAGATGTTGAAGCCGCCGCTGATCACCATGTCCTTGCGCCGGTCCATCAGCGTGAGAAAACCTTCCTCGTCGAAGCGGCCGACGTCGCCCGTGCGGATGTAGCGCCGGCCCTCGCCGTCGTACCACTCGGCCTCGCGGGTCTTCTCCGGCTGCCGGTGGTAGCCGGTCATCATCGCGCCGGAGCGGCCGACGACTTCGCCGACCTCGCCGCGCGGCAGCTCGGCGCCGTCCTCGTCGATCACGCGGATGTCGTGGCCCTCGCCTGGCCTGCCGACGGTGTGCAGCTTGTCCGGGAAGTTGTGCGCCTCCAGGACGCAGGTGCCGCCGCCCTCGGTCATGCCGTAGAACTCGACCAGCCCGCCCGGCCAGCGGTCCAGGATCTCCTGCTTGAGCGCCGCGTGCAGCGGTGCGCTGGTGCTGAACTTCATGACGAAGGACGACAGGTTGTAGTCGTCGAAATCCTCGCGCGCCAGGATGCGCTGGTACTGCACCGGCACCAGCATCGCGTGCGTCGCCTTGTGCTTCTCGGCCAGCGCCAGCCAGGCGGCGGCGTCGAACTTCGGCGGCGCGAGCACGACCATGCCGCCACGGGCGATCGCCGGGAAGAAGCAGACCAGCGTCGTGTTGGAGCACAGCGATGTCGCGATCAGCGTCACGGCCGCGGGACCGTAGCCGTAGCTCGCGGCCCGGGCCACGTGGCCCCAGCGCATGGCGTGCGGCTGCACGATGCCCTTGGGCATGCCCGTGGTGCCGGAGGAATAGATGATGTTGAAGGGCGCGGCCGGCGCCACGTCGACCGCCTCCGGACGGCTGCCTTCGGGCAGCAGCCAGTCGGCCAGCGCCGGCGTTCCCGCGCCGTCCATGAAGATGCGCCTGGCCGGCGTGTCGAACGCGGCAAGGGCGCCGTCGACGAAGAAGTGGCGCGCGCCGCAATCCTCCACCATGCCGGCGAGCTGCTGCGGCGACGAATGGGTGGAAAGCGGCGCCACCGCCGCTCCGGCGCGCAGTCCGCCCAGGAACACGGCGACGTATTCGAGCGAGTTGGTGGCGCAGACGGCGATCGCCTGGCCGGGCTGCACGCCGTCGCGCTGCAGCGAGGCGGCCACGCGATCGACCATGGCGTCGAGCTGGCCCCAGGTGACGGCGCGGTTGCCCTGCACCAGGGCTGCCTGCATCGGCCTTCGGCCTGCGTGGTCGCGGACGAGGTCGGCGATGGCCTGGAACGGGGGAAGGGCGGTCGTTGCGGGGAGGCTGGGCGTCTGGGTCATCGAAGGGCCGTGCGAGCTGAACCCGGACTTTAAGCCAGGACGCGGCAGCCGGCCGGCGACGCCTCAGCTGGTCGCCAGCGCGGCCTCGATCTCGGCGAAGGAGCTGGCGGCTTCCGGCAGCTGCAGCGGGATGCCGAGCTGGCGCGCGATCTGCGACAGCGAGAAGATGCCGCGCACCAGGACCTGGCCGTCCAGCGTCTGCGTCACCAGTGCGTGCTGCCGTTTCGCCAGCTGCAGCCGGGCCACGATGTCGCCGACCCGCGCCGCGCGCACGGCTTTCCAGTCGAAGGCGTCGAGCCGGCCCACCGGCGTCATGACGTCGGACACCAGGATCTCGGAATGGCGGATGCGGCGCTCGCGCACCAGGTGCAGCGGCTTCTCGCCCAGGACGTCGCTGGCCGTGATCAGCCCGGCCAGCGTGCCGTCGCCGTCGAGCGCCAGCAGCATGCGCACGCCGCGGTGCAGCATCATCTCGTGCGCCGCCTCCATGCTGGCCTGGGGCTCGATCACCACCGCGGTCACCTCGGTGAGGTCGGTCATCACGCGGTCGGCCGGCGAGTCCAGCGTTTCCTGCGTCGCGGAGGGGCCGGGAGCACAGATCCTCGCGGTGGACGGAAGCGGATGCGTCGACAGAGCGGAGTAATGGTCCATGGTCGTTCCTTGCTGCTGCACGTTGTACGGCAGTTGCACTGACCGGACACTGACCCGGCAAGGCCCGCCGCACTGTTAGGCTCGGCGGCACGCCATGAGTTCATTCTTTCGCCGGCTTTTGCACCAGGGACTGCACCGGCCCCGACTGCTTGCGACCTTCCTGCTGGGAGCGGTGGCCTGGGCGCTGCTGCCCGAGGCCTGGACGGTTTCGACGCGCGCGCTGGTCGCCTGGAATGCATCCGTCTGGCCCTACCTGGCGTCGATGGCCTGGCTGATGCTGCGCTCGCCGCCGGCCCGGGTGCGAGCCATCGCCGAGCAGGAGGACGCCAGCAGCGCCGCGGTGGTGGCGATCGTGTCGGCCGCCGCCATGCTCAGCCTGGTGGCGATCGTCGCCGATCTGGCCGTCGCGAAAGGCGGCGGGCGCGAGGGGATGCTGGCCGTGGTCCTGCCGCTGGCCACGGTGACCAGCTCATGGTTCCTGCTGGGCGTGATCTACACCTTCCACTACGCCCACCTGTTCTACGAGGCGCCGCAGGATCGGCGGCCGCTGCGCTTCCCCGAACAACTGGAGCTGCCTTCGTACCGCGACTTCCTGTACTTTTCGTTCACGATCTCGGCCGCGGTGCAGACCTCGGACGTCACCGTGCAGTCGACGCCGATGCGCGGCACCGTGCTGGCGCAGTCGGTGCTCAGCTTCTTCTTCAACGCCGCGATCCTGGGCCTGGCCGTGAACATCGCGGCCGGCGTGGTCGGCGGCCGCTGACCGCCGGCGCGCGGCGCTCAGGGCGTTGCCGCGCCTTCGGTCCAGCCGCCGCCCAGGGCCTTGTACAGGTTGACCTGGGTTTGCAGCTGCGCCAGCCGCGTCTGCACCAGCGCCTGCTGCGCGGCGAACAGCGAGCGCTGCGCGTCCAGCAGGTCGAGGTAGCTGGCGACGCCGTTGGTGTAGCGAAGGTCCGACAGGCGCAGGCGCGCCGCTTCGGCGGCCGCCACGGCGCGCTGCGACTGCAGCTGGTCGGACAGCGTGGCCCGGCCAGCCAGGGCATCGGCCACTTCGCGGAAGGCCGCCTGGATCGAGCGCTCGTACTGCGCGACGGCGATGTCGCGGCCGGCCGTCGCCGACTGCAGGCCGGCCTGGTTGCGGCCGGCGTCGAAGATCGGAAGCAGCAGGCTGGGCGCCAGCGTCAGGCCCCAGGTCCCGCCCTTGAACAGGCCAGTGAGTTCGCTGCTGGCGCTGCCCACGCCGGCGGTGAGCGAGATCCGCGGGAAGAAGGCGGCGCGGGCCGCGCCGATGTTGGCGTTGGCCGCGATCAACTGCTGTTCCGATTGCCGGATGTCGGGACGCCGCACCAGCATGTCCGACGGCGCGCCGGCCGGCAGGTCCGGCAGGCTCACGGTGTCGATGCCCGCGGTTGCCTGCAGCCCGCCCGGAAGTGGCTGGCCGATCAGCAGCACCAGCGCGTTTTCGTCGAGCGCGCGCTGCCGCTGCAACTGTGCCAGCGTGACGCGGGCCGACTCGGTCAGCGATTCGGCCTGGCGGAAGTCCAGCTCCGACGTGACGCCGTTCTCGAAGCGCAGCCGCGCCAGCCGCAGCGATTCCTCGCGCGTGGCCAGCGTCTGCCGTGTGATCGCCAGCAGGTCCTCGTCGGCCACCAGCGACAGCCAGGTGTTGGCGACGGCGGCGACCAGGCTGACCTGCGCCGCCTTGCGGCCTTCCTCGGTGGCCAGGTATTGCGCCAGCGCCACGTCGCTCAGGCTGGCGATGCGGCCGAAGAAGTCGATCTCCCAGGCGCTCAGCGCCAGTCCGGCGGTGTAGACGCTGGTCGTGCTGCCGTTGGCGCCGGGCGTGCGCGAGCCCGTGACCTGGGCGCCGACGGTCGGCAGCTGGTCGGCGCGGCGGATCTGGTACTGGGCGCGGGCCTGCTCGATGGAGAGCACCGCCACCCGCAAGTCGCGGTTGCCGCGCAGCGCGATGGCGACCAGCTCGCGCAGCCGCGGATCGGGAAAGAAGTTCTGCCAGTCGATGTCGGCGACGGCCTGCGTGCCTTGCGTCGTGGCGCCGAAGGGCCAGGTCGCCGCCACTGGCGCGGCGGGGCGCTCGTATTTCGGCGCCATGGACGAACAGGCGGCGAGCAGGGCGGTGGCCGCCAGCGCGGCGAGGCGGGATGTGCAAGTCGAAGTCATACCTGGTCTCCTGCCGTCGCGCCGGGCGGCAGCTCCCTTTCCAGCTCGTGGGTGTAGATCTTGCGCTGCCGCTCGCTGCCCTTGAAGAAGCTGCGCACGACGACGAAGAAGATGGGGACGAAGAAGATCGCCAGCGCCGTGCCGGTGATCATGCCGCCGATCACGCCGGTGCCGATGGCGCGCTGGCTGGCCGAGCCGGCCCCGCTCGCGAGCACCAGCGGCAGCACGCCCAGGCCGAACGCCATCGAGGTCATCACGATCGGGCGGAAGCGCAGGTGGGCGGCGGCCAGCGCCGACTCGATCACGCCCTTGCCCTGGGCCTGCAGGTCCTTGGCGAACTCGATGATCAGGATCGCGTTCTTCGCCGTCAGGCCGATGATGGTGATCAGGCCGACCTGGAAGTACACGTCGTTCGAGTAGCTGCGCAGCAGCGTCGCCAGCAGCACGCCGAGCACGCCCAGCGGCACGACCAGGATCACCGACAGCGGGATCGACCAGCTCTCGTAGAGCGCGGCCAGGCACAGGAACACCGCCAGGATGGCGAATCCGTACAGGATCATGGCCTGCGAGCCCGCCAGTTTCTCCTCGCGCGACTGGCCGGTCCATTCGTAGCCGAAGCCCGGCGGCAGCTGCGCCGCCAGCCGCTCGACCTCGGCCATCGCCGCGCCTGTGCTGTTGCCGGGGGCGGGTGCGCCCGAGATGCGCATCGCCGGATAGCCGTTGTAGCGCACCGTCTGCATCGCACCGGTCACCCAGCGCGTGGTGGCGAACGACGACAGCGGCACGGGCCGGCCCTGGCTGTTGTTCACGTTCAGGCGCAGCAGGTCGTCCGGCTGCATCCGCGCCGGCGCATCCGCCTGCACCAGCACGCGCTGCAGCCGGCCCCGGTTCGGAAAGTCGTTGATGTAGGCCGAGCCCAGGGAAGTGGAGAGCGTCGCGTTGATCGCGTCGAAGGGCACGCCCAGGGCGCTCGCCTTGTCGCGGTCGATGTCGATCTCCAGCTGCGGCGCGTCTTCCAGCCCCTCGGGGCGAACGCCCGCCAGCAGCTTGCTCTTGCTCGCCATCCCCAGCAGCTGGTTGCGCGCTGCCAGCAAGGCCTCGTGGCCTGCGCCGCCGCGGTCCTGCAGCCGGAAGGTGAAGCCCGACGCGGTTCCCAGCTCCGGGATCGGCGGCGGGCTCAGCGGGAAGATGAACGCGTCGCGGATCCGCGAGAGCGCGCCGAAGGCCCGGCCGGCGATCGCCTCGGCCGACTGGCTTTGCTCGGGCCGCTGTTCCCAATCCTTGAGCGTCACGAAGGCGAGCGCCGCGTTCTGGCCCTGGCCCGAGAAGCTGAAGCCCAGCACGCCGACCATGCTCTGCACCTCGGGCTGCTTGAGGATGTAGCTCTCGACCTGTTCCATCACGGCGCGTGTGCGTTCCTGCGTCGCTCCGGGCGGCAGCTGAACGTTGATCAGCATGTTGCCCTGGTCCTCGGCGGGCAGGAACGAGGTCGGCAGCCGCGTGTAGACGAGGACGACGACGCCGATGATCGCGGCGTAGATCACGAGGTAGCGGGCGGCGCGGCGCAGGATCCGGGCGACGATGCTTTCGTAGCCCTTGGCCGTGCGCGAGAAGCCGCGGTTGAACCAGCCGAAGAAGCCGCGCTTCTCGTGGTGGTGCCCCGCTTCCACCGGCTTGAGCAGCGTCGCGCAGAGCGCCGGCGTGAGCGACAGCGCCATGAAGGCGGAGAACGCGATCGACGACACCATCACCGCCGAGAACTGCCGGTAGATGTTGCCGGTCGAGCCGGCGAAGAAGGCCAGCGGCACGAACACCGAGATCAGCACCACCGTCACGCCGATGATGGCGCCGGAGATCTGGCCCATGGCCTTGCGCGTCGCTTCGCGCGGCGGCAGGCCTTCCTCGCTCATGATGCGCTCGACGTTCTCCACCACGACGATGGCGTCGTCCACCACGATGCCGATCACCAGCACCATGCCGAACATGGTCAGCACGTTGATCGAGAAGCCCAGCGCCATCAGCGCGCCGAAGGTGCCCAGCAGGGCGATCGGCACGACCAGGGTCGGGATGATGGTGTAGCGCCAGTTCTGCAGGAACAGGAACATCACCAGGAACACCAGCGCGACCGCTTCCAGCAGCGTGATGACCACCTGGGTGATCGAGATCTTCACGAAGCGCGAACTGTCGTACGGGATCTCCCACTTCACGCCGGCCGGGAAGAACTTCGACAGTTCCTCCATCCGCGTGCGCACGGCGGCCGCGGTCGCCAGCGCATTGCCGGTGGGCGAGAGCTGCACGCCGATGCCGGTCGAGGGCTTGCCGTTCAGCCGCGCCGAGGTGGCGTAGTTCTGCGCGCCCAGTTCGATGCGGGCCACGTCCTTGAGCCGCACGGTGGAGCCGTCGGTGTTGGCGCGCAGGACGATGTTGCCGAACTGCTCGGGCGTGGTCAGCTGTCCCTTGACCACCACGGTGGCGGCGATCGCCTGGGAGGACAGGTTGGGCAGCTCGCCGATGGAGCCGGCGGAGACCTGCGCGTTCTGCGCGCGGATGGCGTTGTTGACCTCCGTCGTCGACAGGCCGAAGCTGACCAGCCTGGCCGGGTCGATCCAGATCCGCATGGCCTGTTCGGTTCCGAACAGCTGGGCCTGGCCGACGCCGGGCAGGCGCTGCAGTTCCGGCAGCACGGTGCGCGAGGCGTAGTCGCCCAGCATGGTCGGCGTCATCGCCGGGTCGTCCGACGACAGGATGGTGAACAGCAGGAAGTTCGAGCGCGACTTGTCCACGCGCACGCCTTGCTGCGTCACGGCGGCGGGCAGGCGCGGCGTGGCGCGGGCCAGCCGGTTCTGCACGTCGACCTGCGCCAGGTCGGCATTCGTGCCCTGCTGGAAACTGAGCGTGATGGCGCCGGAACCGTTGGCCTGGCTGACGGATTCCATGTAGATCAGGCCGGGCGAGCCGTTCATCTCCTGCTCGATCACGCTGATCACGCTTTCTTCCAGCGTCTGGGCCGAGGCGCCCGGATAGTTGGCCGAGACGATGATGGCGGGCGGCGCCACCGGCGGATATTGCGAGACCGGCAGCTGCGTGATCGACACGCCGCCGAGCACGATGATGAACAGCGCGATCACCCAGGCGAAGATCGGCCTGTCGATGAAAAACTTTGCCATGCGGCGCGCTCCTTACCTGGCTGCCGCGGGTGCGGAAGCGGCGGGAGCCGCGGGTGAC